>MNZQ01000076.1:1918-24379 GCA_001873745.1 Syntrophaceae bacterium CG2_30_58_14
GAGCGCGTCTTGTCCGCCCGGTAGAAGCGCTCGCCCAGCCTTGGGATCTCGCCCTTCGGGATGCCGACGCCCGTATCGGCGATCCGGACGGTCAGGCACTCATCCTCGCCCGGTGAAGTCGAGATGGCGATCGTCCCCCCAACCGGGGTAAATTTGATAGCATTATCCAGAATATTGATCAGAATCTGCGCCAGCCGGTCCCGATCGGCGCGGATCAGCGGAAGTTCCCCGGCCATCTCTTTCCGGATCGTCAACCCTTTTTCTCCGGCCCTCGCCTCGACAACGGTTAGGACCCGATCGAGCGCCTCTTCGATCCGTATCTCTTCCATGTGGAGTTTCGCCTCGCCCAGTTCGAGACCGGACAAGGTCAGCAGATCGTCCACAAGGCGGTTCAGCCGTTCGGCGTTCTCCCGGATCGTTCGCAGGAACTTCCGGGCCGTCTCCGGGTTTTCGAAGGCGCCCTGCTGCAGGGTTTCCGCAAATCCAATGATCGCCGTCAGCGGCGTTCGGATTTCGTGGGTGACGTTGGCCACGAAATCGGTGCGGATCCTCTCGAGCCTCTTCAGACGCGTCACGTCGTGGAAGACCAGCATGGTGTGGCGCTCCCCGCCGGTCTCATCCCGAACGGCCGATATCGTCACGTCCATCACGACCGGCCGGTCGTCCCCCAGACCGATCTCCTCGCAGACGGTCGCTTTCCCCTCTCGGAACCGCTCCAGCGCGTCGTGGAGTCCGATATTTCTGAACGCCTCCAGGAGGGTCTTGCCGATGACCTCCCCGCGCGGCCGGCCGGTCATCTCCTCCATTCCCCGATTGACCGACTCGATCCGGCTTTCGGCGTCCAGGACCATGACCCCTTCGCTCATGCCGGAAAACAGCGATTCCAGTTTTCGTTTCTCCTCGTCGGCCTTTCGGATCTTTTCCTGCAGGGCCGCCGCCATTTCGTTGATGTTTTCCGCCAGTTGTCCGATTTCATCCCTTGATTCGATCCGCAGCGCGCCGGAGACGTCCCCCGTGCGGACCTTCCCGGTAAACGCCGCCAGTCTGCGGATAGGGGCGATCATTTTCAGGGAAAACAGCAGGGCGATCAACAGAACGGCGACAACGATCACGAGAATGATATCGAAAACGGCCTGACTCATCTCACCTATGGCCAGGGTGATTTCCGCGAGGGGACGGGAGAGACGGACGTACCCCGTCGTCCGCGATCCCTCCCGGAGCGGGATGGCCACGTAGAGCATCTCCTTCTTCAAGGTATGGCTATAGCGGACGGCCTTTCCGACGCCCCGCAAACGGGCTTCCTGGATCTCCGAGCGGTTCTGGTGATCGTCCGTCTCCCTGTCGCCAAGCCACGAATCCGCCGTGACCCGGCCTGCGGCGTCAATCAAGGTCAGGCGGGCGCGGGCGCGTTCCGCTAATTCTCCGGCATGCCTGGCGATCTCTCCCGCCGGCATCAGCGCGATGATCCGCGCCTCGGCCGCCATCTCGTCCCCGATCCGGACCGTGAGATCGGTCTTGAACTCCCTTTCGATCAGAAAAAAGGTGGTCGCGAATCCCGCGATACCGATCGCAAGAAAGGCGACAAGAAATTTATGGAAAAGGCGAATCTTCATCCGTGCTCCGCAGAGGCCGGCTTGTGCCGGACGCTCTTTCCCGTAATCATGTATGTGACCATGTCCGCGACGCCTTCGGCATGATCCGCGATCCGCTCCAGGCTCTTGGAGATCTGCATGATGTAAAGACAGACCTGAATCTTCCGCGGATCCTCCATCATGAACGTGAGCAGCTCCCGGAATATCTGGTCGTTGAGCTGGTCGATGACGGCGTCTTCCTCCCGGACCTGCTTTGCCAGTTCCACGTCTTCACGCACCATGGCGTTCAGACTCTTCCGGATCATCACCCGGCTGATCTCCACCATCCGGGGCAGGTCGATGTAGGGTTTGATCTGGGGAAGATCGTTCAGGATGATCACCTTTTCGGCGATGTTCGCCGCCATGTCCCCGATCCGCTCCAGATGGCCGGTGATCTTGATGGCCGTCGTGATGAAGCGCAGGTCCCGGGCGGCGGGTTGCCTCAGTGCGAGCAGGCGGATGCACTTTTCCTCCAGTTCGACGTCGAGACGGTCGATCTGTTCGTCTTCGCGGATGATCTCTCGCGCCAGAGCGGAGTTCCTTTCCAGAAGCGCCTGCGCCCCCCGTTCGAGCGCCCTTTCCGTCAGGGCGCCAAGATAAAGAAGGCCCTCCCGGATCTCCTGGAGTTCCCGCTCGTATTCACGGCTGGTGTGTTTTTTATCTTCCATAGGATTCCCCCTCCGTTTCCGATTTGCCTTCGCGAAACCGCCTGGCCGTCGCTTGTCACGACGAGCGCACTCCATGTCACGGCGAGCCTGAAAAATCCGCCGCAACAGTGGACGGTGTCATCCGAAGCGTCCGGTAATGTAGTCCTCCGTCTGCTTCATGTCCGGATTGGTAAAGATCTTCTCCGTGCCGTTGAATTCGATCACCTTTCCCAGGTAGAAGAAACCCGTGTATTCCGAGATGCGGGCCGCCTGCTGCATGTTGTGGGTCACGATGATGATGGTATAATGTTTCTTTAATGTGTCGATCAGCTCCTCGATCTTCGCGGTGGAGATCGGGTCCAGCGCCGACGTCGGTTCGTCCATCAGGATCACGTCGGGTTTCATGGCGAGCGCCCGGGCGATGCAGAGACGCTGCTGCTGGCCGCCGGAGAGGGTCATGGCCGACTTGGCGAGGATATCCTTCACTTCGTCCCACAGGACGGCCTGCTTCAGGCTCTCCTCCACCAGCGCATTGATCTCTCCGCTGTCCCGGATCCCCGCCAGTTTCGGCGCGTAGGTCATGTTATTGAAGATCGATTTCGGAAAGGGGTTCGGTTTCTGAAACACCATTCCGATCCGCTGGCGGATCTCCACGGGATCTACCTCGGGGGCATAGATGTTCCGGCCTTCAAAGAGGATCTCCCCCTCCACGCGGGTCCCGTCGATCAGGTCGTTCATCCGGTTTAAGAGCCGGAGCAGCGTCGATTTTCCGCAGCCGGACGGCCCGATGAGCGCGGTGACCTTGTTCTTTTCGAAATTCATCGTGATGCCCGAAAGCGCCCGGAAAGCGCCGTAGAAGAAATCCACATTTTTTGTCCGGATGATGAAATCTTTTTCCACGGTTACCACCTTTTATTCCTTCTAAACATGCTGCGCATGATGATGGCGATCAGATCTATTCCCAGCACCAGCGCGATCAGGACCAGAACCGTTCCGTACTGCAGGGGCCTCGTCTCTTCGATATGCGTTCCCGCCGTGGCCAGGACGTAGATGTGATAGGGAAGGGCCATCACCTCGTCAAAGATGGATTTAGGCAGAACCGCTGTGAAAAAGGCCGCCGCCGTGAACATGATGGGCGCCGTCTCGCCAGCGGCGCGGCCGACCCCCAGGATGGCGCCGGTCAGGATGCCGGGCAGGGCCGAGGGGAGAACGATCCGGAAGATGGTGTTCCATTTCGAGACGCCCAGCGCCAGGGAGGCCTCGCGGAATGTCTGGGGAACCGCCTTCAGGGCCTCCTCCGCGGCCCCGATGATCGTGGGTAGGATCAGGATGCCGAGCGTCAGGGCGCCGGCGAGAATGCTGGAACCGAACTTCAGAAAAACGACAAAGAAGCCGAGACCGAAGAGACCGAAAACCACGGAGGGAACGCCGGCCAGGCAGTTCACGCCGATGCGGATGATCCGGGTGAGGGCGCCCTGCTTCGCGTACTCTGTCAGAAAGATCGCGGAAACGACCCCCAGCGGCAGGGCAACCAGGATCGCCCCCACGGTCAGATAGAGGGTGCCGACAATAGCCGGCATGATCCCGCCCTTCGTCATGGAATCGGTGGGCGGCTGGGTGATAAACTCCCAGGTGACGGCCCGGAAGCCGTTGTCCAGGATGTAGGCGAGGATCCCCAACAGGGCGAGGGTGATGACGAGCGCGGAGAGGCGCACCGCGCCGAAGAACAGCCTCTGTTTGAAGTAACGCGATCTCATCGATGATTCAAAGGTTTTCCCGTTCATAGCGTTCCCGACCCCGTCTCCCGGAACCGGTTGGAGATGGTATCGGCGATCAGATTGAACGCCAGCGTGATCACGAACAGGACGATGCCCGTGGCAAACAGGGCGTGGTAATGGCCGCTCCGGAACGGCGCCTCGCCCATCTCCGCGGCGATGCTCGCCGTCATGGGCCGGACCGCATCGAAGATGCCCCCGGGGACCGCCGCCGCCCCCCCCGCCACCATGAGGACGACCATCGTTTCGCCGATCGCCCGCGCCATTCCGAGGATCACCGCCGTGGAGATTCCCGAGAGGGCCGCGGGGACGACCACCCGGATGATCGTTTCATACCTCGTCGCGCCCAGCGCATAGGAGGCCTCCTTGAACTCGCGGGGGACGGCGTACAGCGCGTCTTCCGAGAGGCTGGAAATCGTCGGAATGGCCATGATCGCAAGCATGACGGCGGCGTTTGCGATGTTGAGCCCCGTCGGCAGATCGAAGGTCTCCTGCAGCCAGGGTCCTACAATGACCATGCCGAAAAAACCGAGGACGACCGATGGCAGCCCGGCCAACAGCTCGATTACGGACTTCAGGATCTCCTTGATGCCGGCCGGCGCAATCTCCGCGATATAGACGGCGGAAAGGAACCCCAGCGGAACGGCGATAAGACAGGCGAAAAACGTGACGACGAGCGATCCCACGATCAGCGGCCAGATCCCGTATTCCGGGGGATCGTAGGTGGGATACCAGGCCGTTCCGAACAGGAAATCGGCTACCGAGATCTGTTTGAACAGCGGAAGGCCTTCCCGGAAGAGAAAGACCAGGATCAGCCCCAACAACAGCACCGACAGGAACGCAAAAAAGCCGAACAGATTCCGGATGGCGATCTCTTCCGTGCGTTTCGTCAGAATGTTTTTCCGGGTTTTCATATCGTCAGCAGATTATTTCTTTCCCTTTTTATCGGCTGGCAGGGGAACGAATCCTTCCTTTGCAACCAGCTTCTGACCTTCGGAGCTCAGAATAAACTTGATGAATTTCGCCGTCTCGCCCTTCGGCGCCCCGTTCGTGTACATGTACAAATGCCGGGAAACCGGAAACTCCTTCGAAAGGGCCGTCTTCGCCGATGCCGCAACCCCGTTCACCGTCAGGGGCTTCACCGTCTTGTTGATGTACCCGAACCCGATGTACCCGATCGCATACCGGTTCTTCGAAATCGCCTGCACAATCGCCCCGTTGGACGCCTGCATCTGCGCCTTCGGCGTCACCTTCGCCTTGTTCAGGACCATCTCGCCCCAGGCCTCGAACGTGCCTGAACTGCTGTCCCGGGAGATGACGACGATCTGCAGGTCGTCCCCGCCCACCTCCTTCCAGTTTTTGATCTTCCCCTGGTAGATCTGGCTCAACTGATCGATCGTCAGCTCCTTCACCCGGTTCTTCGGGTTTACGATCGGCACGATCGCGTCGATCGCCACCGCGATCTCCTTCGGCTGGACACCCTTCGACTTCGCCAGCTCCACCTCTGCGCTTTTGATCTCCCGCGATGAGTTCGCGATGTCCGTCGACCCGTCGATCAGCGCCTTGATCCCCTCGCCGGATCCGCCGCCGGAAAGGGAGATCTTCGCACCCGGATTCGCCTTCATATAGGCCTCCAGCGCCGCCTGCGCCACCGGCAGAACCGTCGTCGACCCCTTGATAACCATGTTTTCCGCAAAGGCCGTGCCCGCTCCAATCGCCAGGCAAAACCCGCCCAAGATCAACTGCTGAAATAATTTTCTCATTTTGTTTCCTCCTTCATTATTTTCAGTACGATATAATGGAGGATTGTTGCAGTTTGATGACGGCTTTGTGAAGATTCGGTGAATTCATAAAAAGGGAATTCTCTGCGGCGCCATCGTTTTGTTCCCCCGCAGAAGCCCGGCGGAGGGATCTTACCACAATTTGTAATTTCGTGAAATCGGGTGTATGACTATTTTAAACTCAAGAAAGGAGGAACATCATGAAGGTTTTCATCGTATATTATTCCATGTATGGCCATATCCACCGGATGGCGGAAGCGGTCCGGGAAGGCGCCGCTGAAGTCGGCGGGGCGGATATTCATCTGTACCGCGTGCCGGAAACCCTTCCTGAAGAGGTCCTGAAAAAAATGGGCGCCCTGGAGGCTCAGCAAGCCATGGCCCATGTCCCGGTCTGCAAGGTGGAAGACCTGCCCCAAGCGGATGCCATTATCTTTGGCACGCCCACGCGTTTTGGAAACATGTGCGGCCAAATGCGCCAGTTTCTCGATGCGACCGGGGGACTCTGGGGCCAGGGGGCCCTTGTCGGAAAGGTGGGCAGCGTCTTTGTCAGCAGCGCAACCCAGCACGGCGGCCAGGAATCAACCATCCTCGGTTTTCATGTCACGCTCCTGCACCACGGAATGGTCGTGGTTGGTCTGCCCTATGCTTTCGCCGGGCAGATGCGCATCGACGAGGTGACCGGCGGATCCCCCTATGGGGCGTCCACCATTGCGGGGGGTAAAGGCGAACGGATGCCGTCGGAGAATGAACTGGCCGCGGCCCGCTTTCAGGGAAGGCATGTGGCTGAGATTGCGTCCAAATTATCCCGCAAGCCATAGGCAAAGCCGGCGATGTCGATCGTGATCCCTGCAAGAGGGAAGGCGACATTCGATGAGGGCGCTCCCATTGGCAAAGCGGCGATCAACGGAGGAGAACGGATGGATACGAAGGATCAATACAATCGGGTTGATAACCAACAGGATCTCGATCAGACCCTGGCAGTCCAGGGTCGGGTGATTGCCCTCTGGTATGCCACCTGGTGCCCTTTTTGCAGAAAGTTTTTGCCGATATTCGAGAAGCACGCCGAAGGGGAGGGGCGCTATTTTCTGTTTGTCCGCGATGATCAGGAGAGCCTGGGGGACAAATATTCGGTGGAGATTTTTCCAACCGTGCTTTTCTTTGAAAACGGAGCGGTTTCAAAACGGCTGGATGGCGTCCCGAAAGTGGGGCTCACCGAAAAACAGTTGGTGGACTTCATGGCCTCATGCCCGTAATCGAGGCATCGCGTGGAGTCCGGAGGAGCGGATTTCTTTCATCTGAAAATGCACCTCTAATCCCCCCCTATCCCCCTTTTGCTAAAGGGGGACTTTGTTATTTCCCTCTTTGGCAAAGAGGGGTTAGGGAAGATTTTCATTGTCCTTCGTGACGGCAGGCCGTCATGAGCGTTTCATTTGCAGGCCCGACACGGGTTCCGGGCAAAGATGGATAGAGGAGGTTTTCTGAAATGGCAACGCAACGCAAACAGCCGCTGCAAACGAAGCAGGGGCCGAGACCCGCGACGAATGAAACGGCGGCCCGTCTATTTCTGACCGGCTTCGTCTGCCTCTGCATCGGGCTGGGAATCGGCTATCTCTTCGGCAAGCAATCCGCGCAGGTAAGCGCGCCCGTCGCATCGATGCCGTTCCAGGCGCAAACGCCCCCGTCCCAGGGTCAGCAGCCGGCACAGAATCCGGCCGTTGCCGCTCAAAACGAGGCCAGTCTCCGGGCGTCGCTGATGGCCAACCCGAAAAATCTCGACGCGCTCATCCAACTCGGCAATCTTTATTACGATCAGGGACAGTACCCGCAGGCGGTTGAGTGGTACGGCAAAGCGCTGGACATCGATCCCCGGAATCCCAATGTGCGCACGGACCGGGGTACAAGCTATTGGAATCTCAATCGGCCTGACGAGGCCATCGCCGAGTTCCAGAAGTCTCTCCAGGTGGATCCGGGCCACGCACAGACCCTCTACAACCTGGGGTTGGTTTACCTGCAGGGGAAGAACAATATTGCGGAAGCGAAGAAGGCCTGGCAAAAGCTGCTGGCGGCCAATCCCAATTATCCCAACCGCGCCGATATCGAGCGGCAATTGGCCTCCATGGCGGCGCCCCCTCCGGCTGGAACCCCGGCCGCGCCGAAAAACGCGGGCCCCGGCCGGAGAAAATGAAACTCTCATGACGGCCTGCCATATCGTGTCGGTGCGGGTGAAAAACGGCGCGGTGACGACAGAGATGGCGAAGGCGAATGAATAGGAGGATGCAATCGATGGGTATTCGTGACGGTGAACAGATTTTGGAGATGATGCGAGCTTATCAGGTTCCCTGCCTGCTCGCCGCAGCGGCCGATCTGGATCTGTTTGAGAAACTCGCTCCCGCGCCCCGGACCGCCGCGGAAGTTGCCGCCGCTGCCGGTTGCGATTTGCGCGCGGCAACGATTCTGCTCGACGCGCTGGCGGCCGTAGGAGTGATCGTCAAGCAAGACGGGCATTACTCGATTTCTCCCGAGCTTGCTCCGTTTCTGTGTGAGGCATCTCCGCAGAGCGTCATGGCCATGCTGCGTCATCAGGCGAACTGCCTGCGCAACTGGTCGCGATTGCCGTGGACGGTGCACTCGGGAAAGCCGGAGTATCCGGGGCCGAGCATCCGCGGCGAAGACGCGGATAAGGCGTCGTTCATCGAAGCGATGCACGTGGTGTCGCGTGGTGTCGCCGACGAGTTGATTGAAGAAATCCACCTCGGCGGCGTGCGTTGCGTATTGGATCTGGGTGGTGCATCTGGAACGTGGACCGTGGCCTGGCTGAAGGCAGAACCGCTATCGCGCGCCATCATCTTCGACCTGCCGCATGTGATTCCGATGGCTCGTGAGTGTTTCGCCGCCTCGCCGTTTGCCGACCGCGTCGAACTGTGCGCCGGGAACTTCTACACCGACGACTTGCCCAAGGGCGCCGACCTGGCCTGGGTAAGCGCGATCATTCACCAGAATTCTCCGGACCAGAACCGTGCGCTGTACCGCCGGATTGCCGCTGCGCTGGCGCCGCAGGGGTGGATCTACATCCGTGACATCGTTATGGAGCCGTCCCGCACGGCGCCGGTCGCCGGCGCACTGTTTGCCGTCAACATGCTGTCGGCCACCGAGCGAGGCAACAGCTACTGCTTTACCGAGATTCAGGAAGATCTTCAGTCGGCCGGATTTGCGGACGTAGAACTCGTGCGCCGCGATGAAGGCATGCGCTCGATTGTGCGGGCCCGCGTGCGATAGCCCCTCAAAATGTTGTTTACTTAATCATTACGAATTGATCGGGGAGAAGATAAGGGCCGTTGCCAAAGACAAGTCCAGCCGTATTTACGTCTATTGTCGAAGCGGCAGGAGATCGCAAATAGCGAAGGGAACCCTCGAAAAGCTCCGCTATAAAGATGTCGTGAATCTCGGATCGCTTGAAGACGCGGCCAAGACGATAAAGCGCAAGATTGTAAAGTAAAACCGGCAGAGGATTACGGACGGCCCGAAGGCGGGGCGGGTAAACGCGCCGTGTTTGGTCTTGGATCAAGAAACGGGGACGTCCGAAGAAAGAAACGCCCGGCCGCACAATAATAAAACCGTCCCCATTATTTTACGGGGAGGGGGATCTTCGCCTCGCAGGGGACGCCGACCTGGCAGAGACCGCAGCCGGAGGTATCAAAACCAAACCGGGACCGGATCGATTTTGACGATACTTCGTTGACGTAGGTATGACATTTTTCCTTGTCATGCCCCTCCCGGGTGATGGCGCCCGCCGGGCAGCGGTCGATGCATTTGCCGCAGCTCCCGTCGAAGTAGAAGAGGCAGTGCGCGTGGTGATCGGTGTAGGTCCGCTCCGACGGAGGGACGGCGATCCGGGCCACGACGGAACCACAGCGCATCGCCATTCCTCTGGGGGTGATCAGGCCGTCGGACAGGCCGAAGGTGCCGAGGCCGGAGGCGAACGCCGCATGCCTCTCCGACCAGGAAGAGGCGAAACCGTAGCGGGCGGATTTTTCCCATTTCCAGGCGGGCGCGTTCATGGGCGCCACGGCCTCGGTACCGGCCTCGCGAAGGACCCCCACCAGATGGTCGCGCAGCTTGATGTTGAAGTCCTCCCCATATTTGCGGGATCTTGCCCATCTCTCTGCGGAAACGGCCTTTTCCCGGCTGTTGTCACGCCGGGTCTGTTTCGTCTGCGGCAGGATCCAACTGATCACGGTTAATTCGGCGGGCGCGACCCGCAGCCCGGGAAACGTCGCGGCGAAGATCTCCTGCGGGGTCCAATAGAACGGGCCGATATCGTCCTTGAACTTCGGATACAGCGGATCATCGCCGCGGGAGAAGCCGATGAGCGGCGCCGCCCACGCCGGTTCATGGACGCCTTCGAACTGAAGGCTGTTCTCCCCGGAGGCCGTGTAGCGGATGATGCAATCCCGGATCCACGCCGCCGCGTCCTTCTTCCCCCTCGCCGTCTCCCCCATGGTTCACCTCCCTGATCGTCCGGGGACGCCCCCGTTGATAGCCGCCCGTTTCCCGACCGCCCTAAAACAAAAAGCGGTACGACCGGGAGCGCGATTACACGGGCGATCATATCCCTAAACGGCGATGTTTGCCACCGGAAAAATCGGAACGGTTAGTAATGGGCTGACTCCTACCCGCAGCAGCCCTTCTCATTCGCGGCGGGGGAAGAGCATCCGCTATCGCTCGGACCGCAACACGGCTGATCGGTCCGCCCCAACATGGCGCCGATCACCGCCGCCGCGCAGCCGACGCCGGATTGCACGGAAATCGCATCGAACGGACAGTTCCGGCTGCAGGCGCCGCACTCCATGCACGCGTCCCGATTCCGGATCTCGGCATGCCTCGTGTTCATTTTGAACACCTCGTGGGGACAGACCTCCAGGCACATCCCGCAGCCGGTGCATTTCTCCTGATCGAGTTTCAGGGTGACCACATCCTTCAGGTAAGTCAGTTGTCTCATCTTAAGACTCCTATGCAATCAAACGCGACGCAACCCATATGATCAGGCCGCTCAATCCCATTCCGATCTCCGTGGGGAGCGCCCAACGCATCTCCTTGTTCACCCCGGATGGGGATGTATAGGTGGACGCCCCGGTAAAATTCATGGCCAGATAGGCCGTTACGGCCGGGATGATCAGCAGCCACGCCAGAATGCCGAGCCGCCCCGCCCACATCGACAGATCGTACCCCTGCAGGGAAAGCATCATGACCGCCACGACGGCGCCGAGCGCCAATCCCTTCGCCGAGAATGCCCGTCCGGGAAGATACGGCAAAAGAAGGGGATGGATCACCGCCCCCCCCACGATTGCACTCAGAAACGCCAAGACGGCAAAGGAGCCCTCATGCAGCACGTTTGCCCAGAAACCGGCAGGACCGCCAATACCGCCGAGGAGGAACAGGACCGGCGCGATGATCAATGTCGGTTTTATGGTTTCGACGAGCTCGACCGGGATCAGGACAGCCCTCTCCCTGAGCGGGAAGGTCTTGAGGCGCATTTTGCTCGCGGCCTTGAAACCGGCATCGATATAGGCCGGCAGGTCCGCTGCCATGATCGGACCGTAACGGACGCCGAACCCGGAGAGTTTCTTGACCGTGTGGGCGGCCACGCCCGGCGCCCCCAACTGGGGGAGGATCAGCGACCGGTGGCTGACGACCTCTTTCAGGCCGCTCGATTCGATCCTTCCGGCCAGTTCCTCCGTACCGAAGGTCCCCTTTCCGGCGGCGCACCAGACGTTGATCCCCTTCGTGTCGAGCGCCATGATCCAGAGATCCCTGCCGGGCAAGGCGCTCCTTAGCGCGTCGAAGCTCATCTTGTAATTGGCGCTCACCAAGACGGGCGACTCCCGATCCGGATTCCCGAGGGCGTACAGACCCGGATCGATGGAATAATCCATCCGGCCGACCCCCCAGCGGGCCTTGACGGCCCCCCAGTGATCCCGCCATTGCAGCTCCGAGGATACCCGCGGAACGCTCCCGGCCGGCGTCGAAACGGACCCGATCACAAAACCCTGGTCGAGACGCGGAAGGCTCGTCCGCTTTTCACCGGCGCCTCTCGCACAGCAGGCGGAACCGGTATAGGACGGCAGAACGATGGTCTCTTGCTGTTGACAACAAGAGGGCTGGCTCGATTGATTCATAACGCATCCTCCGTAATTATTCACAGCACCGACACGCGACGGCAGCCCTTTTCATGGCCTCCGTAAACACCCTGACCGATTCCAGGACCCCTTTCCTCTGCTCTTCCGGGATCTGCCGGGTGATGTTTTGGAAAAACCCCCCCAGGCACAGCCAGACCCTCCGGTGGGTCTCCCTCCCCTCTTCCGTCAAGGTGAGTCTCGCCGCCCGGGAATCATGCGTTGCCTTGTCACGTTTCAAGAGGCCCTTTTGGATCAGCGGATTCACCAGACGGGTAGTTGTGCTTTTCTCCACGGAAAGGATCCCGTGAAGCTCCGCCAGACTCAGTTCCCCTTTTTTCGCGACGGCGTCCAGGATAATAAACTGATGGAACGTGACGTTCCGGCAAATGGCCTCATCCCGGCTGCAACACCGGATCTCCCGGGCGAGGCTCATGATGACTTTCATTATTTCCCGGCAGTTCTTATCGAGGTTCGTTGACATGGTTGTGTCATACAACTATATGTTGTCCCTTGTCAAGAAAAAAATGGAGGGGCTAGTCGCCACCCCGACCGTTTACCGGCCGCTGTCGGACATCCGTCTGCATCGACCCTTGAAGATGACCCGGAAAATGTGTTAAGAATATCTGTAGATTTCCAGATTTCATACGGGGAGGGTCATTATGGAAGGGAAAAAGGTCGAAGAGAGCAGCGTCGTCATGTCCCAACTGATGAGTCATCAGGATACCAATCTCGCCGGGAATGTCCACGGCGGCGTCATCATGAAGCTCATCGATACCGCAGCCGGGGTCGCCGCGGTCCGGCATGCAAGAGCCAACGTGGTCACCGCCTCCATCGATCGGCTGGACTTCCACCACCCCGTTTTTGTCGGCGATGTTTTAACCCTGCGGGCCACCCTGAACCTTGTCGGAAGGACCTCGATGGAGATAGGGGTCCGGGTGGAAACGGAAAATCCGCTGACCGGCGTGAGACGCCATACGGCATCCGCCTATCTCACCTACGTGGCCCTGAACCGGGACGGCCGACCCATGCCGCTTCCCCCGCTGATCCTGGAAACCGAGGAGGAGAAGCGGCGCAACCGGGAGGCAAAGGCCCGTCGGGAAACGCGGCTGGTCGAAAAGAAAAAGGAGAAGGCGTGCCAGCTCCGGGTGGAAAACTGCTAACAAAATTGCTTGACACCCCCCTCCGTTTCCGTTATTTATCCATCAAACGATTGAATCACAGGCTGGAAGGCGCCCATGTCCACCCCCCTCGAAAAGGCCCGCAAGGACCCCGAATCGATGAAGGCCCGCATCCTCGACGTCGCCCGACGGATCTTCGGCGAGTACGGCTTCCACGGCACGACGACCCGGATGATCGCCCAGGAGGTGGGGATCGACATCTCCACCCTTCACTACCACTGGGGCGGGAAGAAGGACCTCTACGAATCGGTGGTCATCGACATCAACAAGGACCTCCGGCAAAAGCTGATCGACGTGGAGCAGGCGATCCACGGCCTGCCGCTCGGCGAGCGTCTGGACATCTCGATCGACATGACGACCGATTACCTCTTCGAACACCCCGAAGTCTCAAACCTGATCCTTTTCCGCTATTTCGGCAAGACCCGCTCCGCTGGAAACCTCGACGCCATCATTCCCGAGTTCACCGCCGACATCGCGCGCTCCATGGGGCTCGCCCTTGACAAGAAGAACGTTCCGCCCGAGACCATGATGAAGGTGCTCGCGGTGATGAACGCCATCCATAACTTTATTTCGGGCGAAAACTTCTTTCGCCCCATGGTGAAGGTGGACCGGGAGCGGTACATCGCCCTGGTGAAAGAGACCCTGAAGTTCATCCACATCCCCGCCTTCACGCAGAACGAAGCAACATAGCGCCGGCTTTTTATTCAGGCCGGCCGTTTTCATAATCCGTATTCAAGGAGGAAACCAATGGCACTCGACATGGATGCAATCGGCAAGAAGATCGGCCCCATTAAAAAGGATTACACCTGGAAGGACGTGATCCTCTATGCGATCGGCGTCGGGGCCGGGGTCGAAGAACTGGACTACACCTATGAAAAGAACCTCAAGGTAATCCCCAGCTTCTCCATCGCGTCGATCTTCAACTTCCTGGGCGAGCTCGGCGTCGCCTCCAACGTGAACCTGGCGGGGATTCTCCACGGCGAGCAGGATCTGATCTTCCACAACCCCATCCCCACGTCGGGGACGCTGACCACGGAGGGGAAGATCACCCACTATTACGACAAAGGACCGAAGGGGGCCCTGGTCGTGGGCGAGAGCGACACCTTCCACTCGAACGGCCAGCGGCTCTTCACGAACATTGTCACGGTCTTCGCCCGGTTAGACGGCGGTTTCGGCGGTGAGAACGCCCCCCCGAACGTCGTTGCGTTCCCGGAACGCGAGCCCGATTTCTCCGTGGACGCCGCCCCCTCGCCGAACCAGCCGCTCGTTTACCGCCTCTCGGGCGATATCTTCCAGCTCCACGTTGACCCCGAATTCGCGAAGATGGTCGGTTTCGAAAAGCCGATCATGCACGGGCTCTGCACCCACGGCTTTGCATGCCGCGCCCTCATGGCAAGCCTCACCCCGGGAAAGCCGGAGCTGGTGCGACGCCTCGCCTGCCGCTTCTCGAAGACCCTCTATCCCGGCGACCCGATCCGGACGCTGATCTGGAAGGCGTCGGAAGGAAAGGCCCTCTGGCGGACGATCAACACCCGGACCGGCGAGACGGTCATCGACAACGGCGTCTTCGAATACGGCGAGATTCCAAAAGATGAAATCCGGTTCGACGGCAGGGTGGCGGTGATCACCGGCGCGGGCGGCGGACTGGGGAGGGTCTATGCGCTGGGACTTGCCAGGCGCGGCGCGAAGATCGTCGTGAACGACTTCGGCGGCGCAAGAGACGGCGCCGGCGAGGGGTCGACGATGCCGGCCCAGAAGGTCGTGGATGAGATCCGGGCCGCGGGCGGCCTGGCGGTCGCGAATTACGACAACGTCGCCACCGCCGAAGGGGGCGAGGGAATCGTGAAGTCCGCCCTCGACGCCTTCGGGACGGTGGATATCCTGATCAACAACGCCGGAATCCTCCGGGACAAGAACATCCTCAAGATGGAACCGGAGACCTGGCAGGCGGTCCTCGACGTCCACCTCCAGGGGGCCTACCATGTGACGAAACCGGCCTTCGCCGTCATGAAGGAGCGGGGCTACGGCCGGATCGTCATGACCACCTCTGCCGCCGGTCTCTATGGGAACTTCGGCCAGACCAACTACAGCGCCGCGAAGATGGCCCTCGTCGGCTTCATGAATACCCTAAAGTTAGAAGGAGCTAAATATGATATCAAGGTGAACACGGTCGCGCCGGTCGCCGCCTCGCGGCTGATGGCCGACATCATCCCGCCGGAGATTCTCGAAAAGATGAAGCCGGAATTTGTGGCGCCGCTTGTCCTCTTCCTCTCGTCGGAGAAGTGCCCGGTGACCGGCCGGATTTACAACGCCGGGGTCGGGTTCTACAACCGCGCCGCCGTGATGACAACCTCCGGCACGGTGATCGGCGATGGAAAGAAGGTCCCGACGGTCGAGGAGGTCGGCGCCGCCTGGGAGAAGATTGTAAGCCTCAAGGGGGCCAGGGAGTACGGCCAACTCAGCGACCTCATGGGCGACATGCTGACCGCCTTCGCCCCGAAACCGGAGAAGATCACATAAATAATAGGGGGACAGCGCCCCTATTTTCCTGCGGTAATAATAGGGGCGCTGTCCCCCTATTTGAGAAGACAATGAGGAGGGACAATTATGATCGGAATCACTTCCTACGGCGCCTACATCCCCCGCCTGCGGCTCGACCGGATGGCGATCTTCCAGGCGATGGGCTGGTTCGCCCCGGCCATCGTGATGGTCGCCCAGGGGGAGCGCTCGATGTGCAACCACGACGAGGACGCACTTACGATGGCGGTCGCCGCCGCGCGCGACTGCCTGACCGGCCAGGAGAAAAAGGCGATCGACGGCGCCTACCTCTGTTCGACGACGCTCCCCTTTGCCGACCGCCAGAACGCGGGCATCCTGAAGACGGCCCTGAACCTCCGGGACGACATGATCACCGCGGACTTCACCTCGTCGCTCCGCGCCGGAACGACGGGCCTGCTGACCGCCCTCGAGGTCGCGCAGGGGGGGAGCCGGAAGAACATCCTCGTTGCCGCCGCGGATAAACGGGAGACCCGTCCGGCCTACTTCTACGAGATGTGGTTCGGCGACGGGGCGGCCGCCCTCCTCGTGGGTGGTCAGGAGGTGATCGCCGAATTCAAGGGGGCCTACACCGTCTCTTATGACTTCGTCGACCACTACCGGGGCGCCCAAAAGCGCTACGATTACATGTGGGAGGAGCGCTGGCTCCGCGAGGAGGGTTACTCAAAGTTCATCCCCGAGGCGGTGGACGGCCTCTTCAAAAAGCTCGGCATCACGATGAACGACGTTCAGAAGGTGGTCTTCCCCTGCCTCTTCAAGGCGGAACACAAGGCGATCTCCAAGAAGTTAGGCGCAACGCCGGAGAAGGTGATCGACCAGATGCACGAGGTCTGCGGCGAGACGGGGGCGGCCCATCCCCTTGTGATGCTGGTCGCGGCCCTCGAACAGGCGAAGCCCGGCGACGGGATCCTGCTCGCCGGCTTCGGTCAGGGGTGCGACGCCCTCTACTTCAAGGTCACCGAGGCGATCACGAAACTCGCCCCGCGCGCCGGCGTCCAAGGGTCGCTGGAGAACAAGAAGACGATCGACAATTACATGAAATTCCTGAAATTCCGCGGCTTGATCGAGCCCGAGATGGGGATCCGGGCGGAGGCCCCGACACAGACGGCGATGACGGTCCTCTGGCGAAAGCGCAAGATGCTCACCGGCCTCGTCGGCGGGAAGTGCCGGGACTGCCAAACGGCCCAGTTCCCGAAGATGGACATCTGCGTGAACCCGAAGTGCAACCATGTCGACACCCAGGACGATTACGAGTTCGCCGACGTCCCGGCCCGGATCAAGACCTTCACGGGCGACCTCTTGGCCGTATCGGTTGACCCGCCTGCAACCTACGGCATGGTCCAGTTTGAGGGGGGCGGCCGCTTCATGGCGGACTTCACCGACTGCGAACTCGCGGACTGCAAGGTGGGGCTCCCGGTGAAGATGGCCTTCCGGCGGCGGTTCACCGATGATGAACGGGGGTTTTCCGGCTACTTCTGGAAGGCGGTTCCCCAGCGCGGGGCGGCCGCGGCCCTTCCGGAGACCAGGTTCGACGGCCGCGTGGCCATCGTGACGGGCGCTGGCGCCGGTCTGGGGCGGGCCTACGCGCTCATGCTCGCGAAACGGGGCGCGAAGGTCGTCGTGAACGACTTCGGCGGCGCCCGGGACGGCGCGGGAACCGGCTCCAGCTCTCCCGCCGACCGGGTTGTGGCACAGATCCGCGCCGCGGGCGGCGATGCGGTCGCCAACTACGACAACGTGGCCACCCCCGCAGGGGGCGAAAAAATCGTCAAGACGGCCGTGGAATTCTTCGGCAAGGTCGATATCCTGATCAACAACGCCGGGATCCTCCGGGACAAGAGCTTCCTCAAGATGGATCCGGAGAACTGGAACGCCGTCCTCGCCGTCCACCTGAACGGCGCCTACAACGTCACCCGTCCCGCGTTCGCCGTGATGCGGGAGAAGGGGTACGGCCGGATCGTCATGACCACCTCCGCCGCCGGCCTCTACGGAAACTTCGGCCAGACGAACTACAGCGCCGCGAAGATGGGCCTCGTCGGCTTCATGAATACGCTCAAGCTCGAGGGCGCAAAATACAACATCCGGGTGAACACGATCGCCCCGGTCGCCGCCTCGCGGCTGACCGAGGACGTCATGCCGCCCGACATGTTCGAGCGGATGCAGCCCGACTTCGTCGCCGGGATTGTGCTCTACCTCTGCTCCGAGACCTGCGCGGAGAGCGGCGACATCTTCAACGCGGGGGCCGGCTTCTACAGCCGGGCGGCGATCCTGACCGGCGCGGGCGCGATCCTGAGCGACGGGAAAACGATTCCCACGCCAGAGGAGATCCGCGACCACTGGGAGAAGATCAACAGCCTCGAGGGGGCCAGGGAGATCGGCGACGCGAACAGCGCGGTCATCTCCTTCATGACGCCCCTCGTCCCGAAGGCGGAGTCGACGGGCAAAGCTCCGGGAACCGCCGAGAAACCGACCGATGCCGCGGCGGCCGTCGGTGCGATGGATGTCAAAGGGGTCTTCGCGCAGATGCCGGAGGCCTTCCGGGCGGAGAAGGCAGCCAGCGTGAACGTCCTCTTTCAGTTCTCCATCTCCGGCCCCGGGGGCGGCGACTGGGTCGTCGCCGTGAAGGACGGCGCCTGCAATGTCGAGGCGGGAAAAACGGAGAAGCCGACGACGACAATCAAGATGGCCGACGAAGATTTCCTCCAACTCATCGCGGGCAAATTAGACGGGATGCAGGCCTACAGCTCGGGGAAGTTGAGAGTAGAAGGCGACATCATGAAATCCCAACTCATCGGCAGGCTCTTTAAATTCGGGAAATAGGGAAAGGGGAAACGAGTATCTGTCCCTATTTCCCTCCCCCTGAGGGGGAGGGTTAGGGTGGGGGAAAATTACTTTCTTTCGTAGTCGCCAAGGATATTAAGGAGGAATGAATCATGGCTTCTGGAATCAGGGATAAAGTGGCGATTCTCGGAATGGGGTGCAGCCGTTTCGGGGAACGCTGGAATATGGGGGCCGAGGAGCTCTTGGTCGAGGCCTTTGAGGAGTGCCTCGCCGACGCGGGGATCGAAAAGGATCAAATCCAGGCGGCCTGGCTCGGCCACTGTCTCGAAGAGGCCGGCCTCGGCAAATCGGCGACGCCGCTCGGCGTGGCGCTGCGGCTGCCACACATTCCGATCACCCGGACGGAGAACTTCTGCGCTACCGGGACGGAGGCCTTCCGGGGGGCCGTCTACGCGGTTGCCTCCGGGGCCTGCGACATCGCTCTTGCGATCGGCGTGGAAAAACTGAAAGACACCGGCTACGGCGGCCTGCCGAACGCCGGTTCCGGCTTCGGGACGCTGGTCTGGCAGTGGTTCCCGAACGGCTCCGCGCCGGGCCTCTTCGCCCAGTTAGCCTCGGCCTACGCGGCGAAATTCCGGGTTTCCGACCGGGACCTGAAACGGGCAATCGCCCACGTGTCGATGAAAAGCCATGCCAACGGCGCGCTCAACCCCAAGGCGCATCTGAGAAAGGCGGTGACGCTGGAACAGATCATGGCCGCCCCGATCATCGCCCACCCGCTGGGACTCTTCGACTGCTGCGGGGTCAGCGATGGCTCCGCCTGCGCGATCGTGACGACGCCGGAGATCGCGAAATCCCTTGGGAAACATGAACTCGTTTCGGTGAAGGCGATCCAGTTAGCCGTCTCCAGCGGCTATGAGGGGGGCTTCAACGAGTGGGACGGGGAGCATTTCTACACGACCAACAAATGCAGCACGAAGGCCTATGAGGAGGCGGGGATCAAAAACCCGCGCGAGGAGATCAGCATGATGGAGCTCCACGACTGCTTCTCGATCACGGAGCTCGTCACCTACGAGGATCTCCACATCTCCGAGCGCGGCCATGCCTGGAAGGATGCCCTCGACGGTTTCTACGACCGGGACGGCAAGCTCCCCGCCCAGGTGGACGGCGGTCTCAAGTGTTTCGGCCACCCGATCGGGGCGTCGGGCCTCCGGATGCTCTACGAGATGTACCTCCAGCTCCTGGGCCGGGCCGGCGAGCGGCAGTTGAAGAACCCCCGCTACGGCCTCACGCACAACCTGGGCGGCTTCCCGCACCAGAACGTCTGCGCGATCGCGATCGTCGGCCGCTACGGGAACTAAGGAGAAAATAACATGGACATTCTGCAATACACCGAAGAGCACCGGATATTTCGGGATTCGCTGAAACGGTTCCTTGCAAAGGAGATCGTCCCCCACATCGAGGAGTGGGAGGAGGCGGGGATCGTCCCAAGGGAAGCGTGGAAAAAGATGGGCGAGCAGGGATTTCTTGCGATGAACGTCCCCGAGGAGTACGGCGGCCTGGGGGCGGACTTCCTCTACTCCGTCATCGTGACGGAGGAGCTGACCCGGACGAACTCCTCCGGCCTCGCGGCGCCTCTCCACAGCGACATCATTGTCCCCTACATCGTCGCCTTCGCCTCCGAGGAACAGAAGCACAAATACCTCCCCGGCTGCGTCTCGGGCGACATCATCACCGCAATCGCGATGACGGAACCGAACGCGGGGAGCGATCTCGCCGGGATGAAAACGACGGCCATGGAACGGGGCGACGAGATCGTGATCAACGGTCAGAAGACCTTCATCAGCAACGGGATCAACTGCGACCTCCTGGTTCTTGCCGCCCGCGACCCCGGCGCGGAGAACCCCCACGCCGCGGTCGACCTCTTCCTCGTCGAGGCGGGGACCCCCGGCTTCGAGAAGGGGAAACAGATCAAGAAGATCGGCTGGCACAGCCAGGATACGGCGGAGCTCTACTTCACCGACTGCCGGATCCCGAAGGCAAACCGCCTCGGCGACAAGGGGACGGGCTTCCTGAAGCTCATGATGAAGCTCCAGCAGGAGCGGCTCGTCTGCGCGATCGGCGCCGTGGCGGCCGCCGAATACATGCTGGAAATCACGATCAAGTACTGCAAGGAGAGAACCGCATTCGGCCGGCCGCTGACCAAGTTCCAGAACACCCAGTTCGAGATCGTCGAGATGTCAACCGAAACGAGGCTGGGGCGGACCTTCGTCGACAAGTTGATCGCGGACCACATGGAGGGGAAGAACATCGTCGTCGACGTCTCGATGGCGAAGTACTGGACGACGGAGATGGCCTCCCGCACGGCCGACCGCTGCATGCAGCTCTTCGGCGGCTACGGCTACTGCGAGGAGTATCCGATCGCCCGTGCCTGGCGGGACATCCGCGTGACCCGGATCTTCGCCGGGACCAACGAGATCATGAAGACGATCGCCGCGCGGTTTATGGGGCTGTAAGGGGAGAAGATACGCCGCCGGGCCGTCGTGCGCAGCGCAACGTGCCTGTCGAGAACAGGATCCGACGCATCCGTCGACGGCGAAAATGCACCGCGTTGCCGATCTGCAAGGCCCTCGCTTCGATCAGGCCGAGAAAGACTACGTCATCCTTTGGATTCTCTCGGGATTGGTCCATTTGGGGGTGAATGGGTAAAGACTTTTCATGATGAGTACATGGAATCAGCAAACCTGTGTTGAGGGGAAAGAGGGTATAAGATGGCCGGACCGCTGAAGGGATTGAAGGTTCTCGATTTTACGACGCTGCTGCCGGGGCCGTACGCGACGATGATGCTCGCGGACCTCGGGGCGGAGGTGCTGCGGATCGTCTCCGGCTCCCGACCGGACCTGGCGGCCTTCATGCCGCCCATCCTCCCGGGGACGAATCTTTCCGCGGCCATGGCCTGCCTCGGACGGGGGAAGCGCTGCATCACGCTCAACCTCAAGGACCCCAGGGCGGTCGCTATCGTCCGGCGGCTGGTCGCTGAATACGACATCGTGATCGAGCAGTTCCGCCCCGGCGTCATGGCAAGGTTCGGCCTCGATTATGAGACGCTGAAGACGGCGAATCCCGGACTGATCTACTGCTCGCTGACCGGATACGGCCAGACGGGGCCGCTCTCGAACCGGGCGGGCCACGATATCAACTACCTCGCCCGCTCCGGGATCATGTCCTACTCGGGACGGAAAGAGACCGGTCCCGGTCTCTCGGGGATGCAGATCGCCGATGTGGCCTCCGGGTCGAACAACGCCGTCATCGGCATCCTCGCCGCGGTGGTCCACCGGCAGGGGACCGGCGAGGGGCAGCACGTGGATGTCTCGATGACCGACGGCGTCATCGCCTTCAACGCCCTCTCCGGCGCGGCATTTCTCGCGGACGGCACGGAGATCGGCTTCGAGACGGGATTCCTGAACGGCGGCTCCCTCTACGATTTCTACGAGACAAAGGAGGGAAAGTTCCTCAGCTTCGGCGGCCTGGAGCCGCAGTTCTTCGAAGCCTTCTGCGAAACCATCGGCCGCCCTGACCTGATCGAAGGCAGCGTAGTCCCCCCGGATCTCACCCGGGTCAAGGAGGAGGTCCGCGCGATCCTGAAGACGAAGACGCGGGACGCGTGGCTGGCCCTCTTCGCCAACGTGGACGCCTGCGTGGAACCGGTCCTGTCGCTCGGCGAGGCCCTTGCGGACCCGCTGGTCTCGGCGCGGGGCATGGTCGTGGAGGTGGATCTTCCTGATGGCGGGACAGTCCGGCAATTGGGCCACCCGATCCGCTATTCGGCCACACCGCCGGAATACCGGGCAGCGGGTTGCACCGCGGGCGCCCATACGCGAGAGGTTCTCCGCGAACTCGGCTACCGGGATGAGGAGATCGACGATTTCGAACAAA
>MNZQ01000115.1 GCA_001873745.1 Syntrophaceae bacterium CG2_30_58_14
CGATCTCCCCGTCGGTCATGTCCGCCTTTTCTTGGAGGATCTGCCCCTCTTTGCGGAGGGCAGGGGAATCGGCGGTCGGGAGAGAGAGCTTGCCGCGATCATGAAGCAGCCGGAAATCCGGGTTCGACTCGAATTGGGGATGGGGCGCCGGGCATGGACCATCTGTTCGTCCGACCTGACCTTCGATTACGTGAAGATCAACGCCCATTATCATACCTGATGGCTTCGATTTCAGCTTGATTAATTAAAATCTTTGTGTTATCAGCCTGCACAAATTCGCACATCCCCGGATTGACGGACGTTGCCTTTTATAAAGGTTCCCGGTCAAGCGGATGGGGATGGAGGAAAAAACAGAAGGAGGAGTTCAGTATGGCCAGTATTTCAATGAAGTTGTTGCTGGAGGCGGGGGTTCACTTTGGTCACCAGACGAACAAGTGGAACCCCAAAATGAAACCCTATATCTTTGGCGCCCGCAACGGGATCTACATCATCGATCTTCAACAGACCGTCGGAATGTTTCAGACGGCCTACCAGTTCATCGTGGATACGGTTGCCGAGGGCGGGGAGATCCTCTTCGTCGGCACCAAGAAGCAATCCCAGGAATCGGTCCGGGAGGAGTCCGAAAGGTGCGGCATGCCCTACGTCAATCAGCGCTGGTTAGGGGGGATGCTGACCAATTTTACGACGATCAAGAAGAGCATCGATCGTTTGAACGATCTCGACCGGATGTTCGCCGATGACAGCATCAAGGCGTTTCCCAAAAAAGAGATCCTTGGACTTTCGAAGGATTGCGAAAAATTGACCAAGGTCCTGGGAGGGATCCGGTCCATGAAGGGTGTCCCGAAAGGTCTTTTCATCATCGACCCGAAACGGGAGATGATCGCCGTCACCGAGGCGAGAAGACTGAAAATTCCCATCGTGGCGATGGTGGATACGAACTGCGATCCCGATCTGATCGACTACATCATCCCCGGCAATGACGACGCCATCCGGGCGATCAAGCTTTTTTCGACAAAAATGGCGGATGCCGTTCTCGATGGAAAGAAGCGGTTCGAGGAACGCCTGCAAGCGGAAAGCGACAAAGAACGCCCAACGGTGACGGTTGTGACGAAGGGCGCTGTGGCCGGTGAGGCCGATGTGCCTGAGAGTATCGCGGGCAATGGGGCGGAATCTGAATACAGCGGCGCTCCCGAGACCGCCGTAGTGCAGGACCGTGTAGAGGAGGGAAAATAAATTGGATATCACATCAGCGATGGTGAAGGAGCTCAGGGTCAAGACGGGCGCCGGTATGATGGATTGCAAGGAGGCGCTCACGGCCGAAAATGGCGATGCGGAAAAGGCGATCGACTATCTTCGGAAAAAAGGGATGTCGGCCGCAACGAAGCGTTCTTCCAAGGCGGCAAAGGACGGCGCTGTGGCCGCATACATCCACATGGGGGGGAAGATCGGGGTCATGGTTGAGGTGAACTGCGAAACCGATTTTGTCGCAAAAACGGAAGATTTTCAGGCTTTGGCAAAGGATCTGGCGATGCATGTAGCGGCATCGAATCCGGTGTATGTCCGGCCGGAAGAGATCCCGGAGCAGGCATTGGCGAGGGAAAAGGAGATCTACCGCAGCCAGCTTCTCGAAGAGAAGAAGCCGGAAAAGATCTGGGACAAGATCATCGAAGGCAAACTGAAGAAGTACTTCGAAGAGGTTTGCCTGCTGAATCAAAAGTTCATCAAGAATACGGACATTACCGTAGGTACGCTGGTCAGCAACATGATCGCGAAGACGGGTGAAAACATTATCGTGAGAAGGTTTGCGCGGTTTCAATTGGGTGAAGAGGTTAAGTAGCGGATCATGGATCGCCCGGCATACAGGAGGGTTCTGCTGAAATTGAGCGGGGAATCCTTCATGGGAAATCTCTCCTCAGGCATTGATCCGGAGGTCGTGGAGGTCGTTGCGGGTGAGATCCGGGACGTAGCCGCCCTCGGGGTGCAGCTCGGCATCGTCATCGGCGGCGGCAACATCTTTCGCGGCATGGCGGCCAGCGCGAAGGGGATGGATCGGACCACCGCGGACTACATGGGGATGCTCGCCACCGTGATCAACAGCTTGGCCCTCCAGAGCGCCCTCGAACACGTCGGCGTCCCCACGCGGGTACAGACGGCCATCGAAATGAGAGAAATCGCCGAACCGTTCATCCAGAGGCGCGCCGTCCGCCATCTCGAAAAGGGACGGGTGGTTATCTTCGCCGCCGGAACCGGCAATCCCTTCTTTACGACCGATACCGCGGCAACCCTTCGGGCGGTTGAGATCAAGGCTGATATCATTCTCAAGGCGACGAAGGTGGATGGCGTTTATGACCGTGATCCCGTGAAGGATGCCGATGCGGTTATGTACGAAAAGATAAGTTATACCGATGTATTGACTAAGAACCTTAAAGTAATGGATGCATCCGCGATATCCCTCTGCCGGGACAACGGACTTCCTCTGTGCGTCTTCAATCTGCAGAAGGCGGGGAACATCAAACGGGTCATCTGCGGGGAACCCGTTGGAACTATGGTCGGAGGTTAAAGGTCATGAAGGAGTTGATTTTTGAGGAACTGAAGGAGAGCATGGAGAAGGCGCTTCAGGCACTCGAGAAGTCCTTCAGCAAGGTCAGAACCGGACGGGCGTCCATCTCGCTGCTGGATGGAATTCGTGTTGACTATTATGGAACGCCGACACCCCTGAACCAATTGGCCTCGCTCTCCATTCCCGAAAGCCGGCTGATCGTCATCTCCCCTTGGGACAGCTCTGTTCTGGGGGCGATCGAAAAGGCGATCCAGAAATCCGATTTGGGAATGATGCCGAGCAACGACGGCAAGTTGATCCGCCTGTCGATCCCCGTCCTCACGGAGGAGAGACGTCGGGAGTTGGTGAAGGTCGTCCGCAAAATGGCGGAGGAGTGCAAGGTCAAGGAGCGCAACGTCCGGCGGGATGCCAATGAGCAGTTCAAAATCCTGAAGAAGGACAATGAGATCACGGAGGATGAGCTCTACAACCTTCAGGAGGAGGTCCAGAAACTGACGGATCAGTATATCGAAAAGGCGGATAAGTTGCTTTCCGCCAAGGAGAAAGAGATCATGGAGATCTGACGGGATTGCCTGATTCGGCTTGTCACGGGGAGTCTGCGGGCTCCCCGTTTTGTTTCGATCCGTCTTGATAAGTTGCGTTCGATGTGTTAGTCGGTTAGCACAAGGGATTCATAATCACATTTCAGGTGGATGATGAAGGAGATCGATCCGGATAAACTACCTCAGCATATCGCGATCATCATGGACGGCAATGGTCGCTGGGCTGAGCGGCATGCCATGGGGAGGGTCCTGGGGCACAGAAAGGGCGCCGAATCCGTGCGAGTCGTGGTGAGGACCTGCCGCCGGATCGGGATCTCCTTCCTGACACTGTATGCCTTTTCGATGGAGAACTGGCTTCGTCCCAAGGCGGAGGTCCGCGCCCTTCTCAAACTGCTCGAGGAATATTTAGTGAATGAGGCTCAGGAGATGATGGACCAGAACATCCGGTTGATGGCCATCGGAAACTTGGATTCACTGGGAGCTCCCGTGCTGACGAAACTCCGGGAGACGATCGCGCGAACGGCCGGAAACGGGGGGATGGTCTTGAACCTGGCCCTGAGTTACGGTGGACGCGACGAGATTGCGACGGCCGCAAGCCGCATGGTGGACGACGCTCTGGCCGGAAAGATCAAGACGGCGGACGTCACCAAAGAATTCTGTCAACGCTATCTCTACACAAGCGCGCTTCCGGATCCGGACCTGCTCATCCGGACGGGCGGCGAATATCGGATCAGCAATTTTCTTCTCTGGCAGATGGCTTACACGGAATTCTATTTTACCGATACCCTCTGGCCTGACTTCCGTGAACCCGATCTGATGGAGGCGATAGCCGGATATCAACAGCGGGAACGCCGTTTCGGCCGAACGAGCGAGCAGCTCCGCAGAACATAGATTAACGTATGTCTCCTCACGGGAAAAGATGGATCACGGCCTTGATTGCCGTTCCGATCCTGTTCGGGATCATCGCTTACGGCGGAAGAGAATCCTTTGCCGCGCTGATCATGACGGTCTCGCTTGTGGGGATGTACGAATACAACCGGATGGCGTTCGGCAAAGGCGTCTCCGCGGAAAAAACAGTGACGATGGCGAGCGCCCTGCTGATCCTGCTCACGGCGGTCTTCGGGGATATGCTGCTGCTGTTATCCGTGCTCGCCTTTTCCGTCATGGCGGTTTTGATCCTCAACCTCCTTCGAATCCGGGATAAGGGATTGGACATGGCGCCTCCCGGACGGGCGCTCCTGGGAATATTATACATCCCCTTTTTGATGTCCCACTTCATCCTGATCCGCCGGACGCAAGCGGGCGTCCTGTGGATTTTCTTCATTCTGGTCCTGGCCTTTGCAGGGGATGTCGCCGCCTACTATGTGGGACGGCGGCTGGGAAAACGAAAACTGCTCCCCGAGGTCAGTCCCGGAAAGACCGTCGAGGGGACGATCGGTTTGATTGCCGGCAGCGTCGTCGGGTGCCTTCTTTTTCGACAATGGTTTTTCCCCGTGTTGACGGTGACGCATGCCGCCATTCTGGGACTGGTGGGAAGCGTGGTAGGCCAGCTTGGCGATCTTTCCGAGTCTGCCTTGAAGCGGGCGGCGGGGGTCAAGGATTCCGGCGTGATCCTTCCCGGTCATGGGGGTATCCTCGACCGGTTGGATTGCCTGATGTTCATTACGCCGTTTGTCTTCTATTATCAGGAATTTGTTATCCGATGAAAAGAATTTCCATTCTCGGTTCCACCGGTTCAATCGGGGTCAGCACACTGGACGTCATCAGCGCCCATCCGGGGGAGTTCACCATCACCGCCCTTGCCGGAGGTCGCAACATCGCCCTGCTGAAACAGCAGATCGAGCGGTTTCGCCCGCGTCTGGTTGCGGTGATCGACGAGGTGCATGCGCGCGACCTCCGGACTCTATTGGGTGCGACGATCCCCGGGATTCTCTCCGGACCGGAGGGGTATCGGGAAGCGGCAGCGGTTGAAGGCACGGATATGGTGGTCTCCGCCATGGTCGGAGCGGCCGGCCTGCTCCCGACGCTGGATGCGATTGCGGCGGGAAGGGACATCGCTCTGGCCAACAAAGAGACGCTCGTGATGGCGGGCGGCATCGTTCTCAACAACGCGGCCCAAAAAGGGGTAACGATCATTCCGGTGGACAGTGAGCACAGCGCGATCTTCCAGTGTCTGCAGGGACACCATCGGGAAGATCTTCGCCGGATCATTCTGACGGCCTCCGGCGGTCCCTTCCTCCATGCCTCCGCCGAAGAGCTGGCAGAGGTTACGCCGGCGCAGGCCCTCCGGCACCCCAACTGGGTCATGGGCAAGAAGATCACGATCGATTCGGCGACGATGATGAACAAGGGGCTGGAGGCGATCGAAGCCTCATGGCTCTTCGACTTGCCCGTGTCGAAGATCGATGTCCTGATCCACCCTCAGAGCATCATCCATTCACTGGTCGAGTACCGGGACGGGAGCGTGATCGCCCAGTTGGGGGTTCCGGACATGAGGGTTCCCATTGCCTACGCCCTCTCCTACCCGCGCCGTATGATCCGGAATGAAGCCGGCCTCGATCTTGTGAACGTGGGCGCGCTCACTTTTTTTAAACCCGATCCGGTTCGCTTTCCCGCCTTGAGGCTGGCGTATGCGGCGGCGGAAACCGGCGGAACGGCGCCGACCGTTCTGAATGCGGCGAATGAAGTCGCGGTGACGGCGTTCATCGATGAAGAGATCGGCTTTAACGGGATCAGCCAA
>MNZQ01000057.1 GCA_001873745.1 Syntrophaceae bacterium CG2_30_58_14
GTCTGTCTCTACTTTCAGGTCCACCAACCCTGCCGTCTTCGCAGATACAGCTTCTTCGACGTGGGCTCTCTCCTCGACTATGAGGACGAGACGGAGAACCGCCGGATCCTGGACCGCGTCGCGGAGAAATGCTATCTTCCCGCCGGCGCCCTTCTGCTTCGGTTGATTCAGGAATACGACGGCGCCTTCCGGGTCGCCTTTTCACTCTCCGGGGTGGTCCTCGATCAATTGGAACGCTACCGGCCGGACGTCCTGGAGAGCTTTCAACGTCTAAGCGCAACGGGATGCGTCGAGTTCCTGAACGAAACCGACAGCCATTCCCTGGCCTTCCTCTTCTCGCAGCGGGAGTTCCGGGCGCAGGTCCTCCGCCACCGGGAGCGGATCCGTTCCCTCTTCGAGCAGGAGGGTCAGACCTTCCGCCATACGGAGCTGATCTACAGCGACGCCCTCGCGGCGGCGGTGGAAAAGATGGGCTACCGGACGATCCTCGCCGAGGGGAGCGAAAAAATCCTTGGCCGGCGGAGCCCCAACCTGATATACCGACCGAACGGCTGTAAAAAACTGAAGCTCCTGCTCAGGAACTACCGCCTCTCGGACGACGTGGCCTTTCGCTTCTCCGACCGAAATTGGGCCGAGTATCCGCTCACGGCGGCCAAATACGCCCACTGGCTCCACCGGATCCGACGGGAAGAGGCGGTCGTCAACCTCTTTATGGACTACGAGACCATCGGCGAACACCAGTGGCGGGAGACGGGGATCTTCGACTTTCTGCGGGCGCTTCCTGGGGAGATCCTCCGCCATCCCGATTTTTGCTTCCGGACGCCCGCGGAAGCGGCCGCGGAGCGCGAACCGGCCGGTGAAATCGCGTGCCCCGATTTCATCTCCTGGGCGGACGAGGAACGGGACACGACGGCCTGGCTGGGCAACGCCATGCAGCAGGACGCCGCCGGCAAGCTCTACAATCTCGAGACCGCCGTCCGCAGGCGGAAGGATGAAGGGCTTCTCCGGAGCTGGCGGATGCTCCAGACCTCCGACCACCTCTACTACATGTGCACGAAATGGTTTTCCGACGGGGATGTTCACCGCTACTTCAACCCCTATGAGTCGCCCTATGAGGCCTACATCAACTACATGAACATTATCGATGATTTATCACAACGGGTCAAACGACAAAAGGAGAAAAGTCATGACAGAGGCGCAGGAATACTATCTTTTTGAGGTGAGTTGGGAGGTCTGCAACAAGGTCGGCGGGATCTATACCGTGATCACGAGCAAACTCCCCGAGGCGACGAAGCTCTTTGGCGAGCGTTATTTCGTCCTCGGTCCGGACCTCAAGACGAACCCCGATTTCGAGGAAACGGACGAAGAGTGTTGGAACCGCGTCCGCGAGGGTGTGGCCATCAAGGAGATTCCCTGCCGCTTCGGCCGCTGGAAGGCGCCCGGCAGACCGAAAGCGATCCTCGTCGGCTTCGGCAAAAAGTACGACAAGGAGCAGCTCCTCTTCCGAATCTGGGAGGACTACGGCGTCGACTCCATCGCCGGGGGCTGGGACTATGTGGAGCCGGTCATGTTCAGCTATGCGGCGAGCGAGGTGATCGAAACCCTCTACAACTCCGTCGTGCGACCCCGGGGAATGCGGGCGGTCGCCCAGTTCCACGAATGGATGACGGGGGCCGGCCTCCTCGGCCTGAAGAAACGGGCGCCGGAGATCGGCACCGTCTTCACCACGCACGCCACGACGCTCGGGAGGACCCTGGCCTCCCACGGGATGGACATCTACACGGCGATGGACCATATCTCGCCGCAGCGGGAGGCGAGCGCCCACAACATCACCGCCAAGTGTTCGCTGGAGACGGCATCGGCCCGCGAGGCGGACTGTTTCACCACGGTGAGCGAGATTACCGCATCGGAGGCGAAGAACTTCCTCGGCAGGACCCCCGATTGGATCACACCGAACGGCCTGGACATCGAAAACATCCCCGACCTTGCAGCCGACCGGACAGCCGCGCTGAAATCCCGGGAAAAACTGCTTGCCGCCGCAGCCCGGTTCCTGGGAAGGGATTTCCCCACCGACGCCCGAATCATGCTGATCTCGGGACGCGGCGAATTCCGCAACAAGGGAGTGGACCTCTTTTTGTCGGCCCTCGGCCGGCTGAACCGGGAGATGGGGCCGGACCAGACCATCCTCGCCTTTATTTTTGTCCTCGGCGCCTACACGGATCTGATCCCCTCCCTCAAGAACGACGACGCCCGACCCGACCCGGCAAATCCGCCCATTGCGAGCCACCGGCTGCGGTACGAGGCATCCGATCAGATCCTCCAGGCCTGCCTGCGCCTCGGTCTCAAGAATTTTCCCGAGAACCGGGTCCAGGTCATCTTCGTCCCGGCCTATCTGAACGGCCACGACGGCCTGATCAACATGACCTACTACGAGGCGCTCTCCGGTTGCGACCTCGGAGTCTTCCCCTCTTACTACGAACCCTGGGGCTATACTCCCCTCGAAAGCGCGGCCTATGCCGTGCCAACGCTCACGACCGACCAGGCCGGTTTCGGCCTTTGGGCAGAGCAGGCGGTGGGCCAGAACCGCGGGATCATTCTGCTGAAGCGGCTGGGACAGCCCGATGAGGCGATCGAGAACAACCTGCATGAAATCTTCAGCAATTTTCTCAAACGGGACACGGCCGATCTTCAGGCCATGCGGGTCGGCGCCCGCGCCGCGGCCTCCCGGGCCAACTGGAAGGATTTCTTCGGGAACTACGAGAAGGCTTTCAACCAGGCCCTCGCGACATCCCTGACCCGGGCGGAGAAGCTCACCGTGGAGGACCTCAGGGCCGAGATGAAACACGTCTTCGCGGGGACCGTCTCTGTTTCACCGCACTTCCGGACCTTCACCGCGGTGGCCAACCTTCCCCCGGATATCTCCAGGCTCCGCGAGCTCGCGCACAACCTCTGGTGGGCGTGGAACCCCCGCGCCCGGGAACTCTTTTCCGCGCTGGACCCCAAACTCTGGGAGGGGATGAACAACAACCCCGTCCGGATGCTCGAGACGGTCTCTTCCGAACGGCTGCTGGAGGCCTCGGAAAACGCCAGCTACATGAACCTATACGGGCAGATCTTCCAGCAATTCGACAAATACATGGACGACAAGACCACGTCTCCGCTGATCGGGCCGCCCAACGGCCTGAAATGGTCGTCGCCCGTCGCCTACTTCTCGACCGAATACGGTCTCCACGACTGCCTGCCCATCTACTCCGGCGGTCTCGGCACGCTCTCCGGCGATCACCTGAAAACGGCGAGCGATCTGAACATCCCCCTGGTCGGCGTCGGCCTCCTTTACAAGAACGGGTTTTTCAAGCAGGTGATCGACAAGAACGGCGCCCAGACGGCGGAGTATCCGGAGAACGATTTCTCCCGCATGCCGTTAGAGATCGTCCAGGACGAACGGGGGGAGGCCGTACAGATATCGCTGGAACTTCCCGGCCGGACGCTCTTCGCGAACATCTGGGAGGTCCACGTGGGGCGCGTCTCGCTTTACCTGTTGGACACCGACGTGGCGCGGAACACCCCCCAGGACCGGAAGATCACCGAACGTCTTTACTGCGCCGAACCGCGAACGCGGATCGAACAGGAAATCCTGTTGGGGATGGGGGGCGTCCGGGTGCTGAAAAGGCTGGGGATCCGCCCCCGCGTCTATCACATCAACGAAGGGCACTCGGCCTTCCTGCTGTTCGAGCGGATCGGCTCGCTGATGACGGAGGACGGGCTCTCCTTCGACGAGGCGAGCGAGCTCGTGCGCGGAAGCACCGTATTTACCACCCATACGCCGGTGGAGGCGGGAAACGAAAGGTTCAGCAAGGAGCTGATCGAACACTACTTCGCGAGCTATGTGAAGTGGACCGGGATCTCCTGGTCGCAGTTCTGGGAACTGGGGCGCAAGGAGAGCGGCGAAGGGAAACCCTTCTTCATGACGATCCTGGCCCTGAAGATGGCCCACAAGAGCAACGCGGTGAGCCGCTTGCACGGGCAGGTCTCCCGGCGGATGTGGAGGGATGTCTGGAAAGGCTTCGACGAAACGGATATCCCGATAACCCATGTCACCAACGGCGCCCATGTGCTCTCCTACATCGCCCCAAGGATGAAGTCCGTCCTGGACACCTTCCTCGGCATGGACTGGGAGCGGCACATTACCGATCCCGAACGGTGGGCGCGCGTCCAGGACATCCCCGACACCGTCCTGTGGCGAACGCGTTACGAACTCCGGCAGAAATTGATCGACTTCCTCCGGGACGACCTCTCCCGAAACTGGATGAAGTATGGCTATTCGAAAACCTGGCAGGAGGAACTCTTCGCGAAGGTCAACCCGGCGGCCCTGACGATCGGTTTCGCCCGGCGATTCGCCCCCTACAAACGGGCGGACATGATCCTCTCCGACCTCGACCGCCTGGACCGGATCTTGAACCACCCCAGCCGTCCCGTTCATATCGTCTTTGCCGGCAAGGCCCACCCCAACGACGAAATGGGAAAGGACCTGATCAAAAAGGTCATCAGCGTCTGCAAGGACCAGCGGTTCCGGGGAAAGATCTTCTTCGTCGAGGGGTACGACATCCGGATCGCCCGTCACCTCGTCCAGGGGGTCGACGTCTGGCTGAACACCCCCCGCCGACCGCTCGAGGCGAGCGGGACCAGCGGCGAGAAGGTGGTCGCCAACGGCGTCCTCAACCTCAGCATCTCCGACGGGTGGTGGGTCGAGGGGTATGACGGCGCAAACGGCTGGACCATCGGACCCGTCGTCAAGGGCTACGCCGAAGAGAGCGCAAACGCCGACGAGGAGGACAGCCAGTCCCTCTACACCATCCTTGAAAACAGCGTCATTCCGCTATATTATGACCGTGAGACGTCCGGGCTCCCCGAAAAGTGGATTGCGATGATCAAGCGGTCGATGCAGACCCTGATCCCAAGGTTCAACACGGACCGGATGCTGATCGATTACTACCGCGACCTCTACCTCCCCACGGCAAGGCGGGAACACGAGCTCTATGCAGACGGTTACCGGATGGCCCGGGAGCTGGCCGACTGGAAGCGGAAACTCCCCATGCGTTTCTCCTCACTGCGGCTTCTCGAGGTCAGAATCGACGGGATCCGCGGCGACACGATTCTTGTCGAGCGGCCGCTGGATGTTTCCGTCCGGATCGATCCGGGAAAGCTGGAACCGGAAGAGCTCCTTGTGGAGCTGGTCATCGGGCAGAAGGACGGCAACGGCTTCGCCGAACCGCCGGAGTGCGTCTCCCTCCAACCGAACGGAAAGGATGCGGACGGAACGCTCACGTTCTTTGTCTCCTACACGGTCCGAAAAAACGGCGCCTACGCCTACGGCATTCGGGTCCTCCCCTACCACCCCCACCTCGCCGCCAAGCAGGAGACGGGGCTGGTGTACTGGGGGTAAGCGTTCGGACGGGGACATAATGCCGCATCGTGTCCCCGTAACAGACAGGATACGCCAGACTTCAAAGCTTCAAGGAGACTGATCATGCCGGCTCATTGAATGCCAATTCGAAATGTGCATTTTTTGGAGGGTGATTTTTCGGGGAGTCTGGTCAAAACGTCATCTCCCACTTGACAAATGACACCATTTTTAGTATCAAAGCAAACATGAACAGCGCACAGAGGAAAACCCTGTCCGCGATCTTTGCCGAGCCGCCGCCGCGAACGCTGGAATGGCGCAGGATTGAATCACTGCTTATCGCCGTGGGCTGCGAAGTTATCGAAGGGGCGGGATCAAGGGTGGGCTTCAAGCGCGGCGATCTGCGGGCCGACTTCCACCGCCCGCATCCGGG
>MNZQ01000105.1:0-11029 GCA_001873745.1 Syntrophaceae bacterium CG2_30_58_14
GGAGGGAAGTTGGATGCAGTGATTCCAATAAGTTAAATGCGCATTTTCGAGTGAAAGAGCGCATGGTCGTTGGAATCATGCGCCCCTTCGCCGCAGGATTCCCGGAATTTGGCCGGGAAACGCCGGAGTGCTCTACGATTCGGGGAAACGGAATCGCAGTTCTTCCAGAATCCGGAATTGGACGTCTGACTCCGGTATTCCGGCGGGAATCCCCGCGATCGAGGGAATCGCTTCCCCCATCCGGTCGAGAAGGCCCTTCAGACCCGCAAACATGGGGACGGGCGGAAACGCAGAGCGGCTGAGGTGGTGAACCAGCCTCAGGGTCTTCAGGCCGTCAAACCAGACATGGAATTGACGGCGGAGATGTTCGGCGTCCGGGCAGTTCCGGCGGATCACCGGCCAGTCGATCGCGAATCGGGAAAGATCGAGATACGCCTTCAGGTCCGGATGGATCTTTCGGGCGGCAGTCAGGATGGCCTCCGTTCCCCTGTCCGGATCGGCCTCCATCCCGGCAAGCCACTCCCGGAGGACCGCAAAAATTCGGGAATCATGGAGGCGGTATTCATCTGTCCCCCCGTTCGCGAACCGCCGCATCCGCTGCCCGGTTCCGAAGGGCACCCGATCCGAGGGCCGCGAAGAGGGAAAAACCGTCGTAGTTCCAATATGGCCTACTTTCCGGAGCTTGGCAAGCTTGTCGAGGAAGTGAAAATCCTCCGCGGCCGTCCGCCGGTTCATCCCCCGGACCGCCGCATACGCCTCAGCCGTACAAGACATCGTCGAGCCGATCGCATGAAAGGCGTAGGGAGAGCCCGCAAACGCGAGGCCCATCACATAGGCCCGCAGAAAGATCTCATAGCAGCAGCTCGCCGCCAGCAGCCCTGGATCGGCAGGTTTCTGATGGGCATAGCCCGCGACGGCCGCCGGATCGTCCGTCTTCGAAAAATGGGCGTAAACCGCGGCAAGATAGTTCTCCATCACCAACGTGTCCGCATCGAGACAGCAGATCACCCCTCCACCCGGCCCACGTCCGCTCAAAACCGCCAGCGCGGCATCCATGCCGATCTTCCTCGCCGTCCCCACCCCGCCGTCCCGGTCCGGGATCTCTGCATCCGTGGAAGAGGCATCGATGCAGCCCAGACGAAGCGAGCTGCCGGCAATCCGTTCGAGATCCCCCTTCAGCACGGCAGGTCCGGCTACGGAAGGTTTGCGCCCGTCGATGAGTTCCTTGAGGATGGTCAGCGTGACTTGGTTGTCGCGGATCTCTTCTTCAGCGGCGATAGTCGGTCGATGGTTGTTCACAACGCAGACAAGGAGGGTCCGGCCAAGCTCGCCGGAGGGATTCGCGGCGATGCAGGCGAGCGTGCGGAAGAGAGAGGCGCTTTCCGCCAGGGCCGGAATGACGACCGCCTGCTCCACGCCTGCGACCGAGGCCACAAGAAGGGGACGCAGCGGAGAGACTGCATATTTTTTCCGATATTTGTCGATGTTCGGGAGGCGATTCATTCCTCAAGACCGGTGAGCAGGCCAAGCGCGGCCTCTTCGTCGGCGCCTTCGATCCAGTGGATCCGGACGCCGTTCCTTTCCATCCGCCGGAACCAGGTTTCCTGCCGCTTGGCAAACTGATGGATTCGGGTATTCAACGTCTGAAACATCTCCTCCGCGGTGATTTTCCGCTTGAGATAAAGAGCGATGTAGCGGTATTCCAGGCCGAAGGCGTCAATCCGCTCCCATCCGATCCCGCGGTCATGAAGGCGCGTAACCTCTTCGATCATGCCGGCCTCCAGACGCATTTTCAGTCTTGCGGCGATCTTTCGGCGCAATGCTTCCCTCTCGCAGCGGATCCCGATCACCATCGGCGTAACGGTGATCGGCAACACCGCTGCATCGGGATGGTCCCGTACGAATTCGGCGATCTCGATCGCTCTGATGACCCTTTTTTGCTCCAGCAGGTCGGTAGTGTTGTGAGCATCCGGACAGAGCAGGCGGAAGCGCCGTCGCAGGACTTCCATCCCCTCCCCGGCCAGTTGCTCGCGAAGGTCGCGATTTTCCGAAACGGCCGTCATGGGGTATCCCCGGAGAATGGCGTCCAGATAGAGCCCCGTACCTCCCGCCATCACCGGGATTTTTCCCCGCTGCGATATCTGCTGAAAGGCACGGTAAAAGCAGTCCTGGAAGGCAAAGAGGCTGAACTCTTCCCAAGGATCGCAGATGTCGATCAGGTGTACGGGAACGGCCTCCCCTTCCCGGCCGTATTCGGAGAGGTCCTTTCCGGTCCCCAGATCCATGCCCCGGTAGACCTGACGGGAATCCGCCGAGAGGATCTCCCCGCCGATCCTTCGCGCCAGGCGGATGGCGAGTCCTGTCTTTCCCGACGCGGTCGCTCCCAGGACGACGAGAAGATTGTATCTTTCCCGGAACCTTCGAATGGATCCGTCTTCCGTGATCATGGAATGAAACCCTTGGCCTTCTCCCAACTCATCCGCAACACTCTTCGAGAATGCCGATAACTTCGTAAAAAGTCGTCATACCCGCGAACGCGGGTATCCAGGCCCCATACAATGTCTTATAAAACTGGATTCCCGTTTCCACGGGAATGACAGACGAGTACGATTACGGACTTGTACGAGATCGTCACGATTGCACTAAAAAAAAGTCCCGGCCGCGGCGGGCGACCGGGACTTCCACGGTTGTAAATGTTTCCTTATAATGGCTGAACGTTTACCGCGGCAGGCCCTTTTTTGCCCTGCTCGATGTCAAAGCGAATTCGCTGACCCTCATAAAGCGTCTTGAAGCCTTCGCCCTGAATGGCACTGAAATGTACAAATACATCCCCGCCCTCATCATTCTCGATAAAGCCAAACCCCTTTTTCTCGTTGAACCACTTTACCTTGCCTTCTGCCAAATCCGTACACCCCCCTTTCCTAAGATTTGTCCAAGCGGGCTTCACAACCTGGAGGCACAAAAAAACCACCCCTTTTCAGGAACGCGCCCTGAAACGGTGGTGGCTTGATTGTTCTGCAAGATATGAACACCCAACTTTTCCCTGCCCCACCCTTCATCATTATCTCATCAAACCCAATGTACGAGCTATTTCCCGGGCGGATGTGTCTGCATAACATCCATTTTTTGAAAATGCAAGCATTTTTTATCGACTGAGATGGCAGGCCACCCAATGGCCCGCGCCATCCCGCTCCAACAGGGGCGCCCGTTGCTCACAAATCCCGATCCGAACCGGACACCGTGGATGAAAGGCACACCCCTGCGGCGGCGCCGCCGGGGAGGGCATCTCTCCGGACAGAACGGTCCGTTCCGATTTTCTGAGTGGATCCATGGAGGGTACGGCGGAAAGAAGCGCCTTGGTGTAGGGATGAACCGGGGCGCCGCAGATCGGCTCCGCCCCTCCCAACTCAACGATCTTCCCCAGATACATGACGGCGATCCGGTCGCTCATGTGGCGGACCACCCCCAGGTCATGGGTGATGAAGAGATAGGTCAGGTCAAACTCCCGCTGCAGGCGCTTCAGCAGATTGAGGATCTGAGCCCGTATGGAAACATCCAGGGCCGAAACAGGCTCATCCGCGATCACAAGCCTTGGCTTCAGAATCAGCGCCCGGGCGATTCCGATCCGCTGCCTTTGTCCGCCGCTGAATTCATGCGGGTAGCGGGTCAGTTGCTCCTCATTCAGGCCGACAACGGATGCGATCTCCCGGAGCTTTTTTTTGATCTCCTCCCGTCCACCCGGATGATGGTGGATATGCAGGGGCTCTTCGATGATGCCGCCCGCCGTCTGCCGCGGATTGAGGGAGGAATAGGGATCCTGAAAGATCATCTGAACCTTCCGGCGGAACGCCTTCAGTGCGCTCCCCTTCCACGCGAGAATATCCTCGTTATCGAACCGAATCTGCCCCGCCGTCGGCGTTTCCAGTCGCAGGATCATGCGCGCAAGGGTTGACTTTCCGCAGCCGGATTCGCCAACCAGCCCCAGGGTTTCGCCGCGTTGCACCTGCAATGAAACGCCATCCACCGCCCGGATGACGCCCACCCCCCGCGAGAGAAACGCACCCGGCGCAGGAAAATGCTTCTTCAATCCCCGGATGTCGAGTAGGAGATCCTTCATCCGCTTTCCTCATATTTCCAGCAGCGGCATGAATGGTCGGGGGCAATCTCCCTTAGGATGGGCGCCCGTTCCCGGCAGAGGGGAAAGGCGTCGGGACAACGGTTGCGGAAACGGCACCCCGAGGGAAGATCATACAGCGGCGGGACCACGCCGGGAATGGCCGTCAGAAATGCGTCCCGGCCGGCTGGTTCATTCATGCTGGGGACCGAGTTTATCAACCCGAGGGTGTAGGGATGAAGCGGTAGGGAAAAAAGATCCCGGACGGAACCGTGCTCCACGATCTGACCGGCATACATCACGGCCACGGTCTCCGCCGCCTCGGCGACGACGCCGAGATCATGGGTAATCAGGATCACGGCCGCGCCCGTCTCCGCCCGGAGAGCGGCGATGAGGTCGATCATCTGCGCCTGGATGGTCACATCGAGCGCGGTCGTCGGTTCATCCGCCAGCATCACCCGCGGCCGGCATGCGAGCGCAATCGCGATCATCACCCGTTGCCGCATGCCGCCGCTCAGTTGGTGCGGATAGTCTCTCACCCGCTTTTCGGGAGAGGGAATGCCGACCATGCGGAGCATTTCCGTGCTTTGGGCGAGCGCCTGCCGCCGGTCCATCCCTTGGTGGAGCCGGAAGACCTCGGCGATCTGTTCCCCGACGCGGAAGACCGGGTTGAGCGAGGTCATCGGCTCCTGAAAGATCATGGAGATATCCCTGCCACGGATTTTTCGCATCTCCTCTTCGGACAGCGCAAGCAGCTCCCGACCGTTTAAAAGAATTTCCCCGCCCACGATCCGACCGGGAGGCGAGGGAACGAGCCTCAGGATGGAGAGGGCCAGCACGCTTTTCCCGCACCCGGATTCGCCGACCACCCCGACGGTCCTCCCCGCCCCGACCCGGAGATCGACCCCGTCGACCGCCCGGACGATGCCGCGCTCCGTCTCAAAATGGGTGCAAAGACCTCTGATTTCCAGAATCGTTTCCATTTTTGCCGGCCCTTGTCCTATGACCTTGTTGTAACGATTCAGGTGTTTAGACCGTAGGCTGAAGGCTGAAGTACCCTGATAGCCTTCCGTCTTCAGTCTATCCACCTAACTCTACTCTGTCGCATAAGCCCATCCCCCTCCTGCTTCCCCCTTGAAGGGGGAGGGGAAATACGGGGGTGGGGTATGAAAGTTATCTGTCGGAGTCGTATTGAGTAGTGGCCCTATTTTTTCCCGATCCGATACCGGTTCCGGAGAAACTGGACCAGGAGGCGGACACCCACCCCCGAGGCGCCCTTGGGAATGTACGGTTTATCCTTCGCAAGCCAAGCGGGACCGGCGATATCCAGATGGACCCAAGGGGTATCGCCGGTGAACTTGCTCAGAAACGCGGCCGCCGTGATGGCGCCGCCGGCCCTGCCTCCGGAATTTTTGTAATCCGCTGCATCGCCCTTGATCAGCTCGTGATACTCCTCCCAGAGCGGCAGTTCCCATACCCTTTCTCCGGTAAGATCGGCGGCCTCGCGGATCTCCTGTTTCAGCCCGTCATCCGTTCCCATCATCCCGATGACGTGATCGCCCAGCGCCACGATGCAGGCCCCCGTAAGGGTCGCCAGATCGATGATTGCGGCGGGTTTGTAACGGCCGGCATACGTGAGGGCATCCGCCAGGATCAGTCGTCCTTCGGCATCGGTCGTTACGACCTCGATCGTCCGGCCGGAGAGAGAGCTGAGGATGTCGCCGGGTTTGTAAGCATTGCCGCCCGGCAGGTTCTCCGTCGCCGGCACGATGCCGACCACATTCAGCGGCAGTCCCAGCTCCGCCACGGCCCGTACGGCCGCAATCACGGCCGCCCCGCCCGCCATGTCCGTTTTCATCTGGTCCATCTTTTCGGACGGCTTGATGGAGATCCCGCCGCTGTCAAAGGTGATCCCCTTTCCAACCAGCGCGATCACCGGGCTTGACTTCTTTTCCCCGCGGTATTCGAGGATGATCAGTTGGGGCGGCGTGTGGCTTCCCCGGGCCACACCCAACAGGGCGTTCATCCCGAGTTCCTTCATCTGTCCGGCGTCGAGCACCGTGCAGCGGATGTTCTTCCCCTTGGCGCTTTCCCTCGCCTCGTTTGCAAGATCTGCCGGGGTCATCTCATTCGCCGGCGTGGAAACGATATCGCGCGCAAACGAAACCGCGGCGGCGATGATCTCGGCCGTCATGGCCGCGGCGCGAACGGCCTTGCAGGCCGCCTCATCCGACTCCAACAGGGTAAACCCGGCGATCTCGCGATTTGGCTCCCGATCAACGGTCTTGAACGGCAGGAAACGATAAAGGCCCAGAAGTACCCCTTCCACAACGCCTTCGGCCATCCGTTCCATCGACAGGTCGATGCCTCTGAAATGGAGTGCGGAGGAAAACTCGCCGATGTTCAGGGACCGGATCTGCTGCGCAGCCATGGCATACGCCCCCCGCAGACGCTCCAGCGTAAAATCCGCTCTCTTTCCCAGCCCCGCCATGACGATCCGTTTGACCGGAAAACCGCCCCGGGTGTAGATGACGGCAATCTGATTCAGCCGACCCGTAAAATCGCCGAGGCGGATAAGCTCGCCGATCAGACCGCCGCTCCTCTCGTCTAACAGCGCGGCTGTCCCCTCCAGCCTGGTTTCACCCTCGAAGTGGGTCACGACGGCCGCTTCGGTTTCCTGTTCCGCCAAGCTGCCTTTTCTGACTTGAATCTTCATCTAAAGCCTCCATGCAACGGTTCTTCGGGTTTCAGGGTTGATAACGGTCTTTCCCGGGAACGGTGGGGTTCCGAAAGGCGGTTTCCGCGGCCGGATCCATCCAAGCGCACCGCCGAAATGCCATGAAAAAAAGGGGCAAGCCGAAGATTGCTGCCCCCTTTACGATCTGGAGGCGGCACCCGGACTTGAACCGGGGAATAACGGTTTTGCAGACCGCTGCCTTAGCCACTTGGCTATGCCGCCGTTCGGAGAAAAAAATGGAGCGGGCGAACGGATTTGAACCGTCGACGTCCACCTTGGCAAGGTGGCACTCTACCACTGAGTTACGCCCGCTCAGTTTTGATGGCGCGTGACTATAACAAATAAAAACTGTTTGTCAATGAAAAATATTCTCCCCTTCCGCACCGCCGACTGATGGGATTTCATGAATCATTTCAATAATATTTACAGTCGTCTTGGATATTCGGCCCTCCCCCCGAAAGGAGATGTCGTCAGGGAGGTTTCACCCCTTTTTCCGGACGCCGGTCCGGTAAAACTTGAGGAAGTAATCGATCCCGGAGGTGACCGTAAGGAGCAGCGCGATGCCGAGGATCACCATGCCCACCAGATGGGCGTCGGCGCCGATGAACGGGTAATGGATCATCAGCGCCGAGACTGCGAAGATCTGGCAGAGCATCTTTCGTTTCCCCAGCGGGCTGGCTTGGATGATCAATCCGTCGGAAGAGGCAATGTTGCGGATGCCGTCCACGGCGAAATCCCGGATGATGATGACAGCGACGATCCAGGCGGGGATTCGGCCGATCGGAATCATCAGGATCATCGCCGTGTTGACGATCAGCTTGTCGGCGATCGGGTCGAGAAATTTCCCCATTGTCGTAACGATCCTGAATCGCCGGGCGATGTATCCGTCAAGAATATCGGTCAGCGCCGCCGCGATGAAGAGGATCGCGATGACAAGGCTCATGGCCGGCCCCGGGGAGAAGAGAAGACCGAAAAGGATGGGAATCACCCCGAGCCGGAGCATGGTGATCGTATTGGGGAGGTTGAACATCTCCCGCTTCTCCTCCGGGATGGGCAACCGGTCAAACAACCTCTTCAGGAAATCGATCATCGCCGGGGATCTCCTCCTTTGTCCCCATTTGTTTTATCTAAACCAATCGAAGACATGTTAGCGTTTTTTTTCGATTTTATACTGTTCAAGGCATTTTGGAGAGCAGAAATAGACCGTCTTCCCGTCGATCTGCGTCCGGCAGGCGTCGCCAATGGGAACATAGGTGTGGCAAACGGGATCCTCCACAAGGTCCTCACCGGCGACGGCGGTTTTGATCTCCGTCGGACCGGCTTTCCCCCCCATCCGCGGAACGCCTTTCCGGAAAAGTTTGAGCAGCAGATAGATAACGATGACGCCGATCACCAGCTTGAGTATCATTTTTCAACCACCATTTTCTTTTCGGGATCGTTCACTCCCCGGTCTCTTCCGGGGCGTAAAGGTCCACAACTCCCGGGTCGGTCAGACGATCCAGCAGGCCGCGGGCGGAAACGCCGAACGCGGGATGGATCACATAGGAGGCGAGCTCGCAGAGCGGCGCCAGAACGAAACGCCGTCGGTGCATCTCCGGGTGAGGAATCTTCAATCCCTTCCGATCGACAACCTCCTGACCGTAGAGGAGAATGTCCAGATCGATCACCCGCGGTCCCCATCGCGGCCCGTCTGTCCGCCCCATCTGCCTTTCAATCGCTTTCAATGCCTCGAACAATTTCGTCGGCGACAAATCCGTCCGGACTTCCGCGACGGCGTTGATGAACCACCCCTGCTCCAGCGGCCCGACCGGCGCCGTCCGATAGAGAGAAGAGCAACGAAGCACGCTTACTCCCGAAGTCGTCCCGACGCGCCGCACCGCATCCCGGCACTGGGCGGCCGGATCTCCCAGATTTGCGCCGATCCCGATGAAGGCGACGATTCCCCGGATAGCCCCGCCCGAAGAACCCTGGAACCCCATCTCTTCACCCTGCGGCTTTCTTTAAACCGATCACATCCTGCATGTCGTAGAGACCGTTTCCGCGGCCGACGACCCAGAGGGCCGCCCGGATTGCGCCGCGGGCGAAGTTATCCCGGCTGTGCGCCCGGTGAATGAATTCCAGCCTCTCCCCCATCCCGCCGAAGATCACCGTGTGTTCCCCGACGATATCCCCGGCCCGGATGGTCTGAATCCCGATCTCCCGTTTCGTCCGCTCCCCGATCATCCCCTTCCGGCTGTAAACGCCGACCTTATCCAGATCGCGTCCGAGGCTCTCCGCGATGACCTGGGCCATCTTGATGGCGGTGCCGCTCGGGGCGTCCTTCTTCAGATGGTGATGCGCCTCCACGATCTCCACATCGTAATCATCGCCAAGGAGGGCTGCAACGTCCGCGAGGACCTTGAGCATCACATTGACGCCGACGCTCATGTTCGGGGCAAGGACGCACCGGGCAAAGGGCGCGAGTTCCCGGACCCTCTTCATCTCCACCGCCGTAAATCCGGTGCTCCCGATCACGATCGCCTTTCCCGCCGAAGCCGCAATCTCCAGGTGACCCAGGGAAACTTCATGCGAGGTGAAATCGATCACCACATCGCCGCGGTCGATGCAACCGGCAACGGAATCCCCGATCAGAATCCCCGTCCGGCCGAGGCCCAGCCCCTCGCCGACATCCTTCCCGACGGCGGGATGCCCTTTCCGTTCCACGGCGCCCGCCAGCTCAATGCCGTCTGTCTCCGCAATGAGACTGATGATCCGTCCCCCCATCCGCCCGCCGGCGCCCGTTACGATCGCCCTGACCATGATCTCCCTCCCTTTTTTACCCGATCAAACCGTATTCCTGCATTACCTTCTTCAAGACGGCTTCGTTCTTTTCCGTCAGCGGACAGAGCGGAAGTCGCAGCTCGCCGTCGATCTTTCCCATCATCGCCAGCGCCGCCTTCACCGGGATCGGATTCGTTTCGATGAAAAGGGCGTCGATCAGCGGCGCCATCCGGAAGTGGAGCGCGCGCGCCTTCAAGAGATCGCCTGCAAGAAAGGCGTCCACCATCCCCGCCATATCTTCCGGGACGACGTTGGAAATGACGGAGATGATCCCCTTGCCGCCGATGGCGAGCAGCGGCAGCGTAAAGATGTCGTCGCCGGAGAGGACGTCGAAATCCGCTCCGCAAAGCCGGATCACATCGCTCATCTGCTTGATGGAACCGGCGGCCTCCTTGACGCCGATGATGTTCGGGATTTTCGCCAGCCGCGCCAGGGTCTCCGGCAGCATATTCGTTCCCGTCCGGCCGGGGATGTTGTAAACGATGATCGGGATCGGAACCTTTTCCGCCACGGCACGGAAATGGCGGTAGAGACCCTCCTGCGTCGGGCGGTTGTAATAGGGGCAGACCAAGAGGGCGCCGTCGGCCCCCGACTCCCAGGCATGGCTCGTCAACCGGAGCGCCTCCGCCGTGCTGTTGGAGCCGGTTCCGGCAATGACCGGGACCCGCTTTTTCACCGCATCGACGGCGATTTCGATGACGCGGTCATGCTCCTCATGGGAGAGGGTGGTCGATTCGCCCGTGGTGCCGCAGGGGCAGATTCCGTCCGTTCCCGCGGCGATCTGCTCCTCGATCAGTTGCCGGAACGCCTCCTCATCCACCAATCCATTCTTGAACGGTGTTACAATCGCAACAATAGCGCCTCCAAACATATGCCCTCCTTGCCTTTCTCTTTAGGACTTCAAAAAGTCCGGGATCTCTTCCCCCCGGACGAGGTCTTCACAGTTCTCCCGTTTCCGGATCACGCACCAGCGGTCGTCCCGAACCAGGATCTCCGGAATCCGGGGACGCGAATTGTAGTTGGACGACATGCTGAAACCATAGGCGCCGGCGCTCATCACCGCCAGCAACTCCCCTCTCTCGACGGCGGCCATCCGTCGCCCCTTCGCCAGAAAATCGCCCGATTCGCAGATCGGGCCGACCACATCCGCCGTGATCTCCTCCCGCTCGCGCTGAATGACCGGCTGGATCAGGTGGAAAGAACCATAGAGGCTGGGGCGGACGAGATCGTTCATCCCCGCATCGACAATGATGAACCGCTTCCCGTCGTTCTCCTTCGTGTAGAGAACCCGGGTCACCAGAATCCCGGCATTGCCCACGATCACGCGGCCGGGCTCGAAGATGAAGGTGCAGTCCATT
>MNZQ01000105.1:11044-24898 GCA_001873745.1 Syntrophaceae bacterium CG2_30_58_14
ATGATCGCCCGGGCGTATTCCGAGGGGGGGGGAGGGGTCTCCTGATCATAGGTGATCCCCAGGCCCCCGCCCAGATCGAGATAGTGGATCGCGATCCCCTCCTCCCGAAGCCGCCGGATCAGCTCCTTCAGTCGCCCGAGCGCGTCGATGAAAGGCGAAATCTTCGTGACCTGCGAGCCGATATGGCAACTGACCCCCTTGATGTCAACATGCTTCAGCTTGGCCGCATGACGGTACGCAAGCAGGGAGGCCTCGACATTGATCCCGAATTTATTCTCCTTAAGGCCGGTGGAGATGTGCGCATGGGTTTCGGGGTCCACATCCGGGTTGACCCGGAGACCAATGCCGGCCCGCACGCCCAACTTCCCGGCGCGGTCATTGATCGCCTCCAATTCCTGCAAGGATTCAATGTTGAACATCAGGATGCCGGTCCGGAGGGCAAGATCGATCTCATCCTCCCGCTTTCCGACGCCGGAATAGACCATTCGGGAGGGATCGACGCCGGCCTTCAACGCCCGGTAGAGCTCCCCGCCGGAAACCAGATCGACGCCACCCCCCTCCCGGGCGAAAATCCGGAGGATCGCCGTGTTTGAGCAGGCCTTGACGGCAAAGCAGACGATGTGGGGGACTTCCGCAAACGCCTCAGAAAAGATCCGGAAATGGCGCCGGAGCGTCCGGTAACTGTAGAGATAAGCGGGGGTTCCCACCTCCCGGGCGATTTGCTCGACCGCCGCCTCCTCACAAAAAAGGGCCCGGTTTTGATATTGAAAATAATTCATCGCCTCTTTCTCTTCTCTCCTTCTCTACGAAGTGTCTTCAGCGCGTTTCATGAACCCGTTGCGCCGTGTTTGACGCCTCTCCACAATTTCCACGGGGATCGCAACTCGCCACGCGGTAGGAATAAAAACGCCCGAGTCGGACGTCCGCATCGAAATATCGGATACCTTTTGCCCCTTCACGTTGCAGCCGGCCATCGGCAACGGACAACTGCACGAGCGTCCGGTGATCCTGCGGACACCCGGGACAAGCATCGGCCGCTTCCGTGTCGCTCCTGAGGATCCGGAAACTGCCGATCCCCCCTTGCGGAAAGAGAATCGACCAGCGAAGGATAATACCCTCCGCTGAGGAAGCCGCGCTAAGATCGGCGATTGCCGCCGGGAGACGCGCCCGCGTGGGGATGGGATCACCCTTCTTCCCGCATCCCGCAGCGAAAAGGATTCCGATGCAGAGGCCTACAAACGCCCACCCCAAAAAGCGATTACGCCTCATTGGCCTTCTATCTCCGCAATCCGCCTGCGGACGGTCTCCTCTGCGGTTCCGCCGATTTCCCGCCGGGCCTGAACCGATTGGCGCACGGTGAGACACGGGAACAGGTCCTTTTCAAAGCCCTTGTAGAAGCTTCGGAACTCCTCCAGCGTCAACCCGGTCAGCGCCTTCCCCTCTTGAATGGAGAAAGCGACGATTTTGCCGACGATGCCGTGGGCTTCCCGGAACGGGACCCCTTTCCGGACTAAGTATTCGGCCAGATCCGTCGCCGTTGAAAAACCCCCTCCGGCCCCCGTCTCCATCCGCTGCCGGTTGAACGTGAGGCGTCCGATCATCGCGGTCAGAACCCGAAGAGAGGATTGCAGCGTATCGACCGAGTCAAAGAGGGGTTCCTTGTCCTCCTGCAGATCACGGTTGTAGGTCATCGGCAGCCCCTTCAGGATCGTCAGCAGCGCGATGAGATCCCCGTAAACGCGGCCGGTCTTCCCCCGGATCAGTTCCGCCACGTCCGGATTCTTCTTCTGCGGCATGATGCTGCTCCCCGTCGTGAAGGCGTCGGCAATCTCGACATAGCCGAACTCGTCGGTGGACCAGAGGATCAGATCCTCGCAGAAGCGGCTCAGGTGCATCATGACGAGCGAGGCGGCAAAGATGAACTCCGCGACGAAATCCCGGTCGGAAACCGCGTCCATGCTGTTTGCGGTCACCTGCGGAAACCCAAGGATGCGCGCAACATAACGGCGGTCGATCGGCAGTCCGGTCCCGGCCAGCGCCGCCGCGCCGAGCGGCATGACATTCACCCGCTTCAGGCAGTCCCGGAGGCGGGCCTCGTCCCGGTCTAACATCTCCCGGAAGGCCAGCAGGTAATGGGAGAGAAGAACCGGCTGCGCCTTCTGCATATGGGTATAACCGGGCAGGATCGCTCCCATCTCCGCTTTGGCCCGTTCGACGAACCCGGCCTTCAGGTTTCTGAGAAGGGTCAAGATGTCACCGATCTCCGCCCGCAGGTAGAGGCGGATATCGAGGGCGATCTGGTCGTTCCGGCTTCGGCCCGTGTGGAGTTTCCCTCCGGCCTCGCCGATCCGGGCCGTGAGGGCCTTTTCGACCGCCATGTGAATATCCTCATCGTCGGGACGAAAGACAAAGTCCCCCGCCTCGATAGCGGACCGAATGGCCAGGAGGCCGGCCCGAATTGCCGTCGCCTCCCGCTTCGTGATGATCCCCTGCTTCGCCAGCATCCGGGCGTGGGCGATGCTTCCCTCGATGTCGCAGCGATAGAGGCGGCGGTCGTAATGGAGCGATGTGGTAAAGGCCTCCACCAGACGATCCGTCGGCTCGCTGAACCGCCCTCCCCAGGGTTTTTCGCCTTTCTTCATCATCGTGTCTTCATCATCGCCGGGATCTTCAACCGCAGCGCGTTCAGGCGGATAAAACCCGTCGCATCCTTCTGGTTGTAAACCTGATCCTTCTCAAATGTCGCGAAGTCCTTGCTGTACAACGAGAAGGGAGACTTTCTCCCAACGACGACGCAGTTCCCCTTGTAGAGTTTCAGCCTCGCGCTCCCCGTCACGCGTTCCTGGGTATCGTCGATGAACCGCTGGAGGAGCTCCCGCTCCGGGGCGTACCAAAAACCGTTATAGACGAGTTGCGCGTACTTGGGAATCAGCGAGTCCCGCATCAGCATCACCTCGCGGTCCATCGTGATCGATTCGACGGCGCGGTGTGCGGCCCAAAGGACGGTTCCTCCCGGCGTCTCGTAAACCCCTCGCGACTTCATGCCGACGAAACGGTTCTCAACCATGTCCATGCGGCCGATCCCGTTCGCCCCGGCGATTCCGTTCATGTGATCGAGCAGTGCAGCCGGGCTCATCACAACACCATCCACGGAGACGGGATTCCCCTTTTCAAAACCAATCTCGACATAGGTCGGTCGGTCCGGCGCCGCCTCGGGGGAAACCGTGAGGACGAACATCTCCTCCTCCGGCTCCGCCCAAGTGTCCTCGAGAATCCCCCCCTCGTGGGAGATATGGAGCAGGTTCCGGTCGCTGCTGTAGGGTTTCTCCCTCGTCAACGGAATCGGGATCCCGCGCTTTTCCGCGTAATCAATCATCGAGGCGCGCGAATCGAACGCCCAACGGTCGTCCCGCCAGGCCGAGATGATCCGGATCGCCGGATGGAGAGCCATGTAGGCCAGCTCGAACCGCACCTGGTCGTTCCCCTTCCCCGTGGCCCCGTGGCAGACCGCATCGGCCCCCTCGATCTTTGCGATTTCCAACTGCCGCTTGGCGATCAGCGGCCTCGCAAGCGACGTCCCCAAAAGATAGCTCCCCTCGTAGATTGCATTCGCCCGCAGGGCCGGGAAGACGAAGTCCCGGACGAATTCCTCCCGGAGATCGTCGATGTAGATCTTCGCGGCCCCGGTTTTGATCGCCTTTCCCCGAAGCCCCGACAGCTCCTCTTTCTGACCGACGTCGGCAGCGAAGCAGATCACCTCGCAACGGTATGTCTCGATCAGCCACCTCACAATCACGGAGGTATCCAGTCCCCCCGAATAGGCGAGGACAACCTTCTTCACCTCGTTCACGATTTTTCCCTCCTTAACTCATCGCATCAAGATTTCCATGACGGCCTTCTGGACGTGGAGGCGGTTCTCCGCCTCGTCGATGATCACGGAATGGGGGCCGTCAATCACCTCCGCCGTAATCTCCTCGCCCCGGTGGGCGGGGAGACAGTGCATGACAAGGACGTCCCTTTTCGCCAGGTCGATCAGGACCTGATTGACCTGGTAGCCCTGAAACCGCTTCATCTTCTCTTCCCGCTCGGCCTCCTGCCCCATGCTGACCCAGACATCGGTGTAAACGACATCGGCGTCGCGGACCGCCTCCGCCGGATCCCGGTGGAGGACCACCCCGGCGGGCGCCTCGGCGATCCCCCGCTTCAGGATCGCCGCATCCGGATCATACCCGTCGGGGCAGGCCAGGTCAAGGCGAAACGGCAGCTTCGCCGCGGCATTGATCCAGGAGTTCGCCATGTTGTTCCCGTCGCCGACATAGGCGATCTTCAGCCCCTCGTAGCCGCCCCGTTTCTCGATTATTGTGAAGAGATCGCTCAGGAGCTGGCACGGGTGGAGGAGATCGGTCAGGCCGTTGATCACCGGGATGGTCGCATAACGGGCGAATTCCTCCACCGATTCCTGGGAAAAGGTCCTGATCATGATTCCGTTCAGATAGCGGGACATGGTCCGCGCGCTGTCGGCGATGATCTCCCCGCGGCCTAACTGCGTATCCCGGCTGCTGAGAAACAGAGACAGACCGCCAAGCTGGAACATCCCGACTTCAAAGGATATTCTCGTCCGCGTAGAGGATTTGTCGAAGATCATCCCCAAGGTCTTGCCCTTTAAAAGGGGATGCTCCTTCCCCTCCCGAAGCAGCCGTTTCAGGCGCCGCGCCCCTTCGAAAATGGATTCGAAATCGGCCCGTTCCAGGTCATATTCGCTGAGCAGATCCTTTTTCATGTTTCCTCCAGCACCCCATCCAGGATCCCGATGGCCTTCTCCACATCCTGTCGGGTCAGAATCAGCGGCGGAACAAAACGGAGGACATTCCCGTTCGTGCAGTTGGTCAGCAGCCCTTTCTCCATACATTTTTGAACGAATTCCGCCCCGGGTACGGTCAATTCGACGGCGAGCATCAGCCCCTGTCCGCGGACCTCCCGGATTCTTGGATGCTTCTCTTTCAATTCCCCAAGACGGGAGAGGAAATATTCCCCTACCTTCCGGCAGTTCTCGAGGATCCCCTCGTTGAGGATGGTTTCCAGCGTGGCCAGGGCGGCCGCGCAGGCCAGCGGATTGCCGCCGAAGGTCGATCCGTGGCTTCCCGGGACGAAGGCCGCGGCGATTTTTTCCTTCGCGAGGAGCGCCCCGATCGGGAAGCCGTTCCCGAGGGCCTTCGCCAGCGTGATCATGTCCGGTATCACATCGTCATGTTCGCAGGCGAAGAGCATCCCCGTCCGGCCGATTCCCGTCTGGACCTCGTCCGCGATCATCAGGAGCCCCTTTTTATCGCAGATCCGCCGGATCCCCGGAAGATACCCGGGATCGGGAATGACGACGCCGCTCTCCCCCTGGATCGGTTCGACCAGAACGCCGCAGGTCTTCTCCGTCACGGCCGCCTCCAGCGCCGGTAGGTCGTTGTAAGGAACATACCGGAAACCCTCCGGAAGCGGCTCAAACCCGACGTGAAATCGTTCCTGCGCCGTTGCCGTCACGGTTGCCAGCGTCCGGCCGTGGAAGGAGTCCTGCATCGTGATCAGTTCATATCGGCCTCCCATCTGTTCCGAACCATATTTCCGGGCAAGCTTGATCGCCGCCTCGTTGGCCTCCGCCCCGCTGTTGCAGAAGAATGCCTTGTCGAAGGGTGAATTCTCCACAAGGAGTTGGGCCAGCAGGATCTGCGGCGCGATATGGTAAAGGTTGGATACGTGGGAGAGGTTCTCCACCTGCTCTTTGATCGCCGCGACGACTTTGGGATGGGCATGGCCGAGGGCGCAGACGGCAATCCCCCCGACCAGATCGAGGTAGCAGCGGCCGTCGCTGTCCCAGACATGGACGCCCAACCCCCTCGTCAGCACAAGGGGGTGGCGCTTGTATGTTGACATGATGTAGCGATCCGACAGGTCGATCCATTCTTGTGTGGTCATCTTTTCCTTACCTCATGTTTGAAATGAGAAGGTTTTACGTTTTAGGCTTTAAGCTTTACGTAACACATAACACTTAAAACCTAACACGATGTTTTTGCACCTATAAAACGATCTCCGTCCCGATCCCCTGGTCCGTAAACATCTCCAAGAGAATCGTATGCTTCAGGCGGCCGTCCACGATATGGGCCTTCTTGACACCGCCCCGGAGGGCCTTGAGGCAGCACTTTACCTTGGGGAACATCCCCCCTTCGATCGTCCCCTCCTCGATCATCCGGCGGGTGGTCGGTTCATCCATCGTGTGGATCAGCTCCTTGTTGCCGTTGAGGACCCCGGGGACGTCCGTGAGCAGAATCAGCTTCTCCGCGGCAAGGGCGGAAGCGACCGCGCCAGCCACCAAGTCGGCGTTGATGTTGTAGGTCTCTCCCCCGTCCCCGACCCCCGTCGGGGCGATGACCGGGATGACGCCGTCCGCCATCAGCGAGACGATCAGGGATGCGTTGACCTCCGTCACCCTTCCCACGAGACCGATGTCGATGATCTCGGGCGGCGTCTCCTTGACCTTCTCGGCGCTGAGATAGTACTTCTCCGCCCGGATCAGGTTCGCGTCCTTGCCGCTCAACCCGACCGCCCGGCCGCCGTGCCGGTTGATCAGGCCGACGATCTCCTGGTTCACCTTCCCCACCAGCACCATCTCGACGATGTCCATCGTCTCCTCGTCGGTCACCCTCATCCCCTGGACGAATTTCGACTCCTTCCCGAGCTTTTTCAGCAGGTTTCCGATCTGTGGGCCGCCGCCGTGGACCACGACGGCGTTGATCCCGATATACTTCATCAGGACCAGATCGCGGGCGAAATTGTTCTTCAGCTCCTCATCCACCATCGCATGGCCGCCGTACTTGATCACAACGATCTTGTTGAAAAACCGGCGAATATAGGGAAGGGCCTCCACCAGAATATCGGCCCGCTCCATGGATGTCTTCATCCCGTCCATCGACCTCTCCTCTTTTTAAGTGTTAGGTTTTACGTGTTAGGTTTTACGTAAAACATAAAACGTAAAACCTAACACTTGTTCTCACAGGATATACCGGCTCAGATCCTCATCCTCGACGATCTCGTCTAACTGATCGGCGACATAATCGCCGTCAATCACCACCTCCTGACCCCGCATCTCCGGCGCATCAAAGGAGATTTCGTCGAGAAGGCTCTCCATGATCGTATAGAGACGCCGCGCCCCGATGTTCTCCATCCGGTCGTTCACCAGCGTGGCGGTCTCCGCAATCGCGGCAATCGCATCCTCCGTAAAGGTGATCCGGACCCCCTCCGTCGCCATCATCTCGGTGTACTGTTTGACGAGGGCGTTGTGCGGTTCGGTCAGAATCCGGATGAATTCGTCCCGGCCGAGGGAGTTGAGCTCCACGCGGATCGGAAAGCGCCCCTGCAGCTCCGGGATCAGGTCCGACGGTTTCGTCGCACTGAACGCCCCTGCCGCAATGAAAAGGATGTGATCGGTCCGGACCATCCCGTAGCGGGTGCTCACGGTAGATCCCTCGACGATGGGCAGAAGGTCCCGCTGCACCCCTTCCCGTGAGACGTCCGGGCCGTGCGTCCCGTCGTCACCCACGATCTTGTCGATCTCGTCGAGAAAGATGATCCCCGACTGCTCGACCCGTTCGATCGCTGTCTTCGTCACCTTTTCCATATCGACCAGACGCTGGGCCTCCTCTTCCACCAGGATCTCCATCGCCTCGGGCACCCTCACCCGCCGTTTTTTCTTCTTCTGGGGGAAAAGATTCCCTAACATGTCCTTGACGTTGAGTCCCATGTCCTCCATGCCGGCGGAGGAGAAGATTTCGACCATCGGTCCGCTCCGGACCTCGGTCTTCTCGATTTCGACGAAACGACCGTCCAGCCGACCCTCGTGGAGCAGTCGCCGGAGCTTCTCGCGGGTCGTATCCTGCTCGGGCGCGGACTCCGCCTCGAACGACGTCCCGTTTCCGTTCGGGATCATCTCCGTGACCTTCCTTTCCACCGGTTTCGGCGGGAGAAGGATGTCGAGAAGCCGATCTTCCGCTAATTCGGCGGCCTTAGTCTGGACGCGTCCCTGCTCCTCCGACTTGATCATGCCGATCGCAAGCTCCACCAGATCGCGGACCATCGATTCGACGTCCCGCCCCACATAGCCGACCTCGGTGAACTTCGACGCCTCGACCTTGATGAACGGGGAGTTGTCGAGTTTCGCAAGCCTTCTGGCGATCTCGGTCTTTCCCACGCCAGTGGGCCCGATCATGATGATGTTCTTTGGGGAGATCTCCTCCCCCATCTCCAGCGAGACATTCTGGCGCCGCCAGCGGTTCCGAAGTGCGATCGCCACGGCCCGCTTGGCCTCCTGCTGTCCGATAATATACTGATCCAGTTTTTCTACGATCACTTTTGGCGTTAAATCATCCTGTGACATGGCTACCCTTTTTCCTTTTCCTTATATGAAAATGCCCCCTCTCCCTGTATCCCTCCCCCTCGAGGGGGGAGGGAGGGGTGGGGGTGATTTTCATCCTTCGTTGTGTCCGACCCGGGCATGGGACTTAGAGGGGACAGATTTCAAATCTGTCCCCTCCGGTTCCTCTTCCAGATCGATCTCCTCCACGGTGATGTGGTCATTCGTAAAGATGCAGATCTCGGAGGCGATCTTCACGGACTCCCGCGCGATCTCCGTCGCGGTCAGATCCGAATAGCGGACCATCGCCCGTGCCGCCGCGAGGGCGAACGGTCCGCCCGAGCCGATGGCCATCACGTTGTCGTCCGACTCGATCACATCGCCGTTTCCCGAGATGATCAGAAACGAATCGCGGCTGACGGCGATCATCAGCGCCTCCAGATGGCGGAGCACCCGGTCCGTCCGCCAGTCCTTCGTCAGCTCCACGGCCGCTCGCAGCAGGTTCCCCTTGTACTGTTCAAGCTTCTGGTCGAAACGGTCGAAGAGGGTAAAGGCGTCCGCGGTCGCCCCGGCGAACCCGACGATCACCTGGTTGTGGTAGAGTCGCCGCACCTTCCTCGCCCCATGCTTCATGACCGTCGTATCGAGCGTCACCTGGCCGTCTCCCGCCACGGTGACCTTTCCCCGATGGCGTACCGCCAGGATGGTCGTTCCCCGGATCTTCATCTTATCGCTTCCCTCCTCCGGCCCGCGGGTGCGACCGGTCATAGATCTCCATCAGACGGCTCACGCTGACCGATGTGTATTTCTGCGTCGTCGAAAGGCTCCGGTGTCCCAGCATCTCCTGGATGGAACGCAGATCGGCGCCCGCGTCCAGCAGGTGGGTCGCAAACGTGTGCCGGAGCGCATGCGGGCTGATCCTTCGGCCGATCCCGCTTTCCCGGACCACCCGTTCAACCACCCGCGCCACCCCCCTGGGATTCATCCGTTTTCCCCTCGCGCTCAAGAAAAAGGCTTTTTCCGCATCGATATCCGCTCCTTCCTTCCGGAGCTCCGGTCGTTTCTGCAGGTAGGCTTCAAGCGCCTGCAGGGCCGGCCGGCCAACCGGAACGATTCGCTCCTTTCGTCCCTTCCCCTTGACCTTGACGAGCCCCTCTTTGGAACGGATATCCCCGAGATCGAGTCCCGTCAATTCGCTCAGGCGGATCCCCGAGGAATAGAAGAGCTCGATCATCGACCGGTCCCGTCGTCCGGCCGCATCCTCCGGAAATTTCACCTGGAGGAGCGCCAGCATCTCATCCGCCGAAAGGACGACGGGGATATATTTCTCGCACCGGGGGAGCTGCACGAGCTCCGCCGGGTTCAGAGACACCTTTCCTTCCCGGTGGAGGTACCGGTAGAATGAGCGAAGCGCCGCCACCTTCCGCGAGACGGTCACCTTTCGGCACTTCCCGCGGTAAAGGGAGGCGAGAAAGGAGCGAATCACCAGCGGATCGATGGGAATCGCCTCTCCCATCCCGCCGGAAATCCCCCGCGTCTCCAAAAATGTCCGAAACTGTTTCAGATCGGTCAGATACCCGTCCCTTGTATGTTCGGAGAGATTTCTCTCAACCTCCATATGTCTGTCGAACTCGTCGATGGCCTGCTCTAAAAGACCCATCCGTTGCCTCAAGAAAATAGTGCTGAGCGCTGAGGACTGAGTGCTTAGCTGCACTTAGCACTTAGCACTTCCTGTCACATCTTGTACTTTCCAAAATCCTCCGGGGAAAGATTTTCAAGAAACTCCGCAAGTTTCTCTTTCTTCAGCCGGTCGAGATCCGTCATCTTCGTCCCGAAATCGACGTTCCGGGACTTTTCGATCACCTTGTCCTCCACAAAGATGGAGGCGCCGGCGCGAAGGGCTACCGCGATCGCGTCGCTGGGACGGGCATCGACGACGATCGGTTTTCCGGCGACACGAAGGTGGATGTTGGCGAAGAAGGTGTTATTCCGAAGATCGTGAATCTCTACCCGCGCCACCTCGGCCTTCAGGGCCTTCAGAATCTCGTTTAAAAGGTCATGGGTCATCGGACGCGAGAAGGTGATCTTTTCGATCTCGGTCGCGATGGCGCTCGCCTCGAAGATGCCGATCCAGATCGGGATGGCCTTCTTCTCCTCGAGGTCTTTCAGGATGACGATCGGGGTATTGGTGATCGGATCCATCGTCAGACCCGATACCTTCATCTCAATGAGCATCTGCGCCTCCTCGTTCCTCTACCTCGCCCCGCAAGGAATGGGGAAAGGCCTCCACAATCCGCACGGAAACCGTTTTGCCGATGAGTCCGGTTCCCCCGGGGAAATGAACGATCCGGTTTCCCCGCGTCCTCCCGGTCATCCCCTCGCACCCGTTTGGGTTCGGCCCCTCGACCAGAACCGACTCCCATCTTCCGACGCAGGCGCGGTTTTTCTCCAGCGTATGCGCCCCCTGGAGGGCCTGGAGCGCCCTCAGCCGCTCCCGTTTCACACCATCGCGTACGGGCCGGTCCATCCCGACGGCGGCCGTCCCCTCCCGTTCCGAGTACTGGAAAGAGAAGAGGTTATCAAAACGGATCTCCCGCATCAGTTCAAGCGTCTGCTGAAAATCCTCCTCCTCTTCCCCCGGGAATCCCACGATCATATCGGAGGTGATGCTGATCTCCGGACAGACCCGTCGAAGCTCTGCCACCTTCTCCCGGTATGCCTCAGCCGTATAACCGCGGTTCATCCGCCGCAACACCCGGTCCGATCCCGACTGCACCGGGAGGTGGATATGTTCGCAGAGGGAGGCAATCTCCCCGAAGCACACGATCAACTGAGGCGACAGATCCTTCGGATGGGAAGTGGTGAAGCGGATCCTCCCGATCCCGGAAATCTTCCCGATGGCGCGGATCAACTGCGTAAAATCTATTTTCCCCGACAGCGTCTGCCCATACGAGTTCACGTTCTGCCCGAGGAGCGTGACCTCCCGGATGCCCTGGGCAGTTAGAGTTTCGATCTCACGAAGAATCTCCGGCAACTGCCGGCTCTGCTCCCGCCCGCGGAGATAGGGCACAACGCAGTACGCGCAGAAGTTGTTGCACCCCTGCATGATCGTCACAAAGGCGCTCACCGCCCCGGCGGCCGGTTGCGCCGGAATCTCCAGCGAACCGACCCGCTCGCAGAATCCCGTCTCGACGATCCGTCCTCCGGCCCGTTCCAGTTCGCCGATCATTTCCGGAAGCCGGTGGATCTGGTGTGTACCGAAAACCAGGTCGAGGTAAGGCGCCCTGCGAAAGAACCGGTCGCCCCACTGCTGCGCGAGGCAACCACCCACGCCGATCAGGAGACGCGGATTTCTCTCCTTCAACTCCCGGAACCGCCCCAACTGACTGTAAATCTTCTGCGCCGCCTTCTCGCGGATGCTGCATGTGTTGACGAGGATCAGGTCCGCCTCATCCGGATCATCCGTCGTCCCGTATCCCGACTCCTCAAGCAGAACCGCCATCTTCTGCGCATCCTGCACGTTCATCTGGCAGCCAAAAGTTTGAATATAGAGCTTTTTCTTTCCCAAACCGACCTTTCCTCACCGAAACATCCGAAACTGAATTAATATAGGAAGGGGGGATAGTCAACAGCTTTTTACGGAATTGAGCGATCTTTTTTTAGAAATCACGTTCCGGCAATTGACAAAAAAGCATTCCTGCGTCATGATACTCAGCCAGGGGACAGATTTGAAATCTGTCCCCTGGCTGAATTCGGTTCCGACGGCTTCGCCAAAAGTCGACATGTTGCACATCCGTTCATCCGACGGAAAGGAGAAGAATCGATGAGACTCTCATGGGACGATTACTTTCTAAAGATGGCCGAAACTGCATGCCTCCGCTCGACCTGCCTGCGGGCCCAGTTCGGGGCCGTTCTCGTCCGAAACCACACGATCATCAGCACCGGGTATAACGGCGCCGCCGCAGGCGTCCGGAGCTGCCTGGAGCGGGGGGAGTGCGTCCGGGACCGCCTCCATATCCCGAGCGGCGAACACTACGAGATCTGCCACTCGGTCCACGCGGAGGCGAACGCGATCATCCGCGCGAGCTTCGACTTGATGGACGACGCCACGCTGTATATCTACGGCCTTCAACAGCAGAAACCCCGCAGTGGGATGCCCTGTTTCATGTGCTGGCGGATGATCTTCAACGCCGGCATCGGCCAGGTGGTTTTTCTCGACGATGAGGGACAGAAAAAGATGGTGAACGTCAAGGTGGTTGACCGCGGCCGCATCCTCTCCTACGTCGCGCCGGAGCCCTGAATGAACATCCGGATCATCGACCGGCTGGAAAATGAAAATTAATATCGAGCCAATTGCAAAACTCCCCATTCTGTCATTCCCGCAACGATTCTGAGCGGGAATCTGGTTCTAACGGCTTGAAAAACCATATTCCCGATAGAGGCATTCGGGAATGACAAATGGTTTTGCAATTACCTATGTGAATATTAAGGTGTTAGCGCCTCTTTCAGGATCCCGAGTTCAGCGAGGATCGGTTCCAGGCGCCGCTTACTCAGTGCGCGGTCCTCATTCGACCTTGGCAGTTCGATGTTCAGTGTCCCCTTGAAATCCGCCTTCATGAGGTTTCCAAAGACGCGCTTGAAGTCGATCTTTCCGTTCCCGACGGGGACGTGACGGTCGAGGATCAGATCGTTGTCGCTGACGTGCGTGCTGATGATCCGGTTCGGGAAAGCGTCGATAAAAGATTCGGGACCGCCGGGAAGAAGGCTCGCATGGGCGATGTCCAGCGTCAGACCGAAATATTTGGACGGAATCGCGTTCAAGACCCGCTTGAGCTCCTCAATGGTGACGCCGAGGTAGGCGATCTCCGCCTCCTGGTGGATCTTGTTCATGTTTTCGATCCCGATCGGCAGTTTGTACTTCTCCGCCAGTTCGACGACGGGCGTGTAGGTCTTGATCAGGCAGTCGAAGACGTGGTCCATGAAGAGGCTGAAGTGGTAGCCGAAATGGAGGACGACGTATTCGGCCTCCAACTGGTGGGCAAGCTCGACGTAATCCAGCAGGTGCTGCTGGACCGCCTTGCGGACGGTCGGTTCGATCTCGGCGGCGTTGACGAACGAGGCCGAATGGAGGCCGTACTTGACGCCGGCCTGGTCCCGCAACCTCTTGATTCCGTCGATTCGGGCCGGGGTCCATTTGTCCAGAAAATTGTTCGGGTTATTGCAGCTCAGTTCGATCCAGGGAAAGCCGTTCTCCTTGGCGAAGGAAAAATACTCCTCAATGGGCTGCGGTCCGGCGTTAAAACAAAGTTTCATCTTGGTACCTCCTGTATTCAATGCGAAATGTTAAAAAACCCACCCCTCCCCGTGGGATGAAAAGCCACAGGACGGGAATCAGCCCCCCCTTTTTTATATTCGGAACCTTACCCCTCCGCAGGGGGTTCCATCGCTCGCAGGACCTC
>MNZQ01000165.1 GCA_001873745.1 Syntrophaceae bacterium CG2_30_58_14
GGGATCGGGATCGAGGAGATCCTGGAGGTGATCGTGGCGCGGATCCCGCCGCCCAACGGGGATCCGGCGGCGCCGCTCGCCGCGCTCATCTTCGACGCCAAGTACGATTCTTTCCGGGGGACCGTGATCCACTGCCGGATCTTCGACGGGACGGTGAAGGCCGGCGACATCATCCGTCTGGTATATAACAACGCGACATACCGGGTGGAGGAGGTCGGCCACTTCCTGCTCCAGCGTCAGAAGCGGGAGAGCCTCTCCGCGGGGGACGTCGGCTACATCATCGCCGGCGTGAAGACCGTATCGGACGTCCGCACTGGCGACACGATCACGCTGGAGAACCGGCCCTGCCCCAAGCCGCTGCCGGGTTTCAAGGAGGTCAAGCCGGTCGTCTTCGCCTCGATCTACCCGATCGCCGCGGACGATTACACGGACTTGGCCGACTCTTTAGACAAATTCAAGCTCAACGACGCCTCGTTCATCTATGAAAAGGACTCTTCCGCCGCCCTCGGCCAAGGGTTCCGCTGCGGTTTTCTGGGGTTGCTCCATCTCGACATCGTCCAGGAGCGTCTGGAGCGGGAGTACGACCTCTCGATCATCCTCTCCGTCCCGAGCGTCCGCTACCGTTTTACGCTGAAGGATGGAACGGTTCTGTTCGTGGACAATCCGTCCCACTATCCCGAACCGATGTCGATCATCAAATCCGAGGAACCCTTCATCCGGGCGGCGATGATGCTTCCCGAACGCTATCTCGGCGCCGTCATGAAACTCTGCATGGAAAAGCGGGGGGTCAACTCGACGCTGAACTACCCGAATCCCGGCCGGGCGGAACTGATCTACGAGATGCCTCTTTCCGAAGTGATCTTCGACTTCTACGACCGCTTCAAGTCGGTGACGCAGGGTTACGGCTCGTTCGATTACGACCTGATCGACTACCGCGAAGGCTCCCTCGCCCTTCTCGACATCCTCGTGAACGGCGAAAAGGTCGACGCCCTCTCGCAGATCGTCCACCGCGAACGGGCCCGCGCCCGCGGCCTCCAGGCCTGCGAGCGGCTGAAGGAGGAGATCCCAAGGCAGATGTTCAAAATCGCGATCCAGGGGGTGATCGGCGGAGAGATCATCTCCCGGACGACGATCTCCCCCTTCCGGAAGGACGTCATCGCGAAGTGCTACGGAGGCGACATCAGCCGGAAGCGGAAACTCCTCGAAAAGCAGAAAAAGGGCAAGAAACGGATGAAGATGATCGGCAACGTCAGCATCCCGCAGAGCGCCTTCCTGGCCGTTCTGAAGTCCGATACGGAATGAGCGGACCGGGCTTTCCGGAAGCCGTGGACGGACCTCCTCCCGACGGCTTCTTGGAATCTCATGCGATTTCATTGTCTTGAAAGAGAGTCTTCCTGAAACGATCCCCCGCGGGGGAACCCGGATCGTCGTCCCCAAAAATGGAGCAGGGCGGATGGTTGACAAACCGTTCCCGAAAGCGGGCGAAGATCCTTTCATTCGATCCGGGGAATCCCGCGATTTTCCGGGCCTCTACGTCCACATCCCCTTTTGCGTCCGGAAGTGCGCCTATTGCGGGTTCTACTCCATCACCGACCGGACGCGGATCCCCGCCTTTCTCGCCGCCCTGAGACGGGAAACAGCGCGCTACCGGGGGTGGGCCGATTCTTTTGATACGCTCTACATCGGCGGGGGAACCCCTTCTGTGCTGCCTGAAGGGGATCTGGAAGGGTTGATCGCCGATATCCGGACCGCTTTCACGATCGCACCCGACGCGGAGATTACCGTCGAGGCGAATCCCGCCGACATCAGCGAAAGCCTCCTCGCGTCGCTCCGTCGCTCCGGCGTGAACCGCCTGAACATCGGCGTCCAGTCCTTCGACGACGACGCGCTTGCGCTGCTGGGCCGCCGCCATACAGCCCTTCAGGCCATCGGCGCCGTCCAACGGGTGCGCGACGCCGGCTTCGAGAACATCGGCCTGGATCTGATCTACGGCCTTCCCTCTTCCCCTGCGGAAGGGACAACCGCCACCGCCTCAGCCACAGAAGAGACGAAACCGTCCCCTTCCCCCGCCGTAGGGGCGGCATCCCCGGAAGCAGACCCTCCCTTTACAACATGGCTTGCCACCCTGGATACGGCCATCGGCCTCAACCCCGAACATCTCTCCTGCTATCAGCTTACGCTGGAAGAGAAAACCCCTCTCGCAAAGCAATGCCGGCGCGGAGAGCTCATCCTCCCCGATGAATCCCGCCAGGCCGACTTTTTTCTCCGGACGGCTCAAATCCTGGAAGAGAGCGGTTATCGCCATTACGAGGTCTCCAATTTCGCCCGCCCCGGCCGGGAATCGAGGCACAACCGCAAATACTGGAACCACGTCCCCTATCTCGGCCTCGGTCCCGCGGCGCACTCCTTTTCGGGACGCGAGCGGCGCTGGAACCGCAGCTCCGTCGACGCCTACATCGGCGCTCTGGAATCGGGGCGGGAACCGGTCGAGTCGAGGGAGATTCTGAGCAACGAACAGCTCTGTCTGGAGGCGCTCTTTCTTGGTTTCCGGATGCGCCGGGGAATCTGCCTGGAAACGTTCAGAATCCGTTACTGCCGGGATCTTCTCGCAGACAAACGGGATATGATCGAGAGGCTCTCCGGGGAAGGGCTCGTGGAAATCCGCGACGGATTTCTCCGGCCGACGCGCGCCGGGATGGCCGTCGCCGACAGCCTGGCCCTGATCTGAAAAAGAGGGCGCACTGCGTCGTGCTGCATCGCTTGGCCATTCATGACCATGATAAACTCCAGCGGAATGTCCAAGAACCCATCCGCCGGCGTCGCTTTCGCCGTATTGATTGTTACCATTTCCGTCACCTCCGTCAGTTATATCTGCACAGCCTCCCTGCCAAGCGGCAGGCCTGCATACACTTTGTGTGGCATGGTCAGGCCGCAAAGGACTAAACGGATTTCGTCATGCTGCTGGCGGAATACTTCCACCCTTTCAACCTGCAAAACTGAACCAGACTCAAGGTAGGTCGGACCAACGGCGTTTCTGCTAATTAATACCGGCTGTGCTTAGGGCTGTGACAAAGCTAACAGGTAGGCCCGGACCTTTGCTCAATCGCAACAAGTGACAGGGTGCTGGGCTGCAGACGACCGGCCCATGCTCGGCCCGGGTGCAGCGTGTCCCAGTTGGGGCGTTTGCCTTGGTGACGTCCCGAGCCTGGGTCATGGTTGCCGAAACCATCGACAACAACGTTCCAAAGGGGGCGATAGCGCTCTATGAGCAGACTCTCGGCCAAACCTATCCAGATATCGTCCACCACGAGGTAGCGGCAACGGAAGTCCTCCATATCCAGGTTCGTCGCCTGGCGCAGAGAACCCGCGTGCTGGCTCAGGCGATTGAAGAGGGCCGGCTGTTTGGTGCCTTCAGCAAAGCCACCCTTTCTAGCGCCGGGACCGGGCGGCCTGGCCAACGTAGATCGGGTGGGTCGGCTCGGTGTTATTGAGGGCTGCGAGCGGCTTGTACAATAGGTGTGCGCCTGTGTAGTAGATTACGTATATGCCGGCGCCCACGAACAGCCCGGGTGGGGGGAGCGGCTCGGCTGGACGCGCGAGAAGCTCGCGGACAATGCTCTCCGCTAACCGGCGTTTTTCCAAAGGGTTGTATGGCTTTGGCGCCCTGGGGCCATTGGCGTTGTCCTGACCGCTCATCGGGTGACTCCTGCCTGCCTCAGGACGACTGCGCTTTCATAGAGATGGGCATGAGAGGTTTCACCCCTGCGGACGGCCGACTTGGTAATGCTGGCGCCAACTCGCTTGGTGCGGAGCACCTCGATCCGCTCCAGGGTAAAACCGCGTTGGAGGGCAATGCGACCGAGCACCTGGTCCACTTTGATCTCGTGTCCCTGGATGATGGAATTCCCAACAACGATGACCGCAGCTCCACCTGGCTTCATGCAGCGTGAGAGAACCTCAAGGAAACGGTATAAGTCGTTGAAATAGGACGCGGCGTAGTTCGCCCAACCGCCGCCACCGTAAACTCCCTTGTCTGTTCGAGTCTCTCGGATCGCGCCCAGAACCTCGACCAAGTCACTGTCCTCGAATGTGATGTCAATGCGGCCTTGTCCCCTAACCGTCTGCCAGAACTTACCAATGTTGTTCTGTTCAAGACCCCGTAGGTCATTTGGGGAATCCATCAGTCCGAGCCAGTAGAGGTGAGGCCTGGTGTTGCGCACATAGTGGTAGTTGTTCAGGTAGGGCGGCGAGGTTACCGCCAGATCCACGCTTTGGGGCTTAAGCACGCTGTCGGCTTCCATGAAGCTCATCAAGTGAACAACACCTTGTGGCGCGTCTGACGAAGCACGCCTCGACTGAAGCCAAGCGATGTCTGAACGGATCTTCCGCAGTTTCGCCAAAACCGCTGCATGAACGTCGGCTTGCTCTATTAAGGGCTTTCCGGCGCCCGGTCGGGTAGAGAGGCTGGGTTCGTAGGTGTAATTGGAGAATCCGACCATGACCGCTCCGAACGCGACTTTGAAAATGTCAACCAGTGCTTGGGGTGTAACACGGTCTAAGAAGCTGAAGAATCCGTGGACCTGCCCCTCGACCTGGGGACTGAAGAACGGGATGCGTGATGCGAAACCCGGGGGAATCGCGCCCACAGCGGTCCGGCTGCCATTGCGGCTTGCATAATCATATTCTGCAATTGCTTGGTCTAATTGCTGCAGGTCGATGGAGACAGCCTCGATCTTGGCTCTGCAAGCTAACGCGGCATAGGGGTTGATCTCGAAGCCGACCGCGTTATGGCCGGCCTGCAGAGCAGAAATGAGCGTTGTGCCAACGCCGGCAAACGGGTCCAGGACGCGATACCTTCGGGCCGGGCAGGTCGGCAGGAATAACCTGAAGCAATCCTCGACAAAGCGCGCAGAAAACCCGGCAATCCACGGCACCCACCGGTGTACAGGGACTTCCCGGTTCTCCATAAAAGCCGGGTCGCGGAAAAGCTCGTCGGTACGGGAGGCGGAACCGTAGTCGAGGGATTGTTGCTCCCGTACGCGATCGGGCTCGCCGGTGTTGGTTTGTGGGTGCCGTTTGCGCATTGTGGCTTTCACCAGTATTTTTTGATAGCTTGAAAGGTATTGCTTTCGATGCGCGAAAGTATAGGGGGGCTGTTTTTGCTTGTCAAGGGATATATGGATATGGTCTCCTTGTCCATGCCGCATCCGTCATCGCTCACAACGAGCAGGACAAACTCCCCGGGAACAAAGCCCGTGTTATCGGCGCAATAGTCCTCGTCGAAGTCGATGTTCCCGTATCGATGGTGAGCTTGCCTACCCCGGCGATGGCGTGGCGGGCATTGATGCACAAGTTGGCCAGAAGCTGGTCGATCCGGGACGGATCTATTTTGACGATCCACACATCCACACCCGGCAGCCAGGCCAGGTTGATGTCCTCGCCGATAAGCCGTTGCAGCATTTTGAGCATCCCCGCCATGGTCCCGTTCAGGTCCAGCATATAGAGGGATTTATCATTGGAATAGACAAGGTTCATCTGGTGTCGGCGAGAAACGACGCAAGTTCCTGTAAAGAGTGCTTCAACACTCGGCTCACCCTTGGCCAACGGCCGGTAATCGAGATAGGGCCAAGGCCCTCCCAACACATCGAACACCTTCATGGCTTCATCACCGAAGTGGTTGATGACGAGGCTTTTTTCCAGGCAGCGGAGAATATCGCCGAAATCGTCGTAGAGAAGAGAGGGGGTGCCGTTCTTCAAGCATTTTTCGTGGAGGATCGGCTTTGCGAAGACCTGATCGGCGGCGCGGGCCGGGCAGACGTCGGAATAACCGTCGCCGACCACCCTTCCGCGAAACGTTCCAGGAATGCGTTGCCCATTTCCACGCTGCAGACCGTCCCGTCGAAATCGCAGACGATCAGCAGGCGTTCGCGCGGTGATCCCCCGCCGGATCCGGGCGAATGGATCGGGTGATCATTCATGATCGGGATCATCATGATTGTTCTTGAAGTATTTCATCAGGATATAAATTCCTGCCAGGATCAGCAGCACGGGAAGCAGAAAAGTGGCGATGCGGGGAGGGCGCGGCCCTCCCCGTTTGGATCGCTACAGTTTCTCCGCCAGCTTCAGAAACGGTTTGAACAGGTCGAGTGGAATGGGGAAGGCTATCGTCGAATTGTTCTCCGCTGCGATCTGGTTCAAGGTCTGGAGGTAGCGGAGCTGCAGCGACATCGGCTGCGTTTCCATGAGGGCCGCCGCCTCGATCAGTTTCTGGGCGGCCTGGAACTCGCCTTCCGCATTGATCACCTTGGCCCGCCGCTCTCTCTCCGCTTCCGCCTGTTTGGCAATGGCCCGTTTCATCTCCTCGGGCAGGTCGATCTGCTTGACCTCGACGTGGGAGACCTTGATCCCCCAGGGTTCGGTGCTCCGGTCCAGGATCTCCTGGAGCTGGAGGTTGATCTTCTCCCGCTCGGAGAGGATCTCGTCTAATTCCATCTGGCCGCAGACGCTCCGGAGGGTCGTCTGGGAGAGCTGCGACGTGGCATAGAGATAATTTTCCACATCGATCACGGCGGCTTTCGCGTCCATGACCCGGAAATAGACGACGGCGTTGACCTTGATCGAAACGTTGTCCCGGGTGATGACGTCCTGCGGGGGGACATCCATCGTGATCGTCCGCATGTCGATCCGGACCATCTTGTCAACGATGGGGATCAGGATGATAAGCCCGGGGCCTTTCGTGGCGATGATCCTCCCCAGACGAAAGATGACGGCCCGCTCATACTCGTTGAGGATCCGAATGGCCGAGGAAAGGAACATGATGACCAGAACAACCAAGACGATGACTGGGTATAAACCTGACATGATCTACCTCCTTTTACTTTTCGATGGGTTATTTTTCGATGGGTTCTACCTTGACTTTAAGATTTTCCACATGGATCACCCGTATTTTGGACCCCCTGGTTACGGGAGCGTCGCTGATTGCGTTCCAGTGCTCCCCGTGAATCAGCACCTTTCCCTCCGCGTGGATATCGGTTATGGCCAGGCCCTCTTCGCCCCGCATCCCCTCCTGGCCTCCCTGCCGCGGCCGGAGCTGCGCCTTGACGGCGATCGCAATCACGGCGATGAAGAAGAGCGACGTGATCGACACCGCCGGGATGAGGACGCCCCAGGAGACCCGCAGCGACGGATCGGGGGCCTGGAAGAGCATCAGCGACCCAATGACCAGCGAGACGATCCCTCCGATGGTAAGGATCCCGTGGCTGATCACCTTGATCTCCGCGATGAACAGGATGATGCTAAGGAGGATCAGGGCGACCCCGGCATAGTTCACCGGGAGCGTCTGCATCGCGAAGAAGGCCATGATCAGGGAGATCCCCCCAATCACGCCGGGGAGAATGGCGCCCGGGGTGGAAAATTCGAAGTAGAGGCCGGCGAGACCGATCAGCAGCAGAATGTAGGCGATGTTCGGATCGCTGAGCGCGGAGAGGACCTTCTCCCGGACGCCCATCAATTTTTCATTGAGGACGGCGCCCTTCGTCTTGATGATCTTCTTCCCGGCCGCCAGCGTCACCTCACGACCGTCCAGCTTTTCCAGCAGACGGCTGAGATCCGTCGCGACGTAATCGATCACCTTCAGGCGGAGGGCATCCTCGGCGGTGATCGATTCGCTCTTCCGGACCGCCTTCTCGACCCACTCTTCATTCCGGGCCCTCTTGTTGGCGATCCCCCGGACGTAGGCGACGGCGTCATTTTCCACCTTTTTGCTCATGGTCTTGTCCATGCCGCCGCCGATCCCTAATCCGACGGGATGCGCCGCGCCGATGTTCGTCCCCGGCGCCATCGCCGCGATATGCGCGGCCACCGTGATGATGACCCCGGCCGAGGCGGCCCTCGCCCCGGAGGGCGCGACGTAAACGATCACGGGTACAGGCGCGTTCAGGATTCCCTTGGCAATGTCCCGCATGGCCAGATCGAGGCCGCCCGGCGTATCGAGACGGATGATCAACCCCTCGGCGCCGCTCTTCGCGGCCTCGCCGATGCTCTGGACGACGTACTCGGCAATCGGCGGCGTGATGACGGCGCTGATGGTGATCACGTCGAAGACGGGCGCCTTGTCCGCTGCCCGCAGATTCTCTCCGGGCAGCATTACGCCGATGAACAGAGCGGCCGTCGCCGCGACCGCGCAGACCATTTTTTGCAGCATGACTCTCTTCATTTCACAGGACCTTCCTTCCATTCATCGATGTCACGAACCCTCCCGAAGGAGCTTCATGATCGCCTGGACATCCTCCCACACCTGTTTCTTCGCCCCGGGGTTCCGAAGCAGATAGGCCGGGTGGTAGGTCGGCATCAGGGGTATCCCCTGGTAGCGCTGGAACCGGCCGCGCAGGACGGAGATCGGCGCCTCCGATTTGAGCAGGACATGCGCCGCAAAGCTCCCGAGGGCGCAGACGACCCGCGGGCGGATCGCCTCGATCTGCCGGATCAGAAAGGGTTCACAGGCGGCAATCTCATCCGGCAGCGGATTCCGGTTCCCGGGAGGACGGCACTTCAGGATGTTGCAGATATAGACATCCTCCCGCTTCAGCCCCATCGCGGCAATGATCTTCGTGAGCAATTGCCCCGCGCGGCCCACGAACGGCCTTCCCTGCGCATCTTCGTCCGCCCCCGGCGCCTCGCCGACAAACACCAACTCCGCACCGGGATTCCCCTCGCCGAAGACAAGCCGGCGACGCAGAGCGCCGAGCGGACAGCGCCGGCAGTCGCCAAGCTCTGCAAGAACCGGATCCAGGGCGGAAACTTCCACCCCGGAACGTTCCACTGCCGTCTCGGGTGCGGTGGCGACGGGCATCTGGATGTCGCCTTTTCCCCGGGACAGATAGCCGAGGGGTTTTCGCAACTCCCCGTCCAGACGCACCCTCTCCGTCAGGGAGCGGACCAAGCCGAGGAGCTCCTCCCGTGGTTCGTCCTCAACGCCCATCCCGGATCCTTCCACCATCCCTCATTTTCCTTATGCGGTCCAGGATGACGCCGGCCACATCCATTTTGTCCATCAATGGAAACACCTCGACCCCTCCCTCCCGGTCCAGGATCCGGATCACATTCGTATCTCCCCGGAAGCCGGCCCCGGGTTCGGTCACGTCGTTGGCCACGATGAAATCCATCCCCTTTTCAAAGAGTTTCGTCCGGGCGTGTTCGAGCAGATGGTCCGATTCCATCGAGAATCCGACCACGATCCGGTCTCCCTTCCGGTCCGCGATCTCGGAGATGATGTCGGGATTCCTTTCCAGATGGATGGTCAGAGACCCTTCCTTCTTCTTGATCTTCACCGGTTCGCAAACCGCCGGCCGGTAATCGGCCACCGCGGCGGCCTTGACCACCACCGTCGCCTGCTCCAGATTGGCCAGGACGGCATCCCGCATCTCGACGGCCGTCCGGACCGGGACGAAGACGACGCCCCGCGGCGCGGGAAGCGCGGTGGGACCGCTGACCAGCGTCACTTCCGCGCCCCGCCTTCTTGCCATCACGGCCAGCGCATACCCCATCTTTCCGGAGGAGTAATTGCTGATGAACCGCACCGGATCAAAGGGTTCCTGCGTCGGACCGGCCGTCACGAGAATATGCTCTCCCTGAAGGTTCTTCGGAGTCAGAATCGACTCGATCTCCTCCGCGATCTCCAACGGCTCGGCGAGCCGCCCCTGCCCTTCAACGCGGCAGGCCAGTTCGCCGTACCCCGGCTCCAGGATCATATGGCCTCGCGAGACCAGGCGGGCAAGATTCTCTTTCACAATGGCGTTCGCATACATTTTTGCGTTCATCGCCGGGCAGATCAGAACCGGGGCGTCCGTGGCCAGCAGAACCGTGGTCAGCAAGTCATCGGCCAGGCCGGCGGCCATCTTGCCGATGATGTTCGCCGTTGCGGGCGCGATGACGACCAGTTGGGCGAATTCTGCAAGCGCGATGTGGGCGATCCCGAAGTCCCCCGGCGCCCAAAACAGGTCGGTGGCGACCGGATTTTCCGACAGGGTCTCGAAGGTGAGCGGCGTAACGAACTTGCAGGCATGGTCGGTCATGACCACCCTTACCTTCGCCCCGCGCCGGACCAGCTCCCGAACCAGTTCGGCGGCCTTGTAGGCGGCGATGCCGCCGGTCACGCCCAGAACGATTCTTCTATCCCTCAGCATATCAGAACTCCCATCACAGGCATCATAGCTTATAACAAGGATGCCCGACGATATCAAGCAATTCATGGTTCCCGTCCCGAAATGGTTTTTGACCTTGCAATGCGCCCGCAAAGTGGCTATACCGCATCCAGTTTATCTTTGGAGGCCAAGAGTCTATGCAAAGGAAATTCTGGTATATCGTCGGGTGTCTCTTCCTGCTGCTCGCGGGCGGAGGCTGGTGGTTTTTCCTGACCGTCGGGGAAAGCGGCAACCCCGTCGTTGAGATCGGCGCGGATGCCGCCGTCATCGGCCGACAGAAGGCCCTGAATGTCACTTTCACCGATTCGGGCCAGGGTCTTCGCCACACGGAGATCGTCATCACCCAGGACAGTCGCCCCCGCGTCCTTTCCTCCATCGACTACCCGGAAGCGGGCGTCCGGCGCAAGGCGGTCTCTGTTGCCGTGGACGCCTCCGCGCTGAAACTCCATGACGGGCCGGCCACGCTGACCCTCGCCGCCATCGATCACAGCCTCTGGAACAACCGGACCACGGTGGCCCGGGCCATTCAGATCGATTTCCTCCCGCCCCAGATCTTCCAGCTCAATACGCAGAACCACATCAATCCGGGAGGGGCCTGCGTCGTTGCCTATCGCCTGTCGGAAGCGGTTCCCCGGACGGGCGTCCTGGTCGGTGATCAATTCTATCCCGGCTACCCGGTCACGCTGGCCGGGAAGCCGGGCTATGCGGCCTACTTTGCGCTGCCGATAGATGCATCGCCGGGCGTCCCGCAGATCCGCATCCTGGCCCAGGATCAGGCCGGAAACGAAACGGTGAACGGCATCCCGACCTTGATCAAGAAGCGGAAGTTCCGCAGCGACAAGATGGTCCTTGCGGACGGTTTTCTCGGGCAGAAGATGCCCGAATTCCAGGCAGCCGTCCCGGAGCTGCGGGGGAAAACGCCCATCGAAACATTCGTTTACGTAAACACCGTGCTGCGCGCCGACAATCTCAAAACCATCCAGTCCGCCTGCCTGAAATCGGAACCCCGGCAACTCTGGCAGGACACCTTTCTCCGGATGAAGAACGCCGCCCCGATGGCCCTTTTCGGTGACAGTCGGACCTATTTTTACGGCGGAAAGCCGGTAGGTGACAGCATTCACATCGGCGTCGATCTCGCATCCCTCGTTCATGCCCCGATCGAAGCCGCGAACGACGGGATTGTCCGTTTCGCCGGGCTGCTCGGGATCTACGGCAACGCCGTCATCATCGACCACGGTCTGGGACTCTCGACCCTCTACGGTCACATGAGCGGCATCCAGGTCAAACCGGACCAAACCGTCAAACGCGGAGAGGTCATCGGTATCTCCGGCGCGACCGGTCTTGCCGGCGGGGATCACCTTCACTTCGGCGTGGCGATCCACGGCCAGTTTGTGAACCCGCGCGAATGGTGGGATCCGCATTGGATCTCCGACAACGTGACGAAGAAGTTGGAGGCGGGTTCCTAAGACTTCCCGATATCGCGGTGGGCAATATGCACCGGATATCCCTTCTCCGAAAAGTAGGCGCCCAGCAGGTTGGCCATCACAACGGAGCGGTGATGGCCGCCGGTGCAGCCGAGGGCGATGTTGAAACGGGACTTGCCCTCCTTTTCGTAGAGGGGGATCAGAAACGCCATCAGATCGAACAGTTTCGTGACAAAGGTCCGACCGCCTTCCGATTCCAGAACATAATCGCGCACACGGGAATCATGGCCGTCGCAACTGCGCAGTTCCTCCACGAAATGGGGATTTGGCAGGAAGCGGACGTCTATGACCATGTCGGCGTCCGCCGGCAGCCCATAGCGGTAGCCGAAGGAGGTCACATGGATCACCAGACTCTTTGCCGTTGAGGATCGGAAATGCCGCTGAACGACATCCTTGAGCTGATGGACGTTGCAGGAGGTGGTATCGATGACCCGGTCGGCCATCTGTCTCAACGGGGCGAGTTTTTCCCTTTCCAGCCGGATGCCGTCCAGGATTGAACCGAGTGGGGCGAGAGGGTGGGTGCGCCTCGTCTCGCTGAAACGGCGCAGGAGCGCCTCGTCGGCGGCATCGAAAAAAAGGATCTCAATCCGAAAGCCTTTTTCCTTGAGGCGGACGAAGATCCGCGGGTACTTTTCCAGGAATGCCTGCTCCCGGAGATCCATGACCATGGCAACCTGCGAGATCTCTTTGGCCGGATCGGACTGGATCTCCAGAAACTTCGAAAGCAGAACCACCGGCAGGTTATCGACGCAGAAAAAGCCGATGTCCTCCAGCGCCCGCAGGGCGGTACTCTTGCCGGAACCGGAAAGTCCCGTGATGATCACCACACGAAGTTGCTTCATTCGGATCCCCCTTTTTCAAGAACTGAAAGACGGCGAACATAACCCGTCACCCGTTCGGCCACCCGCCGGGGATCAACGTCCGCCGCAAGATCCCGGCAGCGGAGCGAGACCCCGACAATCTCTTGAAATGACTCTCCTTCTTGTACCGAATTTCTTTCAGATTCGCGGACAAGTCGGACGAGCGCGTCCACACGGGTTTCTGGAAGGAGGCGCCCCGTTCCGAGCAGATCTGCCGCACGGAGAACCCCCCGACCCCGCACGGCAATGAGCCCCCCGGTTCCCGGATGGGCCCGCCCATAAACGGCGTCTCCCCTTCCCTCCAGAACGATGGCGTCATCCGCCACCCAGCGATTGCCCTTGTCCATGAGGGCAAGACCGCAGGCGGTTTTGCCGATCCCGCTTTCACCAAGGAGCAGAACGCCAAGAGCTCCAACCCGGACGAGCACGCCGTGGACCATGACCCGCCGCTCGCCCCTCTCCCGGAGCAGGCCGGTCAGACGGCTGTGGAGCAAGGTATCGTCGTAGCACGACGAAAAGATGGGCGTCTCCGTCCGTTTGGAAAATTGCCGAAGAAAAACCGTTATCCTTTGCGCAGACAGGGCCAAACAGGAGATATTCCGGAAGAGTGACGGGGGAACCGATCCGTCCCATCCGTTTTCATAAGCCCCATCCGCCGCGGCCGGCGGAAGGATCAACATGGAGTGCGGGAGGAGAGTCATGCCATGACCGGATTCCCCCCCGGCATACCGGAGCAGATGACGGACGGACCCACGGGCGCCGGGAGGTTTCACAATTTCCGTAATCCCCAGCCTCTCCCCGTATGTCAGGATTTCTTTTACCGTTACGGGCCTCATGAGGAGCCCCCGGATTCAGATCAAGTTTCGTCGTCTTTTTCGGCGATAATCCGGAAGAGATCCTCATGCATCTTCGCATCCAGAAGATTCTTTCGGAAGTTCGCATCCTTCAGCATTCGGGAGATCTTCGCCAGCGCCTTGAGATGCTGGCCCGCCGAATTCTCGGGCGCCATCAGCAAAAAAAAGAGCTGTACGGGCTTTCCGTCCATCGCCTCGAAGGCGATTCCTTCCCGACTTCGGCCGAAAGAGACCACCATCTCTTCGAGTCCGGGGAGTTTGCCGTGGGGGATGGCGATCCCGTCGCCGATGCCGGTGCTCCCCAATCTTTCCCTCTCTAAGAGGACATGCAGCATCGCCTCGGAATCAACGTTGATCCTCCCCTGCGCAAAAACTCCCGCCAGTTCCGCAAGCGCATCCCGCTTGTTTCCCGCCTTCAACTGCTCAAGAACGAACTCACGCTTGAGCATCTCCGTGATTTTCATGCTTTATCCTCAAACCTCAGCGGCTGATCTCCAGCAGCGCAAATTTTCCATCCTCGCGCCGATAGATGACGTTGACATTTTCGGTGGATGAGTCGCGATAGATCACAAACCGGTTTTTCGTGGTTTCCATTTCCAAGACGGCGTCATCAATCGACATCGGCTTCAAGACCACTTTGCGCGTCTCGACCACCTTCGCGTCCGACGATTCCTCGCCTTCTTCCGTAACAGATTCTTCGCCAAATTCTCCGTTTCGGGAAAGATTGGTCTTGAAACCGCGCACCTTTTCCTTCTGTTTTTTGAGCTGCCGCTCAATCTTTTCGATGGCGTTGTCGATGGCCAGATGCATATCCTTTTCTTCTTCCTTGCCGTTGACGTTCAACCCGTTCGCCATCAGATTGATTTCTGCCGTATTCCGGAATTTTTCAACCGACAGGATAACGCGGGCATCCACCGGATTATCGATATATTTCTTCAGTTTTTTCAGTCTTTCTTCCACATATTCCTTCTGCCAGTTTTCCCCCTCCGCATTCCTGAATGTCACAGAAATCTTCATGATCGGTTCCTCCCGTTTCTGATTTCACCCGCCTGTTAGCAAGTGCTGAGTGCCCAGCACTATGTTTTACTCAGTCCTCAGCACTATGCTTTACTCATCTCTTCGCCGTGTCAACGCTTTTTAAAAATATTTCTTCCGCATGGAAGAGGGCAGAATTCCCATCATCTCCCTGTATTTCGCAATCGTCCGCCGGGCGATAGAGATTCCTGAATCCCCAAGACGCGCGACAATGACCCGATCGCTGAACGGTTTGCGGGGATCTTCCTTACCGATGATCTTCCGGATATCGTCCTGGACGCTCTTGGATGAAACGTCGTCGCTTCCGGGCTTGTGAATGCCGCTGCCGAAGAAGTATTTCAGCTCGAAGAGACCCCGCGGCGTATGCATGTATTTGTTCGTCACGACTCGACTGATCGTGGATTCATGCATCTCCACGTCATCGGCGATGTCCCGCAGGATCAAAGGTTTCATGGAGCTGATCCCACGATCAAAAAATTCCCTCTGAAACCGGACGATGCTCTCGGTAACCCGATAGATCGTCTTTTGCCGCTGCTGAATGCTCTTGATCAGCCAAGTTGCCGACTGGACCCGCTCCTTGATATACTTTTTCCCGTTTTCTTGCGTCACCCCGGCACTCATTCCGCCCATGATCTCCCGGTAGAAATTGCTGATCCGGAGTCGCGGAAGCCCCTCGTCGTTCAGAACGACCTTGTAATCATCGCCGCTCTTGAAGACATAGACATCGGGAACGATCGCCTGGATGCGTTCCTCATTGTAAACACTCCCCGGATGGGGATCCATATGGCTGATGATCACGACGGCCGCCAGAACGTCATCGAGGGGCTCCTTCAATTTCCTGGCGATCTGGGGATAATTCTTGACTTCAAGATCCTTGAGATAGCCAAGGATAATCCGCTCCACAAGGGAACGCGCATCCCCCGCCATCTTCGCCTGGATGAGCAGACACTCCCGAAGGTCGCGGGCGGCAATCCCGACGGGATCGAATTCCTGAATCTTTTTCAGCACCTCTTCTACAAAGGCCGGCGCCACCTTCTCCTGGACGGCAATCTCATCCAGTGTGGCAACCAGATAGCCGTTCTGATCCAGATTGCCGATAATCTGTTCGCCAATGCGGTACTCAGCCTCGGTAAAACGGGAAAGAAGGAGCTGCCACATCAGATGGTCCGTAAGCGAGGTTTTCACGACCGGGAGATTGTCCCAGGAAGGAGCGCTCCCCTCCTGCCGATCGTAGGTGACCCCCATCGGCCCATAGTCTTCCAGATAGCCATCCCAGTCGAACTCCTCCCGACCGTCCCCCTCGCCTGTCAGCTCCCCTGTCCGCTCGACCGGTTTGCTCTCTTCCCGATCGCCCTCCTCGGTCTGTGCGGGTTCGATCTTTTTTTCGGCTTCGGGGTCCTCATCGGAGACGACCTCTTCCAAGAGCGGATTTTCCTCCATCTCCTGGTTGACCATATCGACCAGATCCAGTCGAGACAACTGCAGGAGCTTGATCGCCTGCTGAAGCTGCGGCGTCATGATCAATTGCTGGGTCAGTTTCAGATTCTGTCTTAGTTCAAATGCCATGCTTCAACTGCGCTGCCTTCCATTACCGATCAGAATTTAAAATCGTCGCCGAAATAGATCTTCCTCGCGATCTCGGAGCCCGCGATCGATTCCGGCGTTCCCTCCTCAAGGACCTTCCCCTCGTTGACGATGTAGGCGCGATCGCAGACGGAAAGGGTCTCCCGGACGTTGTGGTCGGAGATGATGACCCCGATCTCCTTCGTTCGCAGCCGGGCGATGATCCTCCCGATATCCGCCACCGCCAGCGGATCGATCCCTGCGAATGGTTCATCGAGAAGAATATATTTCGGCGAGGTTACGAGCGCCCGCGTGATCTCCACCCGCCTCCGTTCGCCTCCCGACAGAGAATAGGCCTTGTTGTCCGCTATTTGGGTTAAATCCAGCTCCGCAAGAAGCCGATGCAGACGCTCCTCTCTCTCTTCCGGGGCCAGGGGAAGCGTTTCGAGGATGGCCATGATGTTCTCCCGCACCGTCAGTTTCCGGAAGATGGAGGGCTCCTGCGGCAGGTAATTCAGCCCCTTTCTTGCACGCACATACATCGGAGAGCGACTCAGATCCTCGCCATCGAGGAAAATCGCCCCCCCATCCGGTTTGATCAGCCCGACGATCATATAGAAGGTCGTCGTCTTCCCGGCGCCATTCGGTCCCAGCAGGCCGACCACCTCGCCGGGATTAATCTCAAGGTGGATTTGATCGACCACCCGTCGTCGGTTGTAGATCTTGATCAGACCTGTCGCCGTCAGTTTTCCCATGAAAAGATCCCATGATGCCGACTGGAAGAGGTCACCGTTTTTTCGTCTCCCCCGGATAGATTGTGGCCGTTACGCGCCGGCTCTCGGCGCCTTCGACCACTCCCCTGTTTTCGTTCAGGAATACGACGATTCGGTCTCCCCGGATGATGTTGTCGCCCTCGCGCAGGACGGCGCTGCCCGTCATCGTGATTTTCTGCGCATCCTGTTCGAAGAGGGCCTCTTCTCCGGTCACGACCCGCTCGCCTTCCGTGATCGTAACGTGCCCCTTGGCCTCCACCCTTTCCAGATTCCCCGTCCCTTCGCCCACGCCACTCACGGTCGACCGGCCGGTCTTCTTTTGATCATCCCGATAATAAAGCGTCAGCCGTTCGGCGCGGATCGTCCGCGCGCCTTGCGTAGCCACGGCATTGCCCGAAAAAACGACCATCCGTTTCTCGTTGTAGGCATCCATGCGGTCGGAGACGATCTGAATCGGCTGATCCTTTTCGATCCCGGGTTTCTGTTTTGTCTCGCACCGGGCATCCCCCGGCGGATAGAGGATCGTCGTCAGAACGCCGATGCAGAGAATGATTCGGAAGATACTTTTTAACATCTTATTTTCCCTGTCACCACATGGGGACACCTTGCCGCAAGGTGTCCCCATAGCTCGCCCGAATCTGCGAAAGCAGCGTCAGCTTGCTCTCGTCTAAATGAAAGATCATCCCCACGCCGCTGATTCGGACATTCCTGTTTTCCATCGCGACGGGCCGGTCTGTTTCGATCCGTCGGGCGGCGTTTAGGTACCGAAGACGGTCCGTCGCAAAGCGATCCCCGTTTCCCGAAACGATGCCGACATTCCCGTCGATTTCCATGTCCCGCGATTGGGTATCGAGCCGCCCCTGATCGCCGTTCATCACGAAGGTCCGACCATCCTTCATCACCAGCCGGACCGTCACCTTCTCAAAGAGGGCCAGGTTCTCCTTCTTCAGATAACGCGCCGTATCGGCGGTGATCTCCCATTTCATGCCGGAATCACCGACCTCCGTATAACGGACATTTTTGATCTGCAGATCAACCTTGTCCGCCATGATCTTCAGAAGCGCCTTTTCCGGCGCCACCCGGAGGCCGATCACGAAAACCACGGCTATGGAGAGAATCACCGTCAGGATCGCGACGATGAGCGCCGTTTTTCTTTTTGTCTTCATCTCAAGGGGGACGTGATGCCGCATCGTGTCCCCTTCATGATGCCGCATCGTGTCCCCCTTGACCTCCGCTGCCGGCCATCCTGCGTTCTTCCGCACCTATCTGAACTTCTACCATCCGCGCCCGCGGATGTAAAGGTCAAACGTCGTTCCTGGGGACATGATGCCGCATCGTGTCCCCCATGGGCTCCCAATCTGTCCCCCATTTCATGCAAATTCATATCTCACGGCCACATCCGGCCAGCGGTTCTGCGCCTTGAGGATCACCTCGCACACCTCGCGAACAGCCCCCCGGCCTCCAGGATGATGCGTTACATAATCGACGATCTGCCGGGCCTCCAATACGGCGTCGGCCACGGCCACGGAAAACCCCGCCCGCCTCAGGAGCGGGATATCCACCACATCATCCCCGACACAGGCCGTCTCCTCCAGGGCGATTTGCCTCCGGTTGAGAATCTCTTCAAAGGCCTCAACCTTGTTCCAGATCCCCTGATGAACCTCGGTGATCCCCAGATCGGCGGCGCGGCGTTCAACCACCCGTGATTGCCTTCCGGTCAGCAGCGCCACGCCGATTCCGCATCTCATCAGGATTTTCAGGCCATGGCCGTCCTTCACATCGAACTGCTTGCTCTCTATCCCCGCATCGTCGATAACGATCCGGCCGTCGGTCAGAACCCCATCCACATCCAGGATCAGGAGCTTCACCCTGCGGATCTTGGTCAGAAGTCTCTCTTCGATCACCTCTTCAACCATATTACCCCTCATTTCAATTGGACAGATTCAGTCCTGTTTTGGTCGCACCGCCGCATCGATCTTCATGAGCGTCGCGAGAAGCTCCGGCAGGCTGTCCAGGGCCAGGGAATTGGGCCCGTCGCAGAGCGCACAGTCCGGGTTTGGATGAACTTCAACAAACAGACCATCGATCCCTGCCGCCACCGCCGCCCGTGCAAGACAGGGGACCATCCGGCGGTCTCCCGCCGAGGCCTTGCCGGCCCCGCCCGGGAGCTGGACGCTGTGCGTGGCGTCAAAAATGACCGGATATCCCGTCGCTCGCAGAATCGGGAAGGAACGGTAATCGACGACCAGGTTGTTGTAACCGAAGCTGACCCCCCGCTCGGTCAGCATGATGTTATGATTTCCGGCCGCCACGGATTTTTCGACGATATGGATGGCGTCCCACGGGGCAAGAAACTGCCCCTTCTTGATGTTCACCGCCTTCGCCCGGCGGGCGATCTCGACGATGAAGTCGGTCTGCCGGCAGAGAAAGGCCGGGACCTGCAGGACGTCGAGGACGGCCGCCGCCGGAGCGATCTCCTCAAAGCGGTGGACGTCGGAGAGAACGGGGATTGCGAACGCATCCCGGATCCTCTTCAGAATTTGAAGGCCCCGGGTCAAACCCGGTCCGCGGTAGGCGTCAAGGGAGGTCCGATTCGCCTTGTCGTAAGAGGCCTTGAAGATGAACGGGATGCCAAGCTTCCCCGTCATCTCCTTCAGATCACGGGCAATCTCCATGCTCTTTTCTTCATCCTCGATCACACAGGGACCGGCGATGAGCACAAGGGGAGCGCCCCCGCCGACCTCGAAACCACCGATGCTGATCTTCTCCATGCACACACTCCTTATGCAATTCATTGTTTCTGCCGCAAGATCCGAATCTTCATCTGGGGGATCTTCCTGGCCGCCGTCGCCGAATCGGGGTTCAGTTCATAGGCGGTCGTGTAGGCCTTCAGCGCCTCCTGAAAAAGCCCCTTCTTCTCATAGGCCGCTCCAAGATTCACGTAAACCTCGTCGTCCTCCGAATCAAATTTAAGCGACTTCAGGTAATATTCGATCTGCCGGTCCGGATCACCCTTGAGTCCGTATGCGTAAGCGACGCTCGCGTAGCCGGCTGCCTTCTTCGGGTTCAATGCGATCAGCTTCTTATAGATCCGGATGCCCTTGTCGTACTGTTTTTCCTTCATGTATGCGTCCGCGAGGGTGTTCAGGAGCTCGGTCGTCGGGTTCGCAGCGGCAAGCGTTTCATACATGGCGATCGATTCTTTTGTCTTTCCCGTCTGACTGTAGGAAAGGGCCAGACTCTGCCGGAGATGGGGATCCTTTGCGCCGTATCGGATAGCCTGCTCATAGTTTGCCGCGGACTGGGCGGGTTTCTTCAGCTCGGCGTAGGCAAAACCAAGACGGGTATAAATCACCGCTTTCCGGGGACTCATCTTCACCGCCTTCTCATAAAGAGGTACGGCCTCGCTGAAACGCCTCGCCTTGAAATGGAGATCGCCCAGCCTTTCCTGGGAATCAGAATCCTGGGGTTTCAATTCCAGGACTTTCTGGTATTCCCGAACCGCCTCCGGCTCCTTTTTCGCCTTTTCATAGGCGGTCGCCAGGTTAAAGTGAACCACCGGATCGCCCGGGTTCAGTTCGATCGCCTTTCGGTAATTCTCGATCTCTTCCCGGGTCAGCCCCTTGCTGCCGTAGGCCAGGCCGAGATTGGCATAGGCGGCGGCATTCTTCGGCTGTCTCTTCAGAACCTCCCGATGCCAGCGGATCGCATCGTCATAATGCCCCAGCTTCAACGTGACGCTTGCCAGGGCGACCGCCACATGATCGGCCTTCGGCACCGTTTCCAGCACCCGTTGATATTGTTCTGCGGCCTTTCCCAACTGGCCCGTCTTCTCATAAGCCTCCCCCAACTTGAACATGACCGCGGGATTGCCAGGTCGCGTCTTCAGAGAATCCTCATAAGCGGCGATCGCCTTTTTCCAATTCCCCAAATGTCCCCAAGCCAGGGCCATATCGGCCAGTGCGGCATCATCCTTCGGATTGGCTTTGACAGCCTGCACGGTGATCCGGATGGCCTCCTCGTACTGTCCGCTTTTCAGATAGCACTTGGCCAGCTCGGACAGGACCGCCGTATCATTCGGCTTCAGCGCAAGAATCTCCTGATACTGTGCAATCGCATCCCCCGTCATGCCGGCATGGAGATAGATGGAGGCGAGCATCCGGCGCACATTCGTATCTTCCCGGTTCAGGGCGATCGCCCGTTTGAGGTATTCGATCTGGACCTTCTGATTTCCGGAGCTCCGGGCATAGCGCAGCCAGTCCTGGGGGGTGATCTGTATCCGGATCGGAATGGCCGCAATCGGTTCTCCCCGATAGGTAATCCGCAGCGCGTAATCGCCCGCTCTGTTTTCCCCGACGCCGCCCCGGCCGGTCAGGACCGCCCTGTCAACCAGGTCGATCCCCTTGAGAAGCTTGCGAAAAACGTCCTTCCCCCCGATCCCTTCGATATCCACGGCGACGCCGCCGCCGAAGAGGACATCCGTTGAAATCTCTTTGATCACAAATTCGTCCCGGTAGAAAACCTCAAAGATATCGCTTGCGGTCAGGCGGTAATCCTTCCCGTTCTTTTCCAGGACAAGCGAGTAGAAATGGGGTTTCCGGTCGAGGACGATAAAGGAAAAGGCATTCTGAACGCGGTTCCATCCTGCGGCGATCGCCCGCACCTTTTCCGGATAAAGAAAAACGGCCGTTAGGCTGACCGCCGTGAGGATCACGAGGATCAGAAGAACGACCCCGATCCTCGCCGATTTTCGTCCCTTCCTTCCAGATCCCGATGCCATACCAGACTTGTATTCCATGAATTCCAACCTCTCGGCCACCGCTGACCTTCTTGCTTTTTATCGCCCGGGGATGCCGTCATCCCCGGGGATGATACTTCCGATGAATCTCCTTGAGACGTTCCCTGGTCACGTGCGTGTAGATCTGGGTCGTGGAGATGTCGGCATGACCCAGCATGATCTGCACGGAACGCAGATCGGCCCCCCCCTCCAACAGGTGTGAGGCAAAGGAATGCCGGAAGGTGTGGGGATGAATCGCCTTGCCCAGACCTGCCTTTGCAGCATACTTCTTCACGATCTTCCAGAATCCCTGCCGGGTCAACCCTTTTCCCGAGCGATTCAGAAACAACCGATCACACTCGCGCCCCTTGAGAAGAAGCGGCCTTGCCCCTTCCTGGTACCGCTTGACCCGCTCGTATGCGGTCTGACCCACGGGGACAATCCGTTCCTTCTCCCCCTTCCCCATGGCGACCAGATACCCCACCTGCCAGTTGATGCTGTTTACGGTAAGCCCGATCAGTTCCGACACGCGGATTCCGGTCGCATACACGAGTTCGAGCATGGCGGAATCCCGGATGTCCGCCGGCGTCTCCGTACCGGGTTGCGCCAACAGCAGGGCCATCTCTTCACGACTTAGAACGTCGGGAAGTCGGGTCCAAACCTTGGCCAGTACGATATGGGCCATGGGGGTATGGTCCACCTTCTTCTCCCGGAGCAGATATCGATAAAACCCCCGAATGGCCGCCAACGCACGGTTCACCGAATTGGCCGCCAGACCGTCGCCGTGCAGAGACGCCAGGTAGGCGATTACATCCTCCGTCCCGATCCCGCCGATCTCCCGGACCCCGCGTTCTTCGACAAACCCCGCATACCGGTTCAGATCCCGGCTGTACCCGTCAATCGTGTTGGGGGAGGCCCCCTTTTCGACCGCCATGAAATTCAGATACTCGTCGATCAGATGATGCATGTTTTTTTTTAACGTAAATGGCGGGGAGAAGCAAAGACTTTTTGAAATGCCAGTTTCTTGAGGAGAATCGGAAAACAGACTACAGCAACCCTTTCGTCCGCAAGAGCGGCCCGGCATCGACCATCAGTTTTTCCATTCCGAGAGCGGTGGACGGCGCCCCCAGGGCGATGCCGACCAGTTGGGTCAGGTAGATGACAGGCATCGCGTAGGGTGCGCCTGACGAGTTGGTCAGCCCCTTCTGCCGGATGTCCAGGTTGGACTGGCACAGAGGGCAAACGACGGCAATGCAGTCTGCAGAAGCCCGCGCCGCGCTTTCGAGTATCTCGCCCAAGAGCCGCTGTGTTATATCCGGCCTCGTGATGGAGAGGCCTGCCCCGCAGCATTCCACCTTGTGTGTCCACTCAACCGTTTGCCCACCCAGCGCCTCGATGATCTGTTCCATCAGGCTGGGTTGTTCCAGATCGTCGGCCGCTGCCGGGAAAAACCGGGTCAGACAACCGTAATAGGAGGCGATCTTAACCCCTGCGAGCGGTTTTTTTACCATCGTCTGCAGGCCGCCCAACGTTATCCGGTCACGGAGGAAGTCAAGCAGGTGGTATATTTTCAGCCCCCCCTCGTGGGTATAACCGGTGACATCGGCGAGACGTTGTCGGACAAGGGCGTCCTTTGCGCAGGCTTCCTCCGTATGGCTGATACTGTAGAGACAGGAGGGGCAGGGGATGAGAAGCTCCTTTATACCGTGTGTCTCAGCTTTCTGGATGTTCTTGTAGGGAAGCATGTGGGAGAGTTCCTGGGAGGCGGCATGGGTAGGACTCGTACCGCAACAGATCCAGTCGGAAACCTCCACGAGCGTGATGTCCATCATGCTGCACATGGCTCGCAACGATATATCGTATTCCCTCGATGTACTCTCCAGGGAACATCCAGGGTAGTACCCTATTTCCATTCTTGCACCTTCATCCTTTGATAAAAGGTTTGCCCTTTTTGAACAGCTCTTTCACCTCGTCCATCGCCTTCACCTTGTGCGGCAGGAGACCTATCTTCCTCTTTTTCAGAATAGCCGGCAGCAAGCCAATGTCCCGAAACGGCGTCATCGCCATTATGTTATTCTTGACCAACAACCCAAGCTCGTAAACGCGTCCGTATTTCTTAATCATATCGATAAAAAGGCGGTTGAAAACGTGGACACGTTTCTCCTTGGGCGTATATCCCTCAGCCAGGCACATCATCCTGAGAACATTCATGACCTTT
>MNZQ01000093.1 GCA_001873745.1 Syntrophaceae bacterium CG2_30_58_14
GAGGTAATTGCAAAACCATTTGTCATTCCCGAATGCCTCTATCGGGAATATGGTTTTTCAAGCCGTTAGAACCAGATTCCCGCTCAGAATCGTTGCGGGAATGACAGAATGGGGAGTTTTGCAATTGGCTCTCCCTTATTAATATTTTGGGTATGCCGTATGAAAATTGCCGTCACCCACGGAGAGGTGGGCGCAGGGGCAGGAAGGGACGAACAGGATGCCCTCACGCAAGTTTCTTTTGTCTCCCGGGGTCTTGCCGCCCTCGGCCACGAGCCCGTGGCCCTCCCCATCTCGCTGAATCTCGCTGCGGCCGCGCAGACGCTTGCTTCGCTGCGGCCCGCGATGGTCTTCAACCTTGTTGAGACGATTGCCGGAAAGGGTAACCTGATCCACCTCTTTCCCGCCCTCCTCGACGCGCTGAAAATCCCTTACACCGGCGCGGGGACGGAGGCCATGTTCCTCACGTCCAACAAGCTCATCGCGAAGCGGTGGCTTGCCGCCGCCGGCCTCCCGACGCCTCCGTGGTTCACGGGAAACGAATCGGGACAGGATTGTGCAGATGGTTCGCCATTCATGATTCCTCTCGACAAACACGGGGCAGGTTTTGATGCGGCATCCCGTCCTGCGCTGGATTCCCGCTTTCGCGGGAATGACAGTATGGACATTTATGGTTTCCGGGGCAATAACCGCTCACGCGACGACGAGGCCCGCCCTGCGCTCCCGCCCGCCGCGCCGAGCCTGCCGAGAGCGGAGGCGTGGCTCATCAAATCGGTTTGGGAGCATGCCTCCATCGGCCTCGACGAGGATTCGGTCCTTTTCGGGGCGGACCGCAAAAGGCTCCTCGCGGAGATGGACGCCCGCTGCGAGGCGTTGGGCGGGGCCTGCCTGGCCGAGGCCTACATCGACGGCCGGGAGTTTAACCTCTCCCTGCTGGCGGGCGAGGGCGGGCCGGAGGTCCTGCCCCCGGCCGAGATCCGCTTTGACGGCTACCCGCCGGGGAAGGTCCGCGTCGTCGGCTACCGGTCGAAGTGGGAGGAGGGGACATTCGAGTTCGCGAACACCCCCCGGAGCTTCCAATTTCCCGCACAGGACGACCCGTTGCTTTCACAACTAACGGAACTTGCGCGCAGGTGCTGGAAAATCTTCGATCTGCGGGGATACGCGCGGGTCGATTTCCGTGTGGACAAAGCGGGGCGGCCCTGGATCCTCGAGGTGAACGCGAATCCCTGCCTCTCGCCGGACGCCGGGTTCTTTGCGGCGACCCTTCGGACCGGCCTGACGTTCCCGGAGGTCCTTTGCCGCATCATCAAAAAGGTGACATCTTAAATGCTGAAACCACTTATATTGTTAACATTTTTACCTCTTATGAGGCAGCACCTGAAGCTGGATTACCTCTGGGCGGGATTCTGTCTCGTCGGAGCGGCCTATTTCATGTTCCGGGGAGACCTCCCCCATGTCTGAAAAAAATCGGGAGTTGTCCCCCCTTTTCCGCGGGGAGGTGACGCCGGGGGACCGGCAGGCGGTCGGTCGGCTCGTCCGCGCGACGGGATTTTTCTCGGAAGAGGAAATCGGCATCGCCGTCGAACTCGTCGAGGAGCGGCTGGCCAAAGGCGACGCGAGCGGCTACTTCTTCCTTTTTGCCGAAGCGGGAAATCGGCTGATCGGCTACGCCTGCTTCGGCCCGATCCCCGGAACCGTGCACAGCTTCGACCTCTACTGGATCGCCGTGGACCCCGGGGAGCAGGGACGGGGAGTCGGCCGCAAACTCATGGCCATGTCGGAAATGCTCATGGCGCAAAGCGGGGGAATGCGCGTCTATGCGGACACCTCCTCCCGCCCCCTTTACGAACCGACCCGGGCCTTCTATCTTTCCTGCGGCTATGTTCGGGAGGCCTTCCTCGCCGATTTCTACGCTCCGGGCGACGGCAAGGTCATCTTCGTCAAGCCCCTTTTCCCACGGTTGCACTGAAAATCTGCATTCTATTCTTGCGTCCTCCCATGCCGTATGGTAATGGCTGCCATTACCTCTGATCATGTAAAAGTCAACCTGCTCCACAAGAGCAGGAAACGGCGCGGCGCTCGGGATGCAGCGCCGCTTCTTGTACAGCACAGGCATGATGCAGGAAGGAGCAAAGCCATGAGATTCATCCCCAGGGAAGAAAAATTCTTTGACCTGTTCGAGGAGCTGGCCGACCGGATCGAGGTCGGGGGCAAGCTCTTCCTGGAAATGGTGGAAAGCGGCGCCTACACCGAGGCGCAGACCGCCCGCCTCAAGGAGATCGAGCACGAGGCGGACGTCATCACCCACCGGACCTACGCAAAGATGCACACCTCCTTCCTCACGCCGCTCGACCGCGAGGACATCTACTGTCTTGTCAATAAAATGGACAGCATTCTCGATATGACGGAGGCGTCCGCCGCGCGCATCATCCTCTACCGGGTAAAAGACCCATCGCCGACGATCGTCGATCAGGCCAAGATCCTGAACGAGGCGATCGGAAAACTCAAGGTGATCATCCTCGGCCTTCGGGACATGAAGAACGCCCCGCAGATCCTTCAGGCTTGCGTCGAGATCAACACCCTGGAAAATGCCGGTGACGTGATCCTGAGAACGACGATGGCCCGTCTCTTCGAAAACGAGCCCGACGTCCGCGAGCTGATCAAGTGGAAGGAGATCCACGAGCGGATCGAAGAGGCGATCGATGTCTGCGAGGACGTCTCCAACATCGTGGAGGGGATTGTCCTGAAAAATGGCTGATACGGTTATTGTCATTTTCCTCGTTCTGACGGCGCTGGCGTTTGACTTCATCAACGGCTTCCACGACTCGGCAAACGCCATTTCGACCGTTGTCTCAACGCGGGTCCTCTCTCCCCGCCAAGCGGTTCTCTGGGCAGCCTTCTTCAATTTCATCGCCTTCTTCCTCGTCGGCGTTCCTGTCGCCAAGACGATCGGCACCGGGATCATTCGTCCCGATATCATCAGCGATGCGGTGGTCTTCGCGGCGCTCGGCGGGGCGATCGTCTGGAACCTGATCACCTGGTACTTCGGCCTGCCGAGCAGCTCCTCCCATGCCCTGATCGGCGGCCTGATGGGCGTTGGATTCGTGAAAGGGGGGATGAAGGTCCTCGTCCTCTCCGGGATCACGAAGACGGCGATCTTCATCGTCCTCTCCCCCGCAATCGGCATGGCGCTGGGGCTCGTCTTCATGGTCACCGTCCTGAACCTTTGCCGGAACTCCACGGTCTATCGGGCGGACCGGATCTTCCGGAGACTCCAACTGCTCTCCGCCGCTGTCTTCAGCATGGGACACGGGATGAACGACGCCCAGAAGACGATGGGAATCATTGCGATGGTCCTTTTCGGCCGGGGGATGTTGGGGCCGGTTTTCCATATCCCCATTTGGGTGGAAATCGCCTGCTACACGGTGATTGCTTTGGGAACGATGGCGGGTGGATGGCGGATCGTCAAGACGATGGGAACCAAAATCACGAAACTCCGGCCGATGGGGGGGTTCTGCGCGGAGACGGCGGCCGCCGGGGCAATCATCGGGGCTTCGCTGGCCGGCATCCCCGTGAGTACGACCCACACGATTACCGGCGCTATCGTCGGCGTCGGCGCAACGCACCGCATCAGAGCGGTGCACTGGGGGGTGGCGGGGACCATCGTTTGGGCCTGGGTCCTGACGATTCCCCTCACGGCGCTCATCTCCGCCGCGATTTACGCCCTCCTGACCGTCTGGTAATTACGTCTTTTCCTTCCGATAGAATTCCTCGTACATCTCCCAGATCGCGATGAGCAGGGAGGTGATGACGGGACCGATGACGAAACCGGAGAAACCAAACAGGATGATCCCCCCGAGCGTCGAGAGGAAGATGAGCAGCGGGTGCATTTCGACATCCTTGCCGATCAGGATGGGGCGAAGCACGTTGTCCACCGTGCTGATCACGAGGAACCCGACGGCGAGAATCAGGACCCCTTCCCAGATATGCCCCGTCAGCAGCATCAGGATGCCGGCGGGCGCCCAGATGATGGAGCAGCCGACCAACGGGACGATGGCCATCAGAATCATAAGAAGCCCCCAGATCAGCGCCCCCTCAACGTCCGTCACGAAAAAGACGATCCCCCCCAGCGCCCCCTGGATGCCGCCGATGATCAGCGTTACCTTCAGCGTCGATTTCGCCGTCACGATGAACCGTTCGTAGAGGAACTTCTCCCGCCCCATCCCCAGCGGAAGAATCTTCATCGCCATCCGGAGGAACCGCTCCCCGTCGCGGACGAAGAAAAAGAGGGTGTAGAGCATGATCGCGAATTGGCCCAGCAGGCCGAGGGTGTTCTGCGTCAGATCCGTCAGGTGGACGAAGATGTATTTCGTGATCCCTTGCGCGACCTCCGTGGTCTTTGCAATCAGCATCGCCTTGTTGATGTGGAAAAGATGGGCGATGGAATTGTTCGTAACCGTGTTGATGAGGTGCTGGAAATTCTGGTCCATGTGTTTCGCGTCGGGGCTCAGGGTGGCGTAGATCCGGACGGATTCGTTGAAGACGAGCGTTCCGATGATCCCCGCGGGCAGCAGGATGATCAGCGCGATCAGGAGAAAGAGAATCGCTGTGCTCAGGTTCGGGCGGTTCAGTTTCCCATTGATCCGGCTGTAGAGAGACCGGAAGACGCCGGCGATGACGGCGGCCCAGAAGATCGGGAAAAAAAAGGGCTTCAAAAGGTAGAGGAAGAGGATCGTCACCATTCCCAGGATGACGAAAAAAGGGATATTGCTCTCTTTCATGTTTCCCATCGCTTCAACGCCTCAACGAATTCATTCGTGTTCCCTTGCGTTCTCATATCCGGGGACAGATTTCAAATCTGTCCCCCCATTTCCCAGGTTTAAAACATGCCGCCGTCCCGATATCATTCGTGGCGCTTGCCGGTGAGGCTCTCGATCTCAATCCGGATGATCGTCGTTTTGGCGAGGGTGTCGTCCGGGTAGGCGTAAGGTCCTTGCGCGCGGTAATGGTCCATTATCCGGTCCAGAGCGAATCGTTTCTCCGCCGGATCCAAGACGAGGATCGCCCGGCCAAAGCCGATGACGCTTTCGTAGCGCGCGCCCCACCCGCACGATACCGGCCCCTGTCGGATTTCCCGCAGAAAATCAATCTCGAAGCAGACCCGGTCGTTTCGCCGGAGGATGTCGAGCTTCCGCCCCTCGGTAGCGCAGTGGAGAAAGAGGCAATTCTCCCCGAGACCGAAATTCATCGGGACGACATAGGGCGTCCCGTCGTCGCAAAGCCCGATCCGACAAACGAGCGCCTCCTCCATGACCGCCCGGATCGCCGATTGATCGCTGATTTCCCGATTTGCTCTTCGCATCTTTTCTCCTCCTTGCTTCCATCAAACATTGCCGGCGTATTATAGGACATGCCGCCGGAAATTGGAAGGTCAGAACTGATTACATCGTGGGAGATGGCTCCATCTCAGAAGGTGGAACGAAAGCGGAACGATAACATGCAATCATGTTAGGTATTTGGATCAATTGTGAGACGAAAGCGGAACGATAAATCCGCACCGACCGTCCTATCCGGGCGTTCAGGCCCAATCGGCTCCCAAATCTCTCGAACTCCGCTCCAAGAATGTCGCTGCCCCCGTTTTTAATAATGAAAAAATAAAGCAGTGATGCTATAAGATCAACATCTTGTCACCGCCGATGAAGTATGGACCCACCCAGCACCGATAAACGGACCCACCTGATCGTTACTTTATCTTTTTTCCACACCGGCTAAAGAGACCCATCAACTTTTATTACCCAGCGGCAAGAAAAGCTGCCATTGTTTTCTTAAAGTCAACCGACGGAGGAAACGATGGGAAAAAGGCATAAACACAAAAAGCGACCTTGCCGGGTCTGCGGCAAGTGGTATCCGCCGAATCCGCGTCTTTTTGATC
>MNZQ01000040.1 GCA_001873745.1 Syntrophaceae bacterium CG2_30_58_14
GGGGGGGGTCGAAAGCATTATGACCTATCCCGTCACGATGTCCCACGCCGCCATGCATCCCGACCACCGCAAGCGTGTGGGGGTGACCGGCGATCTCGTCAGGCTCTATAGCGGTTCTATGAAAATCCACATCCTTCCGCCGCAGACATCGCCGCCCTTGGTTCTCAGGTCGTCCGTGAGGTCCACCTCGATCAGCTCCGGTTTCTTCGTTGATAGAAGGCAGCGGAAGGCCGCGCTCCGGACCTGATTCTCCCCGCACCCGCCGCCGACGGATCCGTAGGTGGTTCCGTCGGCGCACACAATCATCTTGGCGTCCGCCTCACGGGGCGTCGAACCCGCGGTTTTGACGATTGTCGCGAGACAAACCGTTATGTCTTTTGTCTCGAATTCGGCAAGCTTCCGGAAGATCTCTTCGTCCGTCATTGAACGCCTCCCGGGGCGGCTCTCAACGCCCGCGCATGCTGCGGCCCTCTCCTGCGCACGCAGACCAATTCTGAAACGATGGAAAGAGCGATCTCTTCCGGGGACTCAGAGCCGATGGGAAGCCCTATCGGCGTAAAAACCTCTTCGCATCGCTCCCTGGAGATCCCTTTGCGGACCAGTTCTTCAAGAACAAAACGGATCCGGCGGCGGCTGCCGATGAGGCCGACATAGGCGGTCTCCTTCGGTAAAATTTCCATCAAGCAATCCGAGTCGTGCTCGTGGCCCCGGGTGATAACGACCGCGTGCGAGGAAGGACCCAGAGGCATGTTGCGGAGGGCGGGTGCGTAATCCTCCGCAATCACCTCGCAGCCGGGGAATCGTAAGGGGTGGGCGAAGTCGGAGCGGTCGTCCAGCACGGTCACCGTGAATCCGACCTCGCGGGCAAAACGGGCCAGGGGCATGGCGATGTGGCCCGCTCCGCAAATGAGAAGTTTCACATCGGGCGAGAGGATATCGAAAAACGCGTAGACCTTATCCGCAACTTCGACGGTATCGCTTTCCCTTTCGGCCAGCGCCTTCACAGCCAGGCCGCGCAACGCCTCGTCAAAACGGGGGGACCCGAATGTTTCCTCCATCCTTCCATCCGGCCAAACGATCGCCTTTCGGCCGACCGGGATCTGCGGATTGTTAGAGTCGACAATGGTGGCAAGGCAGAAGACCTTTCTCTGCGCCAGATGAGCGAGGATACTTGATATCTTGTTCATATGCATCCCTTTGAAAGGCATCTCTTTTAGCATGAGAGCCGGAATATGACTGCAAACAAGGTCTTTCTGTTATTCCCTTCCGAGAATTTCCCCCCGCACGCTCACGGTTATGTGACGCATCGGGATATCCGCATTTGCCGCCGCCATGCCTCTTTTTACGATCACCGGCAGTCCCTGACAACAGGGCACTTCCATGGTAACCACCGTCACGCTCTTCACCCCCGACATTTTGAAAATGTCTCTGAATTTCTCGATGTAAGCCTCGGCGTCGTCGAATTTCGGGCATCCGACCATCAGCACCTTGCCCTGGAGAAAATCACGATGGAAATTGGGATAGGCAAAGGGCGTGCAGTCGGCGGCAACGAGCAGATCCGCTCCCTTCAGAAACGGAGCGGTCGGCGGCACCAACTTGATCTGTACCGGCCAATGGGAGAGGGCAGAGACATTACTTGGGTGAAAAGCAGGCTTGTTGGCTTCTTCACAGGAGGTGAAGGGTCTGGCAAAGCTCTGCATCCGGGCCGAAGGGCAGCCGCAGGCCAAAGTCGGCGCGGCTTCGGGCGGAGGCGTTGCCGCCATTTTCAAATGATGCTCCACGGCCTTTTCATCAAAATCTTCCGCATCCCGTTCCTCAATATGGAGAGCGTCGTTCGGACATTCTCCGAGACAGGCGCCGAGACCGTCGCAATACTTTTCTGCCGCCAGGCGGGCCTTGCCATCCACAATCGTAATGGCGCCTTCCGCGCAGGACGGTACGCACAGCCCGCAACCGTCACATTTTTCTTCATCGATCCGGATAATCTTGCGTTTGATTTTCATGATACACTCCTTTTTGTTTTATCTGAATTTGCCGCTCGGCCCAGCACCTCGCCGGCCAGCTTGCGGCCGCCCATCGTAAGAAAGGACTTTTCGATAATGCCGGCCAGCCGTTTCTCGTTCACCGGCTCTTCCTTTTCCTCCAGGTTCGTAATCAAGTCGGCGTCGTAGAGAATCTTGAAATCGACCGTCTCCTCGGCGCGGGGGTGATGATGGTGGCTGATGATGTCGCAGACCTCATCGATGATGTCCCGGCTTGCCGAAAGTTTTGCCAAAATTTCTCTGGCGATCGGCGGCCCTTCCTCTTCCTGATATCTTGCTTTGGCGCTGCCATGCTTGCGTTCCGCCTCGGGAATGCCGATATCGTGGAGATAGGCGGCACAGAGAACCACCACCATGTCCCCCCGTTCCTCCCTTGCAATCCGTTCCGCGTACCGGGCCACTTTCGTGGCGTGACCGATGCGGCGGAAGTCCCGTTTGAAGTAGCGTTTCATTTCGATGGCCACCCGGTCTTTCAGGAGATCCCTCCTCTGGGCAAGCAGTTCCGGCGGAAGCTCTCCCAGGCACTGTTCGGCGTGCTGGCAATAGGATGCACAACCAAAATCCATCCTCGGGTTGACCATCTTATGCCCGCAATGATGACATTTGCGGGTGGATTCGTCTTTGAAAAACTCAACCGGACTTCCGCATTTGGGGCAGGGGGCGTCGAAAATGGCCCCCGGTTTCCAATAGCGCGTGTCCTGTCCCGGGCATTGCATGGCTAAGACTCCTTGAACGTCCTGTGGATTTTTAAGATCGCTTCTGTTCCCAATCTTGTCTCTACCATAATAACTAACGAAGGATAAATCCTTGACCAAAGTCAAATCAGGGGAATAATTTTTATTTTGCTAACAACTATATACGTTTGGCAGAGAAATACAGATAGCTCACAAAACAATATCTTGTCAACGATTATCCACAAAACGATTGACATTAACTATCATCAACAGTAGGTTGTTGCGGCACAGCAAACTATGGAATGATGTATTTCACATTGTATCTTTGAGGGATTCCTTATGCAAACCGGATCAGATTCCGTCCTGACCATCCAAGAGTTGGCAGCCTACCTGAAGATTCCGAAGTCGACACTCTACAAGCTCGTCCGGGAAGGCAAGATCCCCGCCCAGAAGATCGGCAGGCACTGGCGTTTCCGGAAAGAAGCCATTGATCGCTGGCTGGAAGAAACGTGGGTGCACAGGCCTGGCGCAGGAGGGAACCGTTAATGGTGGAGCCACTTGCGGACAGAGTCATTCAAAGAATTGGCCAGGCGACCGAGCTGTACCATCGTCTTGCTCACACTGCCGTAAATGCTTTCGTGAAATATGTCACGAACACAGTAATAATTATTACGTTCCAAAGAGGGGATTGTATGAAACGTCTTTCCTTCCGCGTTGCGTACCTGTTCAATTAGGGGCGCATTGAAGAGAAGGGGGATGACATGGAAGAAAATCCTTTCGAAGCGACGAAAAAATCCGGGATTTGGCGGCCGGCCATCCTGATCGCTGTCGTCATTCCTGCCCCGAGACCTTTGAATTTCTGCCGAAACTTGCTAAATCGTCATTCCGGTGAAAACCGGAATCCAGTGATTTCAAAACCTTCTGGACCCCGGCTTTCGCCGGGGTGACAGAAAAGGGTAGATTTTCAAAGCTCTCGCCCCAAAGAGGGGGCGCTATCGATAAAATCGGGCGAGCCGCTCCGGTGAGACGCCACAAAGATAGAGGGTCATCAGAAACCAGTTTCTAATCGTGCCGAATACCAAGCCCTCTTTTTCCCAGCGGCGCGCCGAGGTGATCACCGGCTCCCGGAAAATGACGATCCTCCCGCCTTTCCGCTTGATCCGCCGCATGAGGTCCACGTCTTCCATGATCGGGATCTCCCTGAATCCTCCGAGGGTCCGAAAATAGGAGGCCCGGATGAAGATCGCCTGGTCCCCGTATGGGATTCTCGTCAGCCGCGAGCGCAGGCTGGCAACCGTTTCGATGACCCTGAAGCCCGCCCTTCGGGAATCGATGCGCAGATTGAAGGCGCCGCCGACGCAGCCTTCATCGCGCATCGCTTCGGCGATCCGTTCAAAGGCGGCGGGCGGCAGAACGGTGTCGGCATGGAGGAAGAGCAGCACATCGCCGGCGGCGATTGCGGCGCCCCGGTTGAGCTGTCCGCCCCGGCCTTTTTCGGAGCGGAGTTTCCGCACGGCGTTGTCCCGTATCGCCGCAACGGTTTCTCCTTCCGCCTGTCCATCGACCACGATGATCTCCGCGGTCTCCCCACCCCTCCGCAGGCGGACTATTGTGATCGTTTTGTTGATGACGGCCGATTCGCAATACACGGGAATGATCACGGAGACTCGACATTCGAGGTTTTTCAAGGCAACCCCCTGACTCACGGTGATCCGGATGAAGAGGATCCCTTTTTCCCGCGGACGGGGCGCGGCCGATTCCGGTCGGCGAGCTTCACCAGGGCGTATAGCATGATCATGTCCTCAATGATTCCTGTCATTTTTAAACAGACGGTCGTCGAGGCCGGCATTGACCAGCCAGTCGCTGTAGGCGATATGGATATCCCCCTCCCCGGATATTTCGTCGAGCCGGCCCATGCCTCCGGAAACGGGATTGTCTTTTGTGGTGAATGAGGAAGCATCGGGGTTCGGCGCCCCTTCGGGAAAGGTGAGATGGATATGAACGTTTTCCGGCAACAGCCATTTCTCGGCGCCCTGCGCAACGGTCCCGTAAGAGAGTTTCACCAGCCCTTTTGTCCCCCGGAAGGAGAGGTTCTCCACCTGGAGTATCCGCCCGGGGACACCCCCAACCCACACGTTGTAATACCGGACCTGGGTTTTGGCGTCGAGGGGTTCCACCCGGTATAGGTCTGCCCGAGTGCCGCCCAGGTTCTCGGTCCGCTGGTAGGTGATCCGGTTTTTCTCCGGATCGAATTGGGAAGGGTTGAAGACGCCGCTGTTGCGGGGAATCGGCGCAAAGCTCTTCGTTTCGATATGGAACCGGTCGGGCTTCTTGAAGTAGAGGGTGGCGGTAAAATCCGGCACCCGGATGGTCGGCAAGTTGACCTTGGCGTGGATTTTTACGGTATAGTCGTTCAGGTTCCGATAGGGTTTCACCAGTTCGGCAAAGACCTGCCGGGGATCGGGTCTGGCAGTCGCACCGGGCGCCTCCTGGGCCGGCGCCGCCGCCGGGGGAAAAAGGAGGATGACCAGGATGATTTTACTGAAGATCGCAAGAGATTTCATTTACGAAAGAATGTCCTTTCTGGCGAAATAGATCATCGCCGCCAGGAAAAAGGCAGCCATGAAGCCGACCAGGATCAGGACATTCGTCCGGATCATATCCCAGGGAATCGGATCGTCGAACACCTTTTGCCAGGCATCGAAATAGTTGACGAACAGGTACGGGCGGATCGCCTGAAACAGCTCGAACGGCAGGGTGATGATGATGATGCTGACGATGATCACCGCCATCGTGGCAATGATCGGACCGATGGAGTTATCGGTCAATGCCGAAAAGAAAAAGCAGAGGGAGGAGACGACGAACATTGCCAGGGTGGCCAGGCCGTAGGCCATCAGGAAGAGATAAGGCAGTTGCGCCTCCGGGATGACGAGGATTCCCCGGCGGATGATCAGCAGATCGCCGCTGCCGAACGCCCAGAGGGAGAGGCCGAGCGTCAGCCCGCCGATGAAGAGGACCATGACCGCGGTGTAGATCAGGGTGACGATGAACTTGGCTGCGATGATCCGTGTCCGGGAGACTGCGTGTGTGAGCAGAAAACGGAAGGTGCCGGCATTTCCCTCGCCGGCGATCTGGTCTCCCGCCACGATGGTCAGGACAATCGGGATATGCACCCAGAGGGCGCCCATGAAGAAAAAGCCGAAGAACCAGCCGTTGAGGACGTTCCCGCCGATCACGAAGTCGTTCTGCAGCAGGGAAAGGAGATGCCTTTCAAAGGAGTGCTGCCCGCCCAGTTTCAGCCCTGCCACCACCAGCGGGACGATGACGCCAAAGGCGATGAAACCGATGTAGGTGCGCCAGCGGGTAAACGTCTTGACCAGTTCAAACCGGACGAGATGCATCATGGCGTTTTCGATCCTTCACTTTTTCCATCATCCCCATTTCTCAGGCTTCGCGTCCCTCGATCAGGTTCAGAAAATAATTTTCCAGGGTCCGCCGGGGCACGAGGGCGTTCACGCCGAAGCCGGCGTTGACCAGTTGCCGGTTGAGCTCCGGGATGCGTTCCAGATCCAATTCCACGAGGATGTCGTCGCTGTGGATTGCCGCAGACCGATAGGCTTCGTTCGCCTTGAGAAACCGCAGGGCCTCTTCCGGACGGTCCGTCTTGATCAGTACAGCCGACTCTCCCCGTTTCAGCAGGTCCTGGACGCTCCCCTCCACGCGCAGTCTGCCCTGGTGAATGATCGCCATCCGGTTCGCGATCAGCTCGACCTCGTAGAGCAGGTGGGATGACAGGAATACGGTCACCCCCCGTTCGCGGGCAAGTTCCAGGATCAGCTCCCGCACCTCCTTCATCCCCTGCGGATCGAGACCGGTCGTGGGCTCATCGAGGATCACCAACTGTGGTTCGTTCAGCAGGATCAGGGCCAGGCCGAGGCGCTGGTTCATCCCGTGGGAATAGGTCTTCACGGGGTCGTTTGCCCGGTCGGCGAGCCCGACTCGCTCCATCTGTTCCATGATTTGACGGCGGGTCACGGGCTTCTGCAGCCCCCCCAGGATCTCCAGGTTGCGCAGCGCGGAGAGGTGGCCATAAAACGCCGGCTTCTCCACCACTGCCCCCACCTTCTCCAGTGCCCTGTGACCGGCCGTTTTCAGCGACGCCCCGAAGATTTCCACGTCTCCTTCCATGGGAAATACGAGATGCAGGATCATTCGGATCGTGGTGCTTTTCCCCGCGCCGTTGGGACCGAGAAATCCAAAGACATCGCCCCGCCGGACCGCGATGTTCAAATGGTCCACGGCCAATCTGTTTTTGTAGCGCTTGGTCAGATCAATGGTGCGCAGAACGGTATCGGACATCGTGCCGACGGCCCTCCCGATTCATTGAAGGGGGATCCTCTTCATGAATCATAGATATACTTGATTAAAAGAGGGTTATCAAGCGTTTGAATTTGAGAATCAGGGTTATCCCTGCTACAGGACGGATTCCAATCTTTCGGCCAGGGCCGCATCCAGATCAGTATAGCTGCCGCCAAATCCCGGGATATGCATGCCGCTACCCCAAGCCTGCCGATGGTTATCTTAATGATCGTATCCTGAAATGACAAGACAAATCCTACAATTTATAACCAGTTCGATGCCGTTGCAGCACTATCTTAAGCAGATCAGAGAAAATCACACCCCCGAATTTCACGACACATTTCTGATGGCAGGAGGGGCGGAAGGCGGAAATGGAAGCCTTTCTTTTTCGGTTTTTTGATACTATACTCGCAAAAATTTTGTAAGGACGGCAACGGTCGCCGCTGATCCGGGGGCACGGGCAGCGGCGGTTCTTGTATGCCGGGGCGAGGGTGGAAGGCGGGTAATGAAGCGAATTGACCGGTTGAAGAAGCTGATCCGCGTTGCGCGGGGGAAGCAGGCGCCCGATCTGGTCCTGAAGGGGGGCCGCGTCCTCAACGTCTTTTCGGGCGAGATCCTCCGCGCCGATGTGGCCGTTTGTGACGGGATCATCGCCGGCGTCGGCAGCTACGACGGCCCGGCGGTGATCGATGTCGCGGGGGACTACATCTCTCCGGGATTCATGGATGGCCACATGCACCTGGAAAGCACACTCCTTTCGCCTGCGGAACTGGCGAGGGCCGTCCTCGCGCGGGGAACGACGGCGATCATCGCGGACCCCCATGAAATTGCCAATGTCCTGGGAATCGAGGGGATCCGGTTCATGCTGGCGGCGAGCGAAGGCCTTCCTGTTGACATCTGCTTCCTCCTCCCCTCCTGTGTTCCGGCGACCGATCTGGAGACATCGGGGGCCTCTTTGTCCGCTGCTGAGCTGAAGACCTTCCGGCGGGAAAAACGGGTTCTCGGCCTTGCCGAGATGATGAACTACCCCGGGGTCCTCTCGGGGAGCGATTCCGTGGTCGAAAAACTGATCGCCTTCCGCTCAGGGATCCGCGATGGCCACGCCCCGCTGCTCTCCGGAAAGGGCCTCAACGCGTACATCGCCGCAGGCCTCCGCTCGGATCACGAATGCACGGTAATGGCGGAGGCCCAGGAGAAGCTTCGTCTGGGGATGCACATCATGATCCGCGAGGGGACACTGGCCAAGAATCTCAAGGAGCTTCTCCCCTTGGCGACCCCCGGGAACAGCCGTCACTGCTCGATGGTGACCGACGACCTCCATCCCCACGACCTGATTGCGATGGGTCATCTGGACCATCTGATCGACATCGCGGTGGGGGAGGGGATGGCGCCGGTGGAGGCCGTCCGGATGGTCACGTGCAACACGGCGCGCTACTTCGGCCTCCGGGACGTCGGCGCCGTTGCCCCGGGGTATCGGGCCGATCTGCTGATTCTTCCGTCGCTGGCGCCTGTCCGGGTGCGGAGCGTCATCAAGGGAGGAAGAAAGGTATTCGACGATGGTTGCTTTACCGATGGCGAAGAGACAACGAGGACTGAATGCGGTCAGATGAGCGCCATGAACGTCCGGCCGTTCGACCGGGAGGCCTTCGCCGTTCCAAGCCGGGGGGAGCGGATCCGGGTGATCGGTCTGATCCCCAACCAAATCCTGACGAAACTGCTCATCCTCGAGCCGGCCGTCCGGGACGGCGCAGTCGTCTCCGACGTCGGCCGGGATATCCTGAAGCTAACCGTTGTGGAGCGACACCGGGCGACGGGGAGGATCGGGCTCGGGTTCGTGCAGGGTTTCGGCCTGAAGGAGGGGGCGCTGGCCTCGTCTGTCGCGCATGACTCCCACAACATTATCGCGGTCGGTTGCGACGATGGGGATCTCTTCGCCGCAGTGAAGGCGGTTGAGGAGATGAACGGGGGGCTGGCGGCGGTCCGCAATGGTGAACTCCTGGCCGGGCTGCCGCTTCCCATTGCCGGCCTCATGTCGGACCGGCCGCTCGCCGAGGTTGCCCGCGGGTGGGAGAAGCTGCGCCGCGTTGCCCGTGATTTCGGTTCCGCGCCGGCCGAGCCCTTCATGGTCCTCTCCTTTCTCGCCCTGCCGGTGATCCCGGAGCTGAAGCTGACCGACAGGGGACTCGTCGATGTGAACCTCTTTGAACACGTCCCCCTCTACGCAGCGGGGTGACGGTGGAAAAAATGAAGTGCGAAACCGACCGGAACGATAGATGCGGAATTCATGATCGCAGATCAGGAGGAGAGATGACGAACAGAGAAAAGATGATGAGCGTGTTCCAGGATGCATTGAGCTCGGTGCTCCCGGGGAATCTGGTTCGGGACACGCTGCGGAATGAGGCGGGTGTCCTTACGATCGAAGGGGAAAACTACCGCCTCGCCGACTACCGCGGGGTCTATCTCTTCGGGAGTGGAAAGGCCTCGGTCGAGACGGCGCGGGCCGTCAAGGCAGTTCTCGGGGATCGGTTGACGGACGGCCTTGTCGTTTCAAACTATGGCGTCGCCATGGACGGGATCACGGTCTTCGAAAGCTCGCACCCCGTCCTCACGGAGAAGAGCATCCGGGCGGCGGAAATCCTCATGCAGAAAATGTCCGCCCTTTCCGCTGACGATTTCTTCATCTATGTGATGTCCGGCGGGAGTTCGGCGTTGATCGAGAAGCCGGCGCCGCCGATCGCGCTGGCCGAGATGCAGGATCTGGTGAAGGGGCTCCTCGCGAACGGGGTTCCCATCGAGGATCTGAACGTGGTTCGGAAGCACATCTCCCTTGTGAAGGGCGGGCGCCTGGGCCGGCTGTCGAAGGCGCGCGGGATCGTCCTGGTCGTCTCGGATGTGATCGGCGACGACCTGGAGGCGATCGGCTCCGCGCCGATGTTCTTCGACCGCTCCAGTTTTGCCGACACCCATGCCATTCTGAAAAAGTACGGTCTCTGGGATCGGGCGCCCAAGAGCGTTCGGTCGGTTGTTCAGAAGGGGCTGGACGGGGGGATGGAGGAGACGCCGAAGGGGCCGAGTCCGCTGATCGACCATTTTCTGATCGGGAGTAACCTGAAAATCCTCCGGAAGGCGAAGGAGAAGGCCGAGGCGCTGGGGATTCCTGCCCGTATCATGAGTTCCCGTCTCCGGGGTGAAGCGAGGGAGGCGGCGAAGGCCATCCTGGCCATCGGCGAGGAGATCGCGACGACGGGTCAGCCGTTCGCCCCGCCGGTTCTGCTTCTGTTCGGCGGAGAGACCACCGTTACGCTGAAGGGGGACGGGATGGGCGGCCGGAACCAGGAGATGGCGCTCGCCGCCCTCCGGGAGTTTCAGGGAAACCCGCGCTTTCTCTTTCTCAGCGCCGGGACGGACGGGATCGACGGCCATTCGGATGCCGCCGGCGCCCTCGTCGATCATGCAAGTTGGGAAAAGGCGCAGGCGCTCGGTCTTCGGGTTGACGATTTTCTCGCCCGGAACGACTCCTACCACTTTCTGCAGCAGACCGGAGATCTGATAATGACCGGCCCCACGGGGACGAACGTCATGGACATGACCGCGCTGCTGATCTCGTAAAAAGGAGTCCGCTATTTTAAATCATATCCAGACAAGAAAAAAATCTTGCATTTTCGGAAAGAATTATTTACCCTTATAAACAACACCGATTCATGTGCACTACCTGTCCGTAGTTACCGAGATACGAAAATGACAAACGCACAAGCATCGGTTGGCAGGCGTGCAATGGTTTTTTGCACAAATGGATTGCGGGCTGAACGGTTCGGCGATGTTGCAATTGGTTCCATGGAGAAACCCAACACAAAGGAGGATTTAAGATGTCAGAAGGAAAAGTAAAATGGTTTAACGATGCAAAAGGATTTGGTTTTATCGAGCAGGACGGGGGCAAGGATGTTTTTGTGCATCATTCCGCGATCCAGGGTGAAGGTTTCAAATCGCTGGCGGAGGGTGATCGGGTCAGTTTTGATGTGGTCAGTGGCGCCAAAGGTCCGGCTGCTGAAAATGTGCGCAAGCTGTAAGACCTGATTTTCATATTGTTTTGAAAAGCTCCCCCGCGCCGGGGAGCTTTTTTTATAAGGACTCCCCTGGGAGAGATCTGAGACTTCATGAACCTGCAGGGCATTGTCGGAATCGTCTTCTTGACGGGTCTCGCCTGGTTGATCAGCGAGAACAGGCGGGCCGTCCGCTACCAGATCATCGTCACCAGTCTCGCCGTCCAGTTTGCGCTGGCACTGATCTTGCTCAAGATTCCGATCTTCAAAGATCTCTTTGCGCTGCTCAACCGGGGAGTGAGCGCGATCGAACAGGCCACGACCGCGGGCACGACCTTTGCCTTCGGCTATCTGGGAGGCGGGAAACTGCCTTTTGCGGAAACCTATCCCGGATCGACCTTTATTTTTGCCTTCAAGGCGCTGCCCCTGATCCTGGTCGTAAGCGCCCTCTCCTCGCTCCTCTTCTACTGGAAAATTCTGCCGCTCGTGGTCCGGGCCTTTTCCTGGCTGCTCCAGAAAACCTTGCGCGTCGGCGGCGCCGTCGGCGTCGGCGCCGCGGCCAATGTTTTCCTCGGCATGGTGGAGGCGCCGCTGCTGATCCGCCCCTACCTTGGTCAACTCACGCGCAGCGAAATGTTCATCACCATGAGTTGTGGAATGGCCAATATCGCCGGCACGGTGATGGTTCTCTATGCGACCATTCTTGGCCCACAGATGCCCGACGTGATGGGTCATATCCTCATCGCCTCGATCATCAGCACGCCGGCGGCCATCATGATCTCCCTGCTGATGGTTCCGGAGACCGGAGAGATCACCCTCGGGCAATACATCCCCCCCCAGAAGGCATCCAGCGCCATGGACGCCATTACCCAGGGCACCTCCGAGGGCATTTCGCTCTATCTGAACATCATCGCCATGGTGATCGTCCTGATTGCGCTGGTGGCGTTGAGCAATCAGTTCCTCAGCCTCCTCCCCTTTTTTCAGGGAAAGCCCGTCACGCTGCAGCGACTCCTCGGCTATCTCATGGCGCCTGTGGTCTGGATGATCGGCATCCCCTGGTCGGAAAGCGTGACAGCGGGTTTTCTATTAGGGGAAAAGACCGTCCTCAACGAACTCATCGCCTATCTGGACATGGCCAGACTGCCTGCGGGGTCTCTCAGCGCCAGAAGCCAGATCATCATGGTCTATGCGCTCTGCGGCTTTGCCAACCTGGCCAGCCTGGGCATCCTGATCGGCGGCATGGCGGCGATGGTCCCGGCGCGGCGCGGCGAGATCGTCTCGCTGGGGTTCAAATCGATCCTTTGCGGAACGATGGCGACGTGCATGGTCGGCGCCATCGTCGGCCTGCTGCTGTAACGTCATTCAGAAGGGAGCTTTCCGTTCATGCGTGCTTTCTGCTTTGAAAGGCTATACTGACGAGCAAAACCAGCATATTTCGTCACCCCGGCGAAAGCCGGGGTCCAGAATGCGCTGAAAAGACTGGATTCCGGTTTTCGCCGGAATGACCGAGAAGGAGTTTTGCAATTAGCTCTGACAATAGGAATTAACCAAGAACTTCCAACATCTCGGCTACAACATCGACGGTGCCCTCGTCTTCGCAGGTCAGCTCGATGGGCTCAAAATCCCGATTGATGGGCTTGAGCAAAACCCTGACATGTCGCCAGGTGCCATCTTCGGAAACCGCTTTCTCGCTCTCATAGCGCTTCACCGTGAATCGCTGGCCGGTTTCCGGGTCGGCTTTGTCGCGCAGAAGAACGACCACGGTCCTTCCCTGACGCGTCCCTTCGACGGGTGATCCGAAGAGGCAGTAGGCGCCGTCGGGAATCGCAGGCTCCATCGATTTGCCCACCACCTGGGCCACAAACATCCCCTTCCGCAATCGGCGTCCCGTGTCGATCTCCACCCAATCGAGGTCCCATTCCTCTTCTCCTACGGTCTGCGGTTCCCCGAAATAGCCCGCCGCAACTTTGAGCGGCATCAGCGGCGCACAGTTGGTGAAACGGTCCTGGGGCCGCGGTCGCACGAGCCTAAGAACAAAGCGCCCACGCTCTGTGTTTGCTTCCCGTTCTCGCCGGAACCAGGACGCATCCTTCCGCAGGGCCTCACGGAGATCGCCGGCGTTGAGATAACCGGCCAGCCTCCGGAAATGGCGCGTCATGGCGCCTTCGTCTTCGAGGTCGCTCACGGCGATTTCGATCACTTCGTAGCCGTTGTTCCGCAGCCAGGAGCGGATGCGCTGATCCTGTTCCGCGGTTGCCGCATTGCCGTGGAGATGCCTGCTCAAGCCGTCCAGATAGATGCACACGCCTTCGTCCTCGTCGTGGTGCGGCGCACGGTAAATGACATCCGGGGTAGTCGTTCCAATCGCGCGGTCGAGCCTGATCTGCCGGCCGCGGATTCCCTCTTCGAAACCGGCAGCCAGTAGGAGATGCCGCAGCCGCCGTTCCGCTTCGTTGACCGGGTGGGTCCCCTCCTCGGGCGTCTTCGACGGCTGTTTCGCCGGAATCTCGTGGCTCGCCGTCAGATGCGTTCCCCATGCCGCAAGCCGTTCCTGCGCTGCCGTCCGGTCGAGGTATTTGTGGTAGTAACCGTTGCGGAAGGTCTGGAGGCAATCGATGCATGATTTTTCGCAGGCCGCCGGGCAGTTCTCGACGATCTCCTGTGCGACCGTGGCGATCTCCTCGAATCGTTCGCAGATCTGATCAAGGAGCCCGGAGCCGCCGGGCATGGGATCCCACAACAGAGCGTCCACCTCGTCGCGGTCCACATGCCCGATGATCAGGAGCTGCAGGTCGTCCAGGTGCATGTCCAGCACCCGGGCGGCCGCAAAGCGCAGCGCTTCGAGGACGCTGTAGGCCGTGGTCTGGTCCGGACAGGCCGGCAGCGAAAGAACGTCGGCCGTCACGTCGGCATAGAAGCCGACGGGAACAATGGGTTTTCCGCAGCGTTCCTGGTGGGTCTCCTCGAAATGCTCGCGCTGCCGATCCGAGGAGAGAGGCGATACACTCTGCCCGCAGACGCGACATACAGGATAGCCGAATCTCTCGAACCGGTCGATGGCTATCGATGCGCCGACATTGACCATCCGCAAATGAACGCCGCGGCGGTGATGCAGGGTTTGCCCACCCCAGCGGTAGGCCCGCCCGCCGTTGTGCTGGTCGCGTTCCAGCCCATAAACCGCCACCCCCATCTGGAACCGCAGTTCCTCCTCGTCGGAAATGTGCGACTGGTGAACCAGATCCACATCGCAGACGGCGATGGTCGGTAGAACGACGGCGCCGAGGGCGGCCGGGGCGACGCCCAGATTCGTCTCTTTGACGGCTTGCCGCTCGTGCGATACCTCGAAGACGGGCATCTCTGACCGCTCTTCGTCGATGTCGCGATGAAAACGACGTGACACAAAGCGGTTTCCGTTGGCGTAGATCAAATTGCCCGGCACATACTCCCTCAAGGCAATGCTGGGCGGTCGGGGCAGTGTAAACGACATGGCGCCGGTCCGCCAGAAAGGGATCTCGGCGGTTCCCAGGACGGAGCCGACCTCCAGGCCATAGCCGGGAAGGAATCCTTCTGCGGCAAGAACGCCGAAGGTATTGACGTCATCGTACCCTTCAGCCTCGCGGCGGGTCCTCTTTGCCGTGCCCTTGAGTCGTTTGACGAGGGTGTCGCAGCGTCGGAAGAGAGCGTCGTCCTCAGGTTCCAGATCGCCCTGCTTCTCCCGAAGCCCGTTGAGCCGTCGGATCTGTTCCAGCGCCCATCTCAGGCGGCGTTCCAGGCGGACGATCACCTCTGTAAGGGTGTCGACCATTCCCCGCACATGGGCGCGCAGCGCCTCCGGGCGCGTCACCTCCGCATCCGCTTCCGGCCATCCCTGGCAAAAGGCACGCTCTACGTAGCCGCAGAGGTCATCGGCATTCCGGTCAATCAAGACCCTCAAAGGGGTCAGATCGGGAAGCCTCTCCCGCACGAGCCCCCCCTCGAAGAGATAAGCCGAAACCCGGTCGGGCAGGCAGGTTTTCAGCGTATCGGCGATCTCTCGTATCTCCGCGGTTGATCTGGAGGACTCGCGCGCGTACTGGTGCAGCCGCGTGATGACCGTCGCATGGACATGTTTGGCAACCAACAAGTCGTTGCGCAGGTTGAACGCGGGCGGGTCCACCCTGCCCGTCAAAAGCTTGAGCGGCTCGGCAAAATAGGCCCGGTCGTGAGAGACCGGCCGGCAGTAGGTCAGGTCCACCGCCATGCGGTGACGCCGTCCGGCGCGTCCGGCCCGCTGCCAGTAATTGGCCGGCAACGGCGGGACGTTCCGCATGAGAATGGCGTCGAGCTTGCCGATGTCCACCCCCAGTTCGAGAGTAGGGGTGCAGACAAAGGCGTTCACCGCCTCAGAATCGCCCTTGAAGAGGTTTTCGAGGCGTTCCCGTTCGTCGTGGGGGACCATGGCGGTGTGTTCTTCCGGCCGGAGCATGGAGTAGCCCTGGTCGAGCAATTGCAGGTCGTAGTTGTCCGGATCTTCGCGGACGAATTCGAGGACGCCGTCGCAGCGCCAGGCGGGGCAGGCCAGGTTCGGAGAGCGGCGCGTTGTCCGCCGCCGGCAGTTCCGGCAGCGCCAGACGCCGTGATTCTGTTGAAGCCGCAGGCGGTCGGCATCCACCTGGTAAACGCCGCTGACATTCGGTAGAGGATTGCCCTTCGACCCCTTGAGGCGAACTGGTTTGAGCAATCCCTTTTTTACGAGAACGTCGAACAACCCTCCCAGGAAGCCCTCAACATTCTCCGTGGTGACACCCCACTTCTTGGCCATCTGGCGGATCGTCGTATCGCCCCCTCGGGCGCTGAGCCACTGTGTAACCAGTTCCTGCTTTTCCACCGCATCCCGGTGGAGCTAAGTTCCGACCGGCGCCCCCACCTGCGGCAGGTATCCCTGCTGGACTTCGAGATCCCCATCCATCCAGTATTTGGTGAAGATTTCCCGTTCGGGATCGAATAAAACCCGCTTGCGCCGCAGATAATCGAGCAGGCCCGCGACGCCATCTCGCAGGTCCTCGGGGGGCATTCCGAGGGCATAGGCGTTCTCCTGAATCCAGGGGAGCGCCGGATCGAGACCCGCGTAATCCACCTTCATCCGCCCCCATGGTTCCAGACCGATGGACTGCCGCGAGGAGAGTGTGATCTCCCGGAGCACCTGGATTCGGAGGAACTTCCTTCGTTCCTGCTCGTGGCGGCCCCCGCCGCCTTCCCGACGGACGACCTGCCAGACCTCGGGCACGAGGGCGCGAGAGAGAGCCTCATCCTTTTCAAGGATCTCGTCGAGATGCATCGCCAGATCGCCGACGGAAAGGGAACCACTTTTCAAACCCTCGGCCATGAGGGCACGCAGCCGAAAACGGCGGGCGTGGTCCTTCATCCATCCGGCTTGGAAGGCGGCATCCTGACGGTTGTCACAGAAAACCAGGAGGCGCGGGCGCTCTGAATGGTGCACCATATCCTGCGCCAGAACATGAACGTCGGCCACATTTGTAGCGCGGACGGGACGTGCGGGTTCGCGGTAGGTGCTGCCGATGCGCCTCCCGTTGGCCCCGCAGGAGAGACAGTTCGATAGCAGTCCCGGGTTCTCCTTTTTCTGACGCACGGCATAGAGAACGACGGTTTCACCCGCCGCACCGCAGTGGCGACATCGGCTGACCACCCTGGTATGGGCTGCGCCGCAACGACGGCAGAAATGGAGCGCGGCGGTTCGTTCATGTTCGTCGAGATCCTCGTCTTCGCCGCCGCCGACGATGCGATCGAGAAGCACTACCCGGCGGCCTCCCTGGGCCTCCTCCAGGGGCAGCCAAAAGGACCCATCGCCGGTAGCTTCGCCGCCGCCCGGACGTCGGCCGGTGAAATCAAAATCTTTCAAAAACGCGACAAAATAATGCTGCCCACAGGTTGTACAGGTGGTAACCGGAAAATGGGCGTTCCGGTTTTCACCCCCACCAGCCTCGATTTCGTCTTCGGCGGCGAGCCAGAGCTTCGGCCCCGGTTCGCTCTCGGGGAAGGTCACGACGGCGCCGCTGATCCCACGGACGAAGCCATGCACGACGGGTCGAACGAGCGGCCGCCCTTCCCGCCTTGCCGCCGCGCCGAGGGTGAGCCAGGCCAGGATCTCAGCTTCGGTCACGGGACGTCCTATTTTCTTTTCCAACTCCACCGGTAGTTCATGCAGCGGTCGCGGAGAGGCCAACTCCTCGCTCAACTGAAAGAGCAACTCGTTTCGAGACAGGGCGGCGTATAGTACCTCGGGCCATTTCCCCGCGGCCAGATCCGCGGTGGCCAAGGCGTGATAGACGATGCGGATCGCCTCTCCGTCGCCATTTTCGTCTTCCACCGCTTGCACGCAGTCGTTGAGCAGGCGCCCGGCGTTTTTCACGGGTGGGGGCGTGATGCGGTCCCCTGCCCACACTTCCGGCTCATACGCCTCGCTCACGGTTACGACCGACTCCTTCGCCACGCCGAAAAAACGGCTTGCGAAGTCGCGGGCGGCATCGGGGTTCCGCCGATCTGCAATGGTCGCCGAGGCTGCGATGCAGACCGTATCTTGCGCCTCGCGGCCGCAAAAGGCTCTTAGGCGGCGGATGAGACAGGCCGTTTCAGCCCCCTGAGCACCGGCGAATGTATGGGCCTCGTCGAAGACAAGAAAGTCCAGCCTCGCGTCGGCGAACAACTCGACATCCCGCTGGCGCGTGAGGAGGAGTTCCAACTGCTTCACGTTCGTCAGCAGGATCCGCGGCTGGCGACCCTTGGTGCGCATCACCTCGCGCGAGCAGATCTCCTCGGGAGGATAGACCGTCTCGCTCCGCTTTTCCCGGCGGACCTCGGCCAGCTTTGCTTCGTAATCGGCCAGGGACGCCCCTGCGGGGAGTCGGTGGCCCGCCACATCGGCCTCCCGTTCGGGGGTTTTTCCGACGTACATGCCGAAGCTGATGCCGGTGCCGGCCAGAAGGGACCGCAAGCGTCCGAGCTGGTCTTCGGCCAGGGCGTTCATCGGATAGACGATCACGGCGCTGATTCCGGCGGGCGCCTCCTTGTCCCGCAAGGCGAGGCATTGGCTGATAACGGGATAGAGAAAGCATTCTGTCTTGCCGGAGCCGGTTCCTGTCGAGACCAGGGTCGTCCGCCCGGCGCGGATGGCCCGGATCGCCTCCTCCTGGTGTCCGTATATCCTTGTGATCTCCGAGGGGATGCGCTGACGCATATGGGGATGAAAGAGCCCTTCGTTCACCAGATCCTCCACCGTAGCGCCTTGCCGGAAGGGGCGCGAGAGGCTGATGTAGGGACCCTTTAGGAGGGGAGACCGGCGCGTCTCATCGAGCGAGAGCAGCCGCCGCATCTGCGCGTGCAAGCGTTCGTCGGCGAAGGGATAGGCGGTGAGCTGGTAGCGAAGAAAGCTCCGGACAACCTTTTCGGTAAAGACGATCGGGTTCAATGCCATGATCAGCCCTCATTTACGCGAATACATCGGCAGCTTTTCAAATCCGGTATCCCTGGCGCCGGATTACCATATCAACTCCATCGTACCACGCTGAGTTGACGTTCCGAGCGGCTACAGGTAGTTCATTTACCCTTTCCAGCACATAATGCAACCTCGTCTGTCTTGTTTTTATGTCGTGGACAAAATCACCCGTCAGATATCCGACCCTTTCCATGGGTCGCCTTGAAGCTTGGCGATGAGTCTCTGACCCACCAGTGCACCGGCCTCGGCTACATTGTAAGAAACTTCCGTCGGTAAAAGCGGCGTGATGTCGCCCAGAAAAGATTGATTCCGGAGCTTGCCGTTCAGGTTCTCTTCGAATTCGGCGCGCGAGACGGCAAGACCATCGTGCTCCAGGTAACGACCGAAGCAATCGACAACCTTTTCATCGTCGACCTCAAGGGTGGTAAGGGCAAGCCAAAGGTCGTAGAGGTCTCGTCCCTTCTTCCGCTGATAGAGAGCGCGCAGTTTCGTCCCGAGCATCTCCTCGATCCTGTAGGCGCTGATATCTGCTTTGCCCGAGAACCAGGGACTCTCGACGACGAACGGGTAGTGCTGAATTCCCAGAACGGCGAAGTGCTCGCGAGTGTTGATTTCAACCTTGAGACGCATCAGTTGAACCGGTTTGGTTGTGGTTTCAAAACGGTAGATCACAGTTACCCTGCCCTGGCTTTGTTTTCGCTTCGGCTCGCCGAGCCAGGGATCCAAGGAGGCACGGATCGCATCGAGAATCGGCCCGATTGGCCCCGCGCCGATCTGCACCAGATCGATATCTTCAGAGTAGCGGCCAGGCTGCGAGAAAAAGAGCTTATGCAGCGCTGTTCCTCCCCGGAATGCCACCGTCCGGGCAACGGACGCGTTGCCGTAAAGCTCCACGAGCGCCCGCGACAGGATGAGATCCTGTTCGACCTGGGCATCCGTCGGCCACGGTGCTCGGGCATACCAGGCCGTGATATTGGCGCGGGGGATCAAAGATCCACCTCCACAGTCTCGTTGGGAATGACGCGCCACCGCGGGTCGGCGGGGGCGTCGCCTTTGGCCTGACCCGGGACGAGAAGAATGGGCCGGTAACGCCGGGCCTTCAACCAGGCCGCAAGCGGGTCCGCAAGATGGTTTTCACGGAGACGCTCCAGCAGGTATCCGAGCCGCTGTACATCGGATACCGCATACGAATCGGCAAGAGGGGACAACGACTGCGAATCGAGTTTCTCGCCAAGCTCGCTCAGCACCGTCATGACGTTGCCCACATGCCCAGCCGCGGACACGAACCGGACAAGATCGAAAGCGGTCGCCTCTGGAGTGGAAACCCGCATGGTACCGGTCTCCGTCTGGATCTCGACCACCGGCGCCTTCTCGATATGACGACCCATATGGAAGCCGATCCGGACACGACCTGCCTGCGCCGGTCGTGTCGGCCTGTCTGTAACGACCTGGAAGAGCATCGGCTGCTGGTGGGCTGCACCGTGGATCGCTGCTGCGCTCAGAATCCCGACATAATACGGCTGGTTGAGAAACCGCATCAGATCGTCGATGAACCAACTCGCAGGCGGGCAGCCTGCTTCCCTGTATTCCACAGGGACGATCACGTAAAAGCCTCTGCGCGGGTCTGCAATCCGGCCTTTCTGCTTGAGCCTCCGCAACGCTGCCTCCAGCGCTATATCCGAGCGCTGATCAGCATTCATTGCCTCGGCCTGGGTGAATGTATAGCGACCCTTGGTCTGGAGATCTTCGACAAAAGAGATTATTGATTTGAGCATCGAAACACCAATTCATCCATTTCGTTTACGTAAACTAACATAATGTGTCTGGTTACGCAAGTAAAATGGATAAGGAGACCCTCGGCACTCAAGATCCTGATAACTCGATTGTTATAAAGATCATTGCCGCTATGCTCATGATTATAATCAATTCCTACTACGGGAATGAGCGATCCTTCGTCTTCCAACTCCTCGGAAAAGGTGCGAAATGGCAGAGTCCAAACGTCGTCATGGCCTTTTTGTATAGAGCTTCGGACACTTCTGTCGGAACAGTCTTCATAGAAAGTGATTCTTGACGAATTTCATTCAAGCCTTGAAATATACACGTCAACCCTGAACAATACATATTTAGAACTTGTCCGTAAATAAAATAATTTGTCCTGAATTTAAACTGTTAGCACACGAAAAACGTTATTTACGGATAGGCCCTTAGAGAAGACCGGCCTGTTTCGTGTCCGGCAGACGGGACGCTCCGGATACGGATCGAAGAATCTTCTCCTGCACGTCCCTTCCGCAGGTCGACATGAGATGTTCCCAATCAGACTCCACCTTTAAGGTGAGAAAGCGTTTTCCCGGCGGCGAATAGATCACAACTTTTTTCTCTTGGCGTACCAGACGGACCGCGTTCGCCAGTGTGCCGGCGCTCTTGCCGTCCCAGATCATCAGCCCGACGGAAGCCTCCCGGGCCATCTGCTCGTCCTTCGCGGCATAGAAGCTGAAATCCTTCCGGGCCTGACCGGTGTCAACAGCCCGAACCGGCCACTTGCCCAGGTTGTTGCGGCACTCGCCCCCCGAGCAGAAGACCTCGACGGCATTGTATCCGCGGCTCTGGAGGTACTGCTGGACAGCCTTGTCAGCGCCATTGGCATCACCGATGATCACGGGAAAGCCTTGCTCGATGATCCGGTCAATTCGGCGCTTAACGTCGTCGTTCAGCCTCGAAACTCGTCGAGACCCTCCGATAAAAACCTTGGTCATGCTCTGCTCCTTAATTTCCTAATACCCCCAGGCTTGCCCGTACTTCCCCGTCGAATCGTGCAGACTGAGAACAGGAATGAACGACATGGCGCCACTCGGCCTGAATTTGGTCAGCAGCTTTCCTGTAACCCGCGGTTCGTTTCTTTCCACCCCGAATCAGACATCTATTTCGAATGGGCATGATCGACAGCCAGCTCTCAAGAGACAATTTGCACTCTATATTTTGCATAATGTTTCCCATAAGCAGCGGCAGAGCGTTCTCGTAGCTGGCAATCACCCATGCCTCCACACACTTCGATGGATTGCAGAACAGCCATTTCCCAGGCAAATCGCCAGCCGACGGAAGATCGAGCCATCGAGCCACCACCTCACGCAGGGCGTTTACCGTGTCTGCTGCCGGTGGACAGGGAAGTTCACAGGGCAGGTCGGTTCGCCCGTCCCTGATATTCGCATCCGCGTAGCGCATTCCGGCAACATCGGCATCGACGTGTAGCAGGATCATATCGAATTCTGCCAGATCCGGGTTCTCAGCCACGGGGCAGAGCATCGATACGACCTGCCTGCACCAGCGATAGACGCCTCCCCATCCGCCACCCAACGATCCGGCCCCGCCGAACGGATCACTCGTTTCCGGCTGCAAGAGGGTCAGAATGAAGGGGCGATCAAGAATCGCCTTCAGGGCGGCTTCGATCACGATCTGATCGGTTTTGCCTTCCGCCACGAGGGCGATGCGCATGTCAGACATTTGGAACCCCTCCCAGGTGCCCCATCACCCAGAGGCGCGACAACGGCCAGCCTTTCTCCTCATGCAACCTGCGTCGCTCTTCGGTTATCTCGACCCGTTGGATGATGGTGTGTCCTTTACTATTCCGATCCACGATAAAAAGCCGAACCCTGTCATCCTGTAGAGGAAGGCCATCCAGGACTGCCGGATTGTGGGCAGTAAACAATATCTGTCTGGGCGTCGGATTGTCGATGATCCACTTGCACAGCGAACGGATGAGTCTCTGCGTCAAACGGGGATTCAGGGCTTGGTCAAGGTTGTCCACCGCGGCCAATTTCGGCGCTTTGGGCAACAGGGCAAGGGCCGCACAAAAAAGGACATATAGCGCGCCTTCACTGGCGTCATGCGCCGTGAGCACATTCTTTCCCGCCCGCATGTACCGGTCTCGAAACCGCAGCACCTGCCTGGGACGGGATACGGAAGATGAGAGGATGGTGTCGGCCAGGCTGGTCGTGTCAAAATCCTCAATCCAGTCAATCATCTCCTTAATTTCATCAAGCGCCTCTTCGATGAAGTTATCCGTACTGGCCAAGACTTTCAGTTCCCGCACCGTCTCCGCCAGACGACCCCCTGAAAGCCCTACCGGATCACGAGTTTGCGAGTCGGTGATCAACCCCCTCAACACCAGGGTATTGGGGGCATAAATTGCATATTCGCGCAAAAGGGTCATCAGGCCTGCCGCCGGGTCCGATTCCTCCAACTCCACAACCTTTAACGCTGCAATACCCTGCTCGGGATTCTTCACTGTTTTGATTCCGCGACTGGCTATGCTCCGCCCCTCAGATCTCAGGTCTTCGGTCTTATAGCGCCATGCCGGGCGAGGGTTTTCCAGAGGGTTGTTCAGACTGACCGCGTAACTCGCCCGTTCTGCATCTGCCTCAAAGAAAATATGCGGGCTTATCTTTTGACTGAACGCGCTTTTGTAAAGCCTTGGAACCCCTGGCCTTACCCCTCTGTACTTGAGCGACTCGTCATCCACGCGTCCTGATACCGCCGCGGAAAGGACCCCCAGGGCCTCAAGGGCGTTGCTTTTGCCGCTTCCATTTGCACCGACGAAAACGTTAACGCGGCCAAGCAGGATCTCCTGCTCAACAACAGACTTGAAGGAATGGATCACCAGTTTATTGATCAGTAAATCGCCAGCCATGACTAAAACCTCCGCATTCTCATGTTCGCGCCTTCGTCACGCATTGATTGACGCACACAAACTGCCGATTTCGTCGACAGGGGATCGTGATTGCAATGTTTCATAATCATTGAGAATTGTCAATGTTCAAAAAAGTTTCCCCTGTTTGCCATTGCTGTGAGTATACGTCGCAGGGGGCTCTGACACCTGTGGCGCCTTCTGCCCCTCTTTTGGGGATTCGATTTCGTCAAGAAGCTGGTGGCAGCCTACCTCTCCGAGGAGGTTGCGGGCGTGGACGCGGCACTCGCGCCAGGATTCTTCTGGAGACTGGGCAAGTTGCCATTCGTAGAAGCGGGGGCCGAGGCGGCTGGCAACGGGTTGAGGGTGCTTCGCACGCTCGTCGTGACCGAGGCCATAGTCGGCGAGGCACAGGGTTTCGGGGAGCAGCCAGCCCTCGCCGTCGTTCTGGTTTTGGAACACCTTGATGCCCTCCTCCCGATCGCCACCGCAGGCGCAGATC
>MNZQ01000037.1:0-22800 GCA_001873745.1 Syntrophaceae bacterium CG2_30_58_14
GGGTCATGTCTTGGGTCTTGAATTTTGCTGCTAAAATTTAAGACCCAAGACATGACCCCCGATAGGAAAGATAGCCGGGCCCCGCGCGACGGCGGCCTGTGGACCCCGTCAGATCCGGAAGGAAGCAGCGGCAGCAGTCACCGGCGTGTGCTGCGGGTCAACCTGGCTATCCCCTTTTTCCCCTCATGCCTCGCAGGAGTATCCGTGGAATACCGCGTTCTGGCCCGAAAGTGGCGACCCCAGGTCTTTGAAGACGTGCTGGGACAGGAGCATGTGGTCCGGACGCTGAAAAACGCGATCGGCCAGCAGCGGATCGCTCACGCCTTTCTCTTCAGCGGGCCGCGCGGGGTCGGGAAGACCTCGATCGCCCGGATCCTCGCGAAGGCGCTGAACTGCGAAACAGGGCCGACGCCCACCCCCTGCAATCAATGCAGCCATTGCGTTGAAATCACGAATGGAAACGCGATCGACGTCCGCGAGATCGACGGCGCCTCGAACAATGGGGTCGACGAGATCCGGATGCTCCGCGAGAACGTAAAGTTCGCCCCCGCCTCGTGCCGCTACAAGATCTACATCATCGACGAGGTCCACATGCTAAGCAACGCCGCGTTCAACGCGCTGTTGAAAACCCTCGAGGAGCCGCCCGGCCACGTGATCTTCATCTTCGCGACGACGGAGACCCAGAAGGTGCCGGCGACGATCCTCTCCCGCTGCCAGTGCTTCGACTTCCGGCGGATCCCACTAAAGCAGATCGCCGAAAATCTGAAGAAGATCGCGGCGGCTGACGGGATAAATATCAGCGAAAACGGCCTGGCCTGGATCGCCGAGGCGGGGGACGGGAGCCTCCGCGACTCGCAGAGCATCTTCGACCAGGTGATCTCCTACGCGGGATTCGAGATCGGGGATCCGGCGGTGGAGGAGATCCTCGGCCGCTCCGACCGGCGCTTCCTCTTCCTGCTCTCCGAGGCGGTCCTCGCGCGGGACGCCGGGCGCTGCCTTAAGATCATCGACGAGGCCTACTACGCCGGCCTCGACATGCGCTATTTCTACCAGACGCTGCTCGGCCACTTCCGGAACCTGCTCTTCATCGCGATCGCGGGGGAGAAGGAGCCGCTGGTCGATCTGCCGGCGGAAGAGGCGGCGAAACTGAAGGGGCAAACCGCGGGGCAATCGACGGAAACGCTCCAGCGCTATCTGGAGATCCTGATGGCCGAGGAGGAGAACGTCCGCCGGAGCCAGAACCCGCGGCTGAACCTGGAGGCGATCCTCTGCCGGATGACCTTTTTGGAGCCGATGATCCCGATCGAGGCGGTTCTCGCCCGGATGGAGGGGCTGGAGAGGCGGCTCGGAGGCGGGCCAGCGGCGGGGGGTTCCGGAGGGGGACGCGCGGCGGAAAACCGGGGAGAGGTGGCGTCCAGGCCGGCAACCTCAAAAATGTTAGCAAAATCGGGGAGCGGGGGGGACGCTGCGGCGGCCTATCCGGCGAACCGCGAAATACAGGCCCATCGCACGGCAGGGGAAGACGTTTCCGTCGCCGAAGGCGCCGCAGGGTTTGCCGCCCGCGGGGGCGGCGAGGCATCCCGGGCGGGAGGCCGAAACGGCGCGCCTCCGGGCGGCGGCGCCGCGTCCGCCGCGACCTTAGCGACCACCGCGGCGGAAGAGCGCGCGCCCTACCGCAGCGGCGCTGGAACGGGCGGCGGCGGAATCCCGGAAAAGGACTGGCAGGGATACCGGGAGTTCGTGAAGCGGCAGGACCCGGCCCTCTCAGCGAAGATCGAATCGGGGAGGTGCCTCTGCTGCGAGCCGGGGCGTCTGCGGATCGGCTTCGAGAAGGGGTATCTTTTCCTCGACGACGTCATCGGGCGGAAAGCGGCGCTTGCCGAACACGGCCGGCAATTTTTCGGGCGGGAGACGGCCCTTTCGATCGAGACGTTTGCGCCGGAGGCCGGCGGTTCGACCCATGCGCGCAATGGCAATGGCAACGGGAACGGAAACGGCCGGGCGGCGAAGAATCAGCGGATTCAGGAGATCCGGCGGGAGGCGCTTTCCCACCCGCTCGTGCAGAAGATCCTTGACGCCTTTCCCGGCGCGGAGGTGCGGGACGTGAAGGTGATCGATCCCCCCGCGCCGGGGACCGCCGCGGCGCCCCCCGTTGTGATAGAACCGGATGAGGAGGATATCTCTCCCGACTCGTAAAAATGATAGATGAGGAGGTCGTATCGGTGCAGAATTTCGGAAACATCATGAAGCAGGCGAAGAAGATGCAGGAGCGGATGGTGGAGCTCCAGGAGGAGCTGGCGACGAAGAGCGTCGAAGCCACCGCCGGCGGCGGGATGGTCTCGGTCAGAGTCAACGGCAAGTTCGAGATCCTCTCGCTGAAGATCGAAAAGGAGGTCGTCAATCCCGATGACGTCGAGATGCTTCAGGACCTGATCGTCGCGGCTCTGAACGAGGGGATCCGGAAGGCGCAGGAGATGGCCGCCTCCGAGATGGGGAAGATCACCGGGGGGATGCAGATCCCTGGCCTGATGTAGGGGGCGCCATGTCCGGCTACGCCCTGCCCATAAAGCGCCTGATCAAGGAGTTCTCTAAGTTTCCCGGCATCGGGGAGAAGACCGCGGCGCGTCTGGCGAACCACGTCCTCCGCGCCTCGGAAGAGGAGGTGCGCCGCTTCGCCGAGAGCCTGTTAGACGTGAAACGGAAGATCCGCTTCTGCTCCGTCTGCTTCAACTTATCCGAGGGAAATCTCTGCGAAATCTGCGCCGACCCGGCGCGGGACCGCGCGCTCATCTGCGTCGTCGAGGAGCCCGATTCGCTGATCGCGCTGGAGGCGAGCGGCGGATACCGCGGGGTTTACCACGTCCTCCACGGGGCGCTCTCCCCGCTGGACGGGATCGGTCCGGAACAGCTCCGGATCCGCGAACTGCTCGAACGGCTCGCCGCCCACCCCGTCGAAGAGGTGATCGTGGCGACAAACCCGAGCGTGCCGGGGGAGACGACGGCCCTGCTGCTCTCGAAGCTCCTGAAGGAACGATGCGTGAAGGTGACGCGGATCGCCCTCGGCGTCCCGATGGGCGGCGACCTCAAGTACACGGACCGGATGACGCTCGCCAAGTGCCTCGAATTCCGCCGCGGCGTTTAATTAGGGACAGAGCCCCTATTAATTCGGAATTAATAGGGGCTCTGTCCCTAATTAAACTAAAAGTTATTGACAGCCCATCTCAGGTGAGATACAGAAACAGCGTTTTTTTAAAAAGCTTACCACTACGGGAGATTTGACGAATGTTAGAAATCAGATGGCATGGGAGGGGCGGTCAGGGGGCGGTCACATCGGTGGAACTGCTGGCCCTGTCCGCCATCGAAGAGGGAAAGTATGCCCAGGGGTTCCCGAGCTTCGGGCCGGAGCGCCGCGGGGCGCCGGTGACCGCGTTCAACCGGGTTGACGACAGGCAGATCAAGATCCGCTCGGGCATCTACCATCCCGACGTGGTCGTCGTCCTCGACGAGAGCCTTGTTGCGCTGGTCAACGTGACCGAGGGGTTGAAACCGACGGGGATCCTGCTGGTCAACACCACGAAAACGCTGGCAGAACTGAAGAAGAACATCCGCTTCGAGGGCCGAATCGCTACCTGCGACGCGACGGGGATCGCCAGGGAGGAGTTGGGCGTGCCGATCACGAACACCACCATGCTGGGCGCCCTGGTCAAGCTGACGGGCGCCGTGAAGATCGAATCCCTCGACGCTCCGATCAAGGAGAGGTTCGGCCGAATTGCACCGAAGAACCAGGCTGCCGCGAAGCGGGCTTACAAAGAGGTCCGAATCATCAGCAAAGGATCAAAATAACTCTTGAGGTATCGCGATGACAGAGAAGAAATGGCCAGAAACCTGGCAAGAGGTCAATCCCGGGTGCATGGTTTTCCGGCCGGGCAGCTCCAGGGAATATCACACCGGGAGTTGGCGGGCGAAGCGCCCGCTCTGGGATAATGCAAAATGCATCAAGTGCGGCGTATGCTATATCTACTGCCCAGAGGGGTGCGTGACCGAGGACGCGGACGGATTTTTTGAGGCGAACCTGGACTACTGCAAGGGGTGCGGAATCTGCGCCCATGAGTGCTGGCCCGGCGCCATCAAAATGGTGAATGAGGAGGAATAGAAGGATGGGCAAGCGAGTAGGAATGGAAGTAGCGATTGCGTCCGCGGAGGCGGCCGCACTCTGCAAGTTTGATGTGGCGGCCGTATATCCCATCACGCCTCAGTCCCATGTGGCCGAGCACCTCTCGGACATCGTCAACGACGGACGGGTGGACGCCTCCTTCATCACCGTGGAGTCCGAACACTCCGCGCTGAGCGCCGCGATGGGCGCCTCGGCGACCGGCGCCCGCGTGGTGACGGCGACGAGCTCCCAGGGCCTCCTCTACATGCACGAGGTTCTGCCGATTACGTCGGCGATGCGGCTTCCGATCGTCATGCTGATCGCCAACCGGGCCATATCGGGTCCGATCAACATCTGGAACGACCACAGCGACATCATGCCCCAGCGCGATACGGGCTGGATCTCCTTTTTTGCGGATAACGGCCAGGAGGTGGTGGATATGACCATCCAGGCCTTCAAGGTCGCCGAGCACCGCGAGGTGATGCTCCCCGTGAACGTGAACATGGACGGTTTCCAGCTCACCCACATGGTTGAACCGATCATCATGCCCGACCAGGGGGAGGTGGACCGTTTCCTGCCCGAATACGTTCCCTACGCCACGCTGCATCCCGACCGGCCCGTCTCGATGGGGACCCTGGCCATGCCGGAGATCTATGCGGAGGCGCAGAAGGCCAAGAACGTGGCGATCGTCAACTCCAAAAAGATCATTCTCGAGGTCTGGAAGGAATGGGAAAAGCTCTTCGGCCGGAGGTATGAGCCGATCCAGGCCTACCGGACCAAGGACGCCGATGTAGCTCTGGTGACGATGGGTTCGATGGGCGAAACGGCGGAGATCGCCGTGGAAGAGCTGCGCAAGCAGGGCGTGAAGGCAGGACTCCTGAAGATCAAGCTCTGGCGGCCCTTCCCCTTTGCCGAGCTGAGAAAGGCCGTTCAGGGGATCCGGGTCCTCGCCGTGACGGACCGCGCCTGCTCCTTCGGCGGCCCCGGCGGCCCCGTCTTCTCGGAGATCCGGTCCGCGCTGTACGAAGAGCCGGTTCGTCCGGCGATCGTGAACTACATCATCGGTCTCGGCGGCCGGGACGTCCAGGTGGAGGATTTCATGGAGATGGTCCGGCAGGCGGCCCGGGGAAAACTTTCTGAACCATACGTATTTTACGGAGTGAGGGGATAATGACTACGGTAAAGAAATATACGAAAAGCGTCGTCGAAAACTTCGACCTGTACGCCCCGAAGCTGGTCAGCAAGGAGGAATTCTTCAACGCCGGCCACCGGGCCTGCCAGGGGTGTGGCGAGGCGCTGGCGATTCGTCTGATGTGCAAGGCGCTCGGGAAGGACACGGTCATCACCAACGCGACCGGCTGCATGGAGGTGATCTCCAGCCTTTACCCGACGACGGCCTGGACCCTGCCCTGGATCCACGTCGCGTTCCCCAACGCCGCCGCGGTGGCTTCGGGCGTCGAGGCGGGGCTCCGGGCCCTGCGCCGCAAAGGAAAGATCGCCGACCGGCGCGTGAAGTCCGTTGCGATCGGCGGCGACGGCGGGACAATGGACATCGGCTTCCAGGCCCTGTCCGGGGCGATGGAACGCGGCCACGACATGCTCTACGTCTGCTTCGACAACGAGGCGTACATGAACACGGGCATCCAGCGCTCCAGCGGCACCCCGTTTCTCGCCTCCACGACAACCGCCCCCGCCGGAAAGAAGATCCCCGGGAACCAGGTCTGGAAGAAGAACCTGGCCGAGATCATGGTCCAGCACAACCTGCCCTACGTGGCGACGGCCTCCCCGAGCTACCCGCTCGATTTCATGAACAAGGTGAAGAAGGCAAGGCGGGTGAAGGGCCCCTCCTACATCCACTGCTTAGTGACCTGCCCCACCGGATGGCGGTCCGCCTCCGAGACCTGCATCAAGCTCGGACGCCTCGCCCTCGAGACGGGAATCTTTCCCCTCTACGAGGTGGAGAACGGCGTTTACAAGCTGACGGTGGAAATCCCGGAGAAACGCCGGCCCGTCGAGGATTACCTGAAACTGCAGGGCCGTTTCCGTCATCTCACGCCGGATCAGATGCAGGTTATTCAGGCCAGGGTGGATCTGGAATTCAAGAAGCTGCAAAACAAGATCGACCATTCGGTATCTTGGGTATAGGGATACAGGAATGCGCCGACAGACCATAACAGGATAAGGTGACTTGAGCATGAAAAAAGACAAAACCGTGGAGAAGCAGGTCAAGGAGATCGTCGATCGGTACGGCGCGGAGAAAAGCTCTTTGATAGCCATTCTTCAGGATATGCAGGGGGCGTTCGGTTATCTTCCCAAGGACGCCCTGATCTTCCTGAATGAGGTCGTGGATGTTCCGCTCGCCCGGATCTACGAGGTGGCGACGTTTTACAACGCCTTCAGCCTGACCCCCAGGGGGAAATACCTGGTCGAGGTGTGCGCCGGCACGGCCTGTCACGTCACAGGGGCCCTGACCCTGATGGAGAGGCTGGAACGGGACCTGGAGATCCGGTGCGGCGAAACGACCGGGGACGGGATGTTTACGCTGGAGCAGGTCCGGTGCTTAGGATGCTGCAGCCTGGCGCCCGTCATGCGGATCGGCGGGAACATTCATGCCTACCTGACCCAGGACGAGATTCCCAAGATTTTGAGAAACTACAGACAATAGGGGTGACAAAGTGAGTAAAATCAAGACACTTGATGATTTAAACCAAGCAGGGAAACGGGGGCTCGCGGCGCTCATCCCCTCCCGGATAAAGATCATGGTCGGGATGGCGACCAGCGGCATCGCCTCGGGGGCCCAGGAGGTTTACAACGCCCTCGAAGCGGAGATCAAGGAGCGGAATCTGGATATCATCCTGAGCCGGACGGCCAGCATGGGGATGGACTGCATGGAACCCCTGGTGGACGTCCTTTTGCCGGGCAAACCGAGACTCGCCTACAGCAAGATGACGGCGAAGAAGGCGCCGGCGCTTTTGGACCAGGTCGCGAAGGGGACCATCGAGGCGATCAAACCCTTCTACCGGATGGACGAGGAGGAGTTCATCGTCCTGGGCGGGGCGAAGCGCTACTTCAAGGGAGCGGCGCCCGCTTATCTGCGGGGGATCCCCACGATCCAGGAGATTCCTTTCTATAAAAAACAGGTCAAGATCGCGACGCGCAACTGCGGCCTCATCGATCCGGAGAGCCTTGACGAGTACATCGCCAAGGGCGGTTACTTCAGCCTCTACAAGGCGCTCACCGGGATGAAGCCGGAGGCGATCGTCGCGGACGTGATCGCCTCGGGGCTGCGCGGACGAGGCGGCGGCGGTTTCCGCACCGGCCTCAAGTGGAAAAGCTGCCGTGACGCCGAAGGCGAGATCAAATACGTGATCTGCAACGGCGACGAAGGCGACCCCGGCGCCTACATGGACCGGAGCGTCATGGAGGGCGATCCGCACAGCGTGATTGAGGGGATGATCATCGGCGCCTTCGCCATCGGTTCCCACGAAGGCTACATCTATGTCCGGAACGAATACCCGCTGGCCGTGAAGAACCTGGCCTTCGCGATCGCGAAGGCCCGCAAATGCGGTCTCCTCGGGAAAAACATCTTTGAGACCGGCTTCGATTTCGACATCAAAATCAGCAAGGGCGCCGGGGCCTTCGTCTGCGGCGAATCGACCGCGCTCATGGCCTCCCTCGAGGGGGCGGCCGGCGAACCGCGGGCGAAGTACATCCACACCGTCGAGCACGGCCTCTGGGACCGGCCCTCCAACCTCAACAACGTCGAGACCTGGGCGAACGTCCCTGCGATCCTGACCCGGGGCGGGAAGTGGTTCGCCGGGATCGGCGCGAAGAACAGCACCGGCACGAAGGTCTTCTCCCTCGTCGGCAAGATCAACAACATCGGCCTGGTCGAGGTGCCGATGGGGACGCCGCTCAAGGACATCGTCTATGAAATCGGCGGCGGAATCCCCGGCGGCCGGAAGTTCAAGGCGGTCCAGACCGGCGGCCCCTCCGGCGGCTGCATCCCCGAGAAGCTGATCGATCTCCCCGTCGATTTCGACGAACTGCGGAAGGCCGGGTCGATGATGGGCTCGGGCGGCATGATCATCATGGACGATCGGACCTGCATGGTCGATATCGCCCATTACTTCATCGAATTCCTTGAATCCGAGTCCTGCGGAAAGTGCGTTCCCTGCCGCGAGGGCATCCGGAGGATGAAGGACATCCTCGAGGAGATCTGCGCCGGCAAGGGGCAAGCGGGCGACATCGAACTCCTCCAGGAGATGTCCAAGGCGATCATCGACGGATCGCTCTGCGCCTTGGGCGGCAGCGCCCCGAACCCGGTCCTCAGCACGATCCAGTATTTCCGGGATGAGTACGAGGCGCACATCAGCGAGAAGCGTTGTCCCGCGGCGGTCTGCAAGGCGCTTATCGCGTACAGCATCGACAAGAAAAAATGCACGGGCTGCGGCGTCTGTCGGAAGAAGTGCCCCGTGAAGTGCATCACGGGCGAGAAGAAAAAACCCCATGTGATCGACCGAAAAAAATGCATCAAGTGCGGCGCCTGTTATGAGAGCTGTAAATTCGATGCGGTAACCGTAAAATAAAGGTAAGGGAAAATGGCGAAATTCATTATTGACGGTAAGAAGATTGAGGCCGAAAACGGGGCAACCGTTCTCGATGCGGCCCGTGAAAATGGTATCGAAATCCCGACCCTCTGCACGCATGACGAGGTCGGCTCCGCCGGGGCCTGCCGGCTCTGCGTCGTCGAGGTCAAACAGGGGAACCGCGCCAAGATCGTCGCCTCCTGCCTCTACCCGGCGGAGGATGGGATTGCGGTTGATACGAAGAGCGAGCGCGTCATGGCGGTCCGCCGTCTGGTGCTCCAGCTCCTCCTCGCCCGCTGCCCCGGGTCGGGTCTCATCCAGGACCTCGCGGAACAGATGGGCGTGAAGCCGGAGCCAAGGTTCACGGCGGATACCGATAAGGGGAAGTGCATCCTCTGCCGCCTCTGCGTCCGAACCTGCGAGCAGGTCGTCGGCGTCTCCGCGATCGGTTTTTCGTTCCGCGGGGCCGACAAGACCGTGGGGACCCCCTTTCATGAAAACTCGCAGGTCTGCATCGGCTGCGGCGCCTGCGCCTACATCTGCCCCACGGGGCATATCGAGATGGAGACCACAAAGACCGGCGACAGCCGGACGATCTGGGGCCGGACGTTCAAGATGGCGACCTGCAAGGTGTGCGGCCGTTATTTTGCGCCCGAAGATCAGTTGAAGTACATCAGCCGGACGGCCGGTGTACCGTTGGAGAATCTGGCGGTCTGCATAAGCTGCCGCTAACAAACCTGGGGGTCAGGTCCTGGCCTGACCCCCATTCAGCAGATACGTTCCCGTCTGCCGGGATCTGGAGCAGACCACGTAGGGCCGATCCGCATTCAACGATTCAAAGGCTTCCCGCACCTTTTCGGCGGTGTTGTTCTGCTGGGATAGGTGCGCCAGAAAGACCATCGAGAGATGGCGCCCGTGCCGGCAAATGAAATCGCTCGCGTCGTCGTTGCTCAGGTGGCCGAGTTCTGATGCGATCCGCTCCTTGAGATAGCGCGGATAGGGCCCGTTCATCAACATCTCTTCATCGTAATTCGATTCCAAAAGCACCGCGTCCAGCTTCCGGATCGCCTCTTTCATCTGGGATGTCACGCAGCCCGTGTCCGTGAACATCCCGAAACGGCCGACGACAAACCCGCAGGAGGCGACGTCGTGGGAGGTTTCGATCGGCGTGATCGCAAGGTCCTTGATTCGGAATTCACCGTCGAAATGGCGGACCTCCAGCGGTCCAAGCTTCCGCCGGCAGGCCGCATAAACCTCCTTGCGGACATAGACGGGAATCGCAAGCCGCCTCGCGATCGGCCCGATTCCCTGGTAATGGTCCCCATGCGCGTGGGAGAGAACGATGCCGTCCACCTCCCGAATCTCTTTCCCCAGGAGGGCCATCCGCCCGGCCGTTTCGGAAAAACTCTTCCCGGCGTCGAACAGGACGGAGGCGCCGTCGGATTGTACATGACAGCAATTCCCATTGCTCCCGGATGCGATAATCGATAATTCCATTAGTATTCGATCCCGGCGCGGTCCTTGATTCCGGCGTTGTAGTGGTGTTTGACCTCGCGGATCTCGCTCACCGTGTCGGCGAGGGCGATGATCTCCGGCGGGGCGTAGCGGCCGGTGAGGACCAAATCAACCGCGGGCGGCCTGGTCTGGATGAGGTCGATCACGTCGGCAACGGGGACCAGCTTGAAATCGACCGCGACGTTGATCTCGTCGAGGATGACCATCTCGTAGTCCCCCGAGGCGACCGCCTCGCGGGCGAGGGCGAGTCCCTGTTTCGCAAGCTCGATGTCGAGCGGCGCGGGGTTGTCCCGCATGACGAAGCTGTCGAGCCCGGAGAGGCGGACGGTCAGGTTCGGGAGGAAGCGTTCGGCGGCGAGAAATTCGCCGTACTTGCGCCCCTTCATGAACTGGATGATGCAGACCCGGAACCCCTGGCCGACGGCGCGCAACGCCTGACCGAAGGCGGCCGTCGTTTTCCCCTTGCCGTTCCCGGTATAGACCTGGACCAAGCCCCGACGGTACTTCTCCAGCAGCGTTTCTCTCGCATCTGCGGTGGGTTCCAACTCCGCCATCCTTTCGAGTGAATGGGTGACCCCATATCCGTCATTTCAGGCGGCGGCGGGCGACCTCCGCGGCGATCGTGTAGGGGTCGGTCTCCTTCCGCAGGAGCCGCCCGGCGATCTCCTCCATCTCCCCGCTCTCCGTCATCTCCTTCAGGATCGGGGCCAGGATCGCGTCGCGGAGCGCCTCGTGGATCTCGACCATCGTCTTGCGCCTCATCCGGTCGCCCAAGAGATCGGTCTCCACGAGCCGCCGGTAATGGTCGCCGATCACGGCGGCGAGCTCCTCCAGGCTCTCTCCGAAGGGGCCGGGTTCGAAGCAGTTGCCGATCCGGACGATCGGCGGACGCCAGCCGCCCTGGAACTCCGGGACCATGTTCAGCATGGACATGAGCTCGCTTTCAAGCTGGTGAGAGCCGTCACGGTCCGCCTTGTTGATCACGAAGATGTCGGCGATCTCCATGATCCCCGCCTTGATCGCCTGGATCTCGTCGCCCATCCCGGGGACGAGGACGACGATCACCGTGTGGGAGTGGTTGATGATCTCCACCTCTTGCTGCCCGGTCCCCACGGTCTCCACCAGGATCAGGTCTTTCCCCATGACGTCCATCACGTGGACGGCGTCGCCGACGGCCTTCGAGAGGCCGCCCAGTGCGCCGCGGGTGGCAAGGCTGCGGACGAAGACGCCCGGGTCTTCCGCGTGCCGCTGCATCCGGATCCGGTCGCCGAGGATGGCGCCGCCGGTGAACGGGGAGGTTGGATCGACAGCGAGGACGCCGACGGTCTTTTCCCGCTTCCGGAAGGAGGCGATCAGCGCATCGACGAGGGTGCTCTTCCCGGCGCCGGGTGATCCCGTAATCCCGACGACGTGAGCGCGGCCGGTGTGGGGAAAGATCCGCCGGATGGCGCTCTTCGCCTCGGGGAGCTCATCCTCCAGGTTCCGGATCAGTCGGGACGCAGTCCGGACGTCGCCCGCCCGGATCTTGCGGAGCTGTTCCATCCCTTCGAATTCCTCTGTCATAGAAAATCCTTAACAAAGTAGGGTGGAAATGGGGACAGGTACAATTTTTCCGAAAGAAAAATTGTACCTGTCCCCATTTCCACTGCTATTCATTCCGCGGCTGAACGTTCGTCCGGACCCACTGGACGATCGTGTCGAGCGGGGCGCCGGGGGTGAAGATCGCCTTGATGCCGGCGTCGTAGAGCGACGGGAAATCCTGATCGGGGATGATCCCGCCGCCGATCACGGTGATATCCGCCGCCCCTTTCTCCTTCAGGATCTCGACCACGCGGGGAAAAAGGTAGCGGTGGGCGCCGGAGAGGCAGCTCAGGCCGACGATGTCCACGTCCTCCTGAATCGCCGCCGCGGCGATCTGTTCCGGGGTCTGGTGGCAGCCCGTGTAGATCACCTCAAAGCCCGCATCCCGGAAACAGCGGGCGAGGATCCGCGCGCCCCGGTCATGGCCGTCCAGACCCGGTTTGGCCACCATAATCCGTATCTTTTTCTCCGCCATCTCGTTCCCTCAGGGTCGGGAAATGGGGACAGGTACATTTTTTCTTTCAGAAAAAATGTACCTGTCCCCATTTCCCCTAATAGAGACCCGGGTCGCGGTATTCGCCGAAGACTTCCCGGTAAACGTCGCAGATCTCCTGCACCGTGGCAAGCTCCTTCACCGCCTGAATGCAGAAGGGCATCACGTTCTTCCCCGTTTTGCAGGCGCTTTTCAACTCGTCGAGGTCCCGCTTCACCGCGCGGGAGTCGCGCCTCCGCTTCACGGCGCTTAGGCGGGCGATCTGCTCCTCCTCGACCTGCGGGTTGATGTCCTGGACAGGGATCTCCTGCTTCGCGCTGCTCGCGTATTTGTTCACGCCGACCATGGTCTTTTCGCCCGCATCGATCTGCTGCTGGAAACGGTAGGCGGCGTCGGCGATCTCCAACTGCGGAAACCCCTTTTCGATCGCAGAAACCATCCCGCCCATCGCGTCGATCTTCTCGATGTACGCCCAAGCCTCCTCTTCCATCTTGTTCGTCAGGGACTCGACGAAATAGGAGCCGGCCAGCGGGTCGATCGTGTTGGCGACGCCGGTCTCCTCGGCGAGGATCTGCTGTGTGCGCAGCGCAATCTCGACCGCGTGGTCGGAGGGGAGGCAGAGCACCTCGTCGAGGGAGTTCGTATGGAGGGACTGCGTCCCGCCGAGGACGGCCGCGAGCGCCTCGACCGCCGTCCGGACGACGTTGTTGTACGGCTGCTGGGCGGTCAGCGAGCAGCCTGCCGTCTGGGTGTGGAAGCGCATCCACCAGGAGCGGGGGTTCTTCGCGTGGAAGCGGTCGCGCATCACCCGCGCCCAGATTCGCCTGGCCGCGCGCATCTTGCAGATCTCCTCGAAGAAGTCGATGTGGGCGTTGAAGAAGAAGGAGAGCCGCGGGGCGAATTCATCCACGTCGAGCCCCTTGCGGCGGATGACGTCCTCGACGTACTCGATCCCGTCTCTGAGCGTGAAGGCCAGCTCCTGGATCGCCGTCGAACCCGCCTCCCGGATGTGGTAGCCGCTGATGCTGATCGTGTTCCAGTTCGGGACGTGCTTCGTGCCGAACTCGACGGTGTCGCTGATCAGCCGGACCGACGGCTCCGGCGGGCACATGAAGGTCTTCTGGGCGATGAACTCCTTGAGCATGTCGTTCTGGATCGTCCCGCCGATCTGGGCGAGGGATGCCCCCTTGCTCTCCGCCGCCGCGCAGTACATCGCCCAGAGGGCGGTCGCGGGGGGGTTGATCGTCATGGAGGTGGTTACCCGGTCCATCGGGATCCCCTCCATCAGGGTCCGAAAATCATCGAGGGTGTCGATCGCGACACCGCAGCGGCCGCATTCGCCGCGCGCCTTCGGGGAGTCGCTGTCGTAGCCCATCAGCGTCGGGAAATCGAAGGCGGTGCTGAGGCCCGCATTGCCCTCCTTGAGGAGCATGTGCCAGCGGGCGTTGGTGTCAAAAGCGCTCCCCATCCCGGAAAACATCCGGAAGGTCCAGTAGCGGCCGCGATAGCCGGTCGCCTGGTTGCCGCGGAGGAAGGGAAATTCGCCGGGCGCGCCGATGTCCCGGGCGAAATCCGTTTTCTCAATGTCTTCTGGTGTATAGAGACGTTTGATCTCCAGGTCGGAAACGGTGGAGCAGCGGGCCTTCTGATCGGGGGTCCGCGCAACGGTTTGCCGCACCTCCTCTTCCCACTTGTCGGAGAGTTCTTTCGATTGATTCAGCGTATTTTTGGTGAAATACATGGTCACCCGGTCACCACCTTTTAAGCGCGGGATAAGTTCCCAGATCGCAATCGGTCTCTGTCGTGAGAATGCAAAATCCCGAGGCGTGATGAAACAAACGGGCTATCCCTATCCCAAACCCCCATTCATTGTCAAGAAATTTCACCCTCCCTTGGGGACGCGCCGGGTCAAGCCGGTGCGCGTGAATTCCGCTTGAAATCTCCGGCCGCACCGTTTAGAGTAGCGCCTCCAGGTTTGGGTATATTCCGAAAGGGGGAAAGGCCGATGGCGCAGGATGTTGAAAGGGTGGAGGGGCTGAGCCAAGAGGAGTTGGTCCGTCTGGTGGTCGATTTCTTCCACCGAACGATGGTCCACCACACCCTCTGGTTTGCCGAGGTGGAGCATCAGATGGGGATGGCCAAGGCGCTGGAACTGCTCGGGGCGGTCTGGGAAAAGAGCGGCGCCATCCAGATGAAGCGGCTCTCCGAGGCGTTCGACTTCGAGATGGAAAACGGCGTCCCGAAGGCGCTCGCCGCGATGCCGAAGGAGAAGCTGCTGCTGCTGCTCGGCGATCTGGGACGGAACTGGCTCGCCGGCGACGGCGTCTGGTTCCAGGGGGTCGAGGCGGGCTATGGGATCTGGGACGCCAAGCGCTGCAACGACTCCTGCTGGGCCCGCTTTTCCCCGTTCGAGGCGTGGTCGATCCGGCGGTTCCTCGGCCTGCCGAAGCATCCGGGGCTTCCCGGTCTGAAGAGGGCGCTCGGTTTCCGCCTCTATGCCGGGATCAACGTCCAGTCGATCGTCGAAGAGGGGCCGGCGAGCCTCCTCTTCCGGATGGACAACTGCCGCGTCCAGGCGGCGCGGAAGAAGAAGGGGCTCGAGGATTATCCGTGCAAATCGGGCGGCCTTGTCGAGTACCGAACCTTCGCCGAGCAGATCGATCCCCGGATCCGAACCGCCTGTATCGCCTGCCCGCCCGACCAGCACCCCGACGACTGGTTCTGCGCCTGGCGCTTCACGCTGTAACGAAAATGAACGAAAATGGGGACAGGTACAATTTTCTTGGAAAAATTGTACCTGTCCCCATTTTCTTATTTGATGTTGTCCCGGATGTATTGAATGATATCCTCCGTGGAGGCGCCGGGGAGAAAGATCTCCCGGACGCCGGACTCCTTCAGCGCGGGAATGTCGTTGACGGGGATGATCCCCCCTCCAAAAACGAGGATATCCGCAGCGCCCCTCTCCCGGAGGAGCTGAACCACCTTCGGGAAGAGCCTGTTGTGCGCGCCGGAGAGGCTGGAGAGCCCGACGATATCGACCCCCTCCTGAATCGCCGCGCCGGCAATCTGTTCGGGCGTCTGCCGGATCCCGGTGTAGATCACCTCCATTCCGGCGTCCCGGAGCGCCCGGGCGATGACCTTGGCGCCCCGGTCGTGACCATCCAGTCCCGGTTTCGCAATGAGTACTCGAATCTTCCGCGCCATCGCTTTTTTCCCTCCCCAACCCGCGTTCGATTATGATTGACGGTATTCCCCGAATACCTCCCGCAGCGTGTCTGAGATCTCACCCAGAGAGGCATAGGCCTTGACCGCTTCCAGGATGGGCGGAACGACATTGTCCTTTCCCCGGGCCGCCTTTTTCAGCAGCGCAAGGGTCTCCTTGACTTTTACGTTGTTCCGCTCTTTTTTAATTTTGGAGAGTTTTTCCTTTTGATACTCCTCCACCTCCGGCCGGATGCGGAGGATGTCCGTAAGCGGTTTTTCCTCCATCTGAAACCGGTTGATCCCGACGACAATCCGTTTCTTCGCCTCGATCTCCTTCTGATACTGATAGGCGCTCTCCGCAATCTCCTTCTGAATATAGCCCGACGCGATGGCCTGGACCGCACCGCCCATCGCCTCGATCTTTTTGATGTACTCGATCGCCTTTCCCTCGATTTCGTTGGTGAGCGCCTCCACGACATAGGAGCCTCCCAGCGGGTCGATCATATCGGCAACCCCGCTTTCGTAGGCGATGATCTGCTGGGTTCGAAGTGCGAGCCTCACCGAATCCTCGGTCGGCAGCGCATAGGCCTCGTCCCTGGAGTTGGTATGGAGGGATTGGGTTCCGCCTAACACTGCAGCCATCGCCTGAAAGGCAACCCGGACCACATTATTGTCGGGCTGCTGCGCGGTCAACGAACAGCCCGCCGTTTGGGTATGAAACCGCAGCATGCAGGACTCCTCTTTTTTGGCCTTGAAGCGCTCCTTCATGATGGTCGCCCAGAGCCTGCGGGCGGCCCGGAATTTTGCGACCTCTTCGATGAAATTGTTGTGGCAGCAGAAAAAAAACGCGATCCGGGAGGCGACGGTATCGACATCCAGCCCCGCCTGAATGGCGGCCTCCAGATAGGCAATGCCGTCGGCCAGTGTGAACGCCACCTCCTGGACGGCGGTGCAACCGGCCTCGCGCATGTGGTAGCCGCTGACGCTGATCGAATTCCATCGGGGAACGCGGTCCTTGCAAAAGGCAAAGATATTGGTGACGATCCGCATCGATTCGTGGGGCGGAAAGATATAGGTTCCCCGGGCCGCATATTCCTTCAGGACGTCGTTCTGGATGGTCCCCTGCAGAAGGTCGCTCTTCACCCCCTGTTTTTCGGCAACCGCAATGTACATCGCCATCAGGATCGCCGCCGTCGAATTGATCGTCATCGACGTGGAGACCTTGTCCAGCGGGATGCCGTCGAAGAGGATCTCCATGTCTTGCAGCGTATCGATGGCCACCCCGACCTTCCCGACCTCGCCGTCGGAGAGGGGGTGGTCGGAATCGTAGCCGATCTGCGTCGGCAGGTCGAAGGCGACGCTAAGGCCGGTCTGTCCCTGGTTCAACAGATATTTGTAGCGGTGGTTGGTCTCCTCCGCCGTCGCAAATCCCGCGTACTGGCGCATCGTCCAGAAGCGCCCCCGGTACATGGTGGGCTGGACCCCGCGCGTAAACGGAAATTTCCCGGGAAACCCCAGATCCCGGCAGTAATCGGCGTCTTCGACGTCGAGCGGTGTGGCGAGATTTTTCAGAGCGATATGGGAGGTGGTTTGGAAAGAGGGTTGCCGTTCGGGGGATTTCGAGACGGCCCGGTTCAGGGTGGTTTTCTCCCAGCGCTCCAGTTCTTCACGAATACGATCGGACATGGGTGACTCCCTCTTCAAATGGGATGCGGATTATTACGCGTGCATGCTTTCTAACACAGTTGTACCATAAATACAACCGAAAAAAGAGAGATTCCGATTGCGCGGAATCTCTGAATGTGTGACGATGACAACCATCTCATCCAGGACGCGATGGCATTTTTTCACCGCGCAAACGGCGGCGCAACACGGACGCATGGAAACCGCCGATCGGCGCTTGAAGGCAAGGAAAAGCGATGGCTGACATGTTGGATAATGACCTTCCGATTGGGGGACTTCCGCCGGAAGAGCTCTTCTGCGATGAGTTGCTGACACGGCCTCGACCCGAAATCGGAAAGATCCTGGTCACCGGCGCCTCCGGATACATCGGCGGGAGGCTCATACCGGAACTGCTGGCCCGCGGATACCGGGTCAGGGCGATGGTGCGGCTTGCCTCCCCCGTCTATGAAGCGCGATGGCCTGGCGCGGAAATCGTGGTGGCAGACGCCCTCCAACCGGAGAACCTGCGCGCGGCGATGCAGGCCGTCCACACGGCCTATTACCTGATCCACTCGCTCCTTCTTGGACCCGATAAGTTTGAGGAAACCGAGACAGAGGCCGCCGCCAATTTTCGCAAGGCCGCCGAACAGGCCCATGTTTCGCGCATCATCTATCTGGGCGGTCTGGGTGATACGCGCAGCCGGTTGTCGGATCACCTGCGCAGCCGGATGAAGGTCGCCGAGGAGCTGGCGGGCGGGAAGGTTCCGGTTACCGTCCTGCGGGCGGCGATCATCGTGGGGTCCGGCAGCGCCTCCTATGAAATTATCAAACATCTGGTGAAAAACCTCGTTCGTCATCCTGATTCCCCGCTGGGCCAAGAACCGATGCCAGCCGGCCGCGATCCGCGACGTCGTCAAATATCTGGTCGGCGCCTTAGAGACGCCTGAAACGACGGGCATGCACTTAGACATCGGCGGCGTCGATATTTTGACGTATGAAGAGATGCTGAAAGAAATGGCGGACATCCTTGGGGTAAAAAGGATTTTTCTGCCCTCCCCGTTCTCGGGCATCGGCTTCCTCTCTTATGTGGCCAGTCTGATTACGCCGGTTCCGGCAGCGATCACCGTCTGCCTGATGCGGGGGTTGGCCAATGAGGTCGTCTGTCAGGACCAAAAGGCAAGGGAGTTGATTCCCTTTCAACCGTTGACGTACAGACAGAGCATCGTCAAGGCCCTCTCCCGGGAAGAGCAGGACCAGGTGCACACCCGATGGTCGGACGCCTATCCGCCCGCCCACGAGCTGGCCGTGAAGATGCATGAACTGGACGGACCGCCGGCATACACCGCCTCCTACTCGCTTGTGAGCGACAAGAGCGCCGCCGCCCTTTTCCGGTCCATTTGCGAGATCGGGGGCGAGGAGGGGTGGTTCTATCACAGTTGGATGTGGCGCATGCGGGGCGGCATCGACCGGCTTCTGCTCGGGGTCGGGATCTCCCGCGGGCGGAGAAGCTCTTCAAAACTGGCGATTCACGACGTCATCGACTTCTGGCGGGTCGAGGATCTGCAACCCGGCCGAAGACTTCTATTGCGGGCGGAGATGAAACTGCCCGGCAAGGCCTGGCTCGAATTCACGATCCAACCGCAGGGCCACGGCAACGTGCTGTCGGTGAGAGCCCACTACGATACCCGAAGCCTGCACGGCCGCCTCTACTGGTATCTCATGCTTCCTTTCCACCATTTCATCTTCACCGACCTGATCCATCAGATTGAAAAGCGGAATTACAACAAGCAGCGCTATCTGAAATGAAACCGCTCCCTATTTTGCAATCCGGCGGTCGGGACAAAGCGCGAGCGTGAAGAGGGAGACGGCCAGGCCAATCAGCCCGAGGCCGGCGATGATCCGGGAGACGGGGAAGAGGCCGATCAGGAAAAAGGCGGTCACGTTCGTCCCGAAGAACGAGCCGACGGTGGAGATGAACAGGACCATCCCGGCGGTCAGCCACGATGGCCGACTCCCGACGGCGGTGATTCCGATGATGTAGGGGGAGACCATCGCCATGATCGAGACCGGTACGAAGAAGATCAGGTTCATCGCGGTAAGCGAACCGAGCCGGACGTCGGCGATGCGGTCGGCTATGAGCTCGCAGACCGGCCTGTAGAAGGCCGGGATCAGGATCACCCAGAGCGAGCAGACGACGAGGAAGGCCGCCAGAACCCAAAGCCGCGGGAGCCGCCGCGACAGGTATCCGCCGAGGACGTAGCCCACGGAGAAGTGGACCATGAAGGAACTGATGATGCTCCCCCAGATGTAGATGGAGCCCCCGAAGTAGGGGGACATCAGGTTCGACGAGAGGATCTCGAGGCTCATCACCACCGCGCCGAACGTGACGAGGAGCAGCATGAAAACGGCGTAAACGATCGGCATGTCCATCCCTCCATGAGCTGCCGCCCTCATGGACGGTGTTATTCCCCCCCCCCCCGGTCGGATCTTCCCCGCCGAGTGGGGAATGTCGAGTAGATTAGTTTCTCCCGATGCTACAGGTTGGTCGGGTAGAAATACGGTGCGCGCAGTTTAAGATGGAGAGTGACCAATTCATGCACCCTTTTGGTATGTGCAGCGGGTTCCTAATTCCACCATGACCCACGTTTCCGCAAGCCCCCCTATCATCCCGGAAAGTCGGATTTCCCGATTCCGGTTGGCAGCAATGGCATTTTTCAAGTGAACCTTCCCGGCCTATCCGAAGATTAAGCGTTCGCCCGCATACTCCCCTTGATTGACCAGCTTATGGAAGGGCGCAAAGAGAAATTCCCATGATCGGGAAATGCTTGTCAAACGAGAAGGCGTAGAGAATTTCGAGTTGCTGACAAACCACAAAACTCACACAATCCGTCAGTGAAACATCTGCGGTATCATAACGGCGAAACACGGCAATGGTTTTCTGAAAAATGGCTTCGGTATTATAGACGACGCGCAACGTGCCCTTTTCTTGCGCCAGTGCAAGCAAATCCAAATATCGCAAGGCGCTCGGATGGCCTGCGTCGTATCCCAGGCGCGTTACCGCCTCATCAATCACATAATCAGTGGTAACAAATCGTTTTCGTTGTTTTTTCAACAGGGAATACATTTCGACGGCCTGACGATGATACTGATCAGACGTATCGGTCACAGCAATCCAGGCTCCTGTATCCACAAAAATCATAGTTATTTTTTTGTCCCATAAATGATGGCATCGTGATTCAGTGATGCATCCGTGCGTTTTGTTGCACATAGACCAATGAGCTGATCAAGCGCCTCATATGCATCATCTTGGAGAGGCTCCACAATTGCAATATCAAGCAGAATTTTTTCTTGATGTATCTCTCGGAGGGATTCACTCATAGGGATGAATAACCCATTCTTCATTTTAATAGCTTCAACTCTCATAGCGTCCTCTTTTTAACACATTGATATTATATGATTATTTTTTATCAGTATATGACAAGGGGATTAGGGTGTCAATAATAATTTTTTCCACTCCCTTGATGAAATCCTCCGCACCACACGGAGGCCCGTCAGCGTCGCTTTGATGATAGTGGCTTCCTCCGCTGAATCCGGCCCCATCCCGCTTTCCGGCCCCTGCCCCAGATATTGCCGCCAGTCTGCCACAGTTTCCGTAAGCAAGCAGCGTCCCGAAAGGACAGCATCCTCACTCCCCCCAATATGGGCTTTCGCGCTCGACCAGGGGTAATCTTCCGCCGAAGAAACGATACTGCCGCGAACCGGGTTTCGTTCCACATACCGAACCGCCGCGTACAAATGGCGCTCATCCAGGGCGCAGGAAAAGTAACGCCCCTGCCAAAGATGGCCTACAAAATCCCGTTTTTTGTTGAAATAACGGGCATATTTCATGTGGACGGTGTGCAAGGTTCGCGAAAGCGAATCCAGATGCCGGGGAACACACACCAGGTGGACATGTTCGGCATGAGGCAATATGCCCATATATCCAGATCGAACTGGGGGGCATATTGGGCAAGAAAATCGAGTTACTGAGCATGATGGGTGACCCCCGATCACTTGCCTTGCTTTATCTCCTGCGTGTAGTGCTTGACGTATTTTCTAAGAAGCTGTTTCATTTTTTCGTCGCTGTCGGGGGAGGGGTTGCGGATGGCTGCGGAGAACTCCGCGAGGATGGTTGAAAGTTCGGACATGGTGTATTTCGAGCTGTTGCGGGCGATGAAGATCTTCTCGTGGCAACTGGCGTCGGCGCCTTCTTCCGCCGTCAGGATCTCCTCGAACAGTTTTTCCCCCGGGCGCGGACCTGAAAACTGGATGTCGATGTCCCGGTTGGGTTCCAGGCCGTGGAGGCGGATTAGCTCCTCGGCGATATGCAAGATCAGCACGGGCTCGCCCATATCCAGCACAAAGACCTCCCCGCCCTGCCCGAGGGTGGACGCCTGCAAAACCAGGGAGACCGCCTCCGGGATCGTCATGAAGTAGCGTTTCATCCCCGGGTCCGTCACCGTGAGCGGCCCGCCGTGCTTCAACTGTTCCAGAAACAGCGGCAGGACGCTGCCCCGGCTGCCCAGGACGTTGCCGAACCGCACGGACATGAACCGCGTCGATTTCACATCTTCCGGGGAAAAGGGGGCAGGAGTAAGGGGGGAAGAAATTAATAGGGCGCTGTCCCTATTTAATTCGTTGAAGGAGCGGCAGATGAATTCGGCCATGCGCTTCGTGGCGCCCATGACGCTTGTGGGGCGGATGGCCTTGTCCGTCGAGATCATCACGAACGTCTCCGTCCCGGACTCCACGGCGGCGCGGGCGACGTTATACGTCCCGAAGATGTTCACCTTCGCGGCCTCCCGCGGATTGTGCTCCATCATGGGCACATGCTTGTAGGCGGCGGCGTGAAAGATGATCTCCGGCCGATATTTCGCGAAGACCTCCCGCACGCGCAGCTCGTCGCGGACGTCGCCCGTGACATACTCGATCTCCCCGGAAAGATTCGGATACAGGCGCGTCAGGCGCAGCCCCAGGTTGTGCAGCTCCGTTTCGTCGATATCGAAAAGGACGAGCCGCCGCGGGCCGAACGCGCATACCTGCGTGACGATCTCCATCCCGATCGAGCCCCCCGCCCCCGTGACCAGCACCGCTTTCCCCTCGAGAAAATTCCGGATGCCCCGGTAATCCACGGAGATGATCTGGCGGCCGATGAGATCCTCGATGCTGATGTCCTCAAGCCCCTTCAGGTTGATGTCCGGCCTGTCGAAATCGTAGATCCTCGGCACCACCTTGATGTCGCCGACCTTGAGCTTCCGCGCCGCATCGTACAGCTCGCGCAGGGTTTTGTGGGTCAAGGACGGGATGGCGATGACGACGGCCTCCACCCGCTCCCGCGCGATGACCTCCTCCATCTTTCCCAACTTGCCCAATATCCTCACGCCGTGCATCTGCATCCCGGCCTTTGCCCGGTCGTCATCCAGAAACCCGATGGGGTAGAAAGCCGCGAATCCGTTGCGCGCCATATCCCGCAGGAGCATCTCCCCCGTATTGCCCGCGCCGATGATCAGCGTCCGCTTCCCCTTGCGCCCCGCCCCCTTCTCCCGGATGACCTCCAGATAGAG
>MNZQ01000037.1:22815-22887 GCA_001873745.1 Syntrophaceae bacterium CG2_30_58_14
CAGGGTGGCGATAAACGCCAGCGTGAAAAACCCGTCCACGAGGAAGATGCGCTTGCCCAGCCCCGTGATCGG
>MNZQ01000037.1:22949-23422 GCA_001873745.1 Syntrophaceae bacterium CG2_30_58_14
CCAGCACAATATTCAGCAGATCGGCCACGCCCACGTACCGCCAGGTGATTTTGTAAATGCGGAAAATCACCAGAACACCGATCTTCACGACCACAAAAAAAAGCAGAATCTCCCGAAGGAGCTCTGCGTAGGGAACCTGAAAATTAAAATCAAGGTGAACAAGGAGGGAGAGGTAAAGCGAGAGGGCTCTGTCCCTCTTTAATTCGTTTTATTTGGACACTGTTAAAGGACCGCAGGAAATTCTTCATGAATTCCGGGACATCAAAATTGGCGTTGTTCCAATCTTCCAGGTAGTTCATGTATCTTTCTCTTTTCCACTTCTTGAAATAGGGATAAAAAGGACGTTCATTCACCGCTTCGCCAAAATAACTGCTGGGGTCAAATCCGAGGTCTTTCAGAATCAACTCCTGGAGAAAATTGGCCATGTCTTCATCAAGCCAGTGCAGATAAAAAATCGTCTCCGCTACCGACCT
>MNZQ01000094.1 GCA_001873745.1 Syntrophaceae bacterium CG2_30_58_14
GCGTCCCCTCTGTCCGTAACCCGGCAAAGCCCCCGGAAGGAAGCGCCGGGAAAGGCGCTGACCCCAAAAACATTGGCGCGGGAGGCGGCGGAGCCGGCAGCGCCGAAGGCAGGGCAACAGGGCCGACCGATTGTCGTCATCATCGACGACATCGGTTTCGATCTCCGGATCGTGGAGGAACTGGCCGGAATCCCGGCGCCGATAGCCTTCGCCGTTCTTCCCCACACCCCCCATGCCGTAGAGGCGGCCCGATTTCTCCACGCGGCCGGCAAGGAGATCCTCCTTCACCTGCCGATGGAACCCCGTTCCTACCCGGAGGAGTCGCCCGGCGCAGGGGCGCTTATGGTCGATATGGACGAGAGGCAGATCCGGAGACAGGTCCAGGAGAACCTAACTGCCGTTCCTTATGTCTCCGGGGTGAACAACCACATGGGGTCTCGGTTCATGGAGGATGAGGCCCGTCTGACCATGGTTATGGAGGAACTGGAAAAGAGGGGCCTCTACTTCGTGGACAGCCGGACCACCCCGGATTCCCGGGGAAGGGAGGCGGCGAACCGGACGGGCGTCCGGTTTGCCGCGAGGGACCTCTTCATCGACCATGTTCCGGGTCATGCGGCCGCCCTGGAAAACCTGACCGGCCCATCCCGGCGGGGAGGGGAGCATGGCAAACCGGTCCTGATGATCGGCCATCCCCACCCGGAAACCGTGCGGGCGCTCAGGGATGCGTTGCCCCGCTGGCAAGCGGAAGGGGTGCGGCTGGTGGCCCTCCCGACCTTTTTTGGAACATCCGCGGAAGAGAATCGAAATGCACTTGCAGCAGGCAATAAAACTTTGGGCAGGAAGGAAAAGGTGAGATGATAGGGCTGTTCTTTCGGTTAACAATTCTGTTTTTACCGGTGATTCTGATGCTTTCAGGGTGCGTCGCCCTCCCCGTTCGGGAAAATTCTGCGGCGCCGCCGGTCGCGGCCGCTTCAACCGCAGGGGCGGGCTTTCACTACAGCATCGCCATCCTCCATGCCCTGAATGAAAACATGGAGGAGGCGATCCGGGAGATGGAGGAGGCGATCGGTCTCGATCCGGCCTCCCCCTATCTCGAGAAAGAACTCGCATCGCTCTACACGGAAAAAGGGGATGCGGCGAAAGCGATGATGATCTGTCAAAAGATCCTGCAGGAGCATCCGGACGACATCGATGCGCGTCTGCTGTTAGGCGGTCTCTACCTGAACCGGAAGGATTACCCGAGCGCCGCCGCCGAATACCGACGGGTGATCGGGCTGGACCCGAAGAAATCGGCCGCCCGTTTCTATCTCGGAACGAGCCTCGCCGAAATGAAAAAGCTCGATGAAGCGGTTGCCGCATTCCAGGAGCTCCTCAAGATCGATCCCGACCACTTCATGGGGAACTACTACCTGGCTCGGATCCTGGCGGAAATGAAACGATACGACGAGGCAGAGGCCGGATTCAAAAAGGCCCTTTCGCTCCGGCCCCAAATCGAGTCGGTCATGATCGAACTTGCCGTCCTCTATGAACGGCAGCGGAAGATCCCCCAGGCAATCGAGGTATATCGGAATTTCATCGATCTCTTCCCCACCCGGCTGCAAGTTAGAATCAAGTTGGGGGAACTGTACCTCCAGGAACAGCGCTATGATGAAGCGGAAAGTGCATTCCAAGAGGCCCTGGCGTTGGATGCGAAGAACCGTGAGGTGCGGATGACCCTCGGCCTCATCTACCTGGAACGGGGTCAGCCCGAAAAGGCGATCGAGAAATTCTCCGCCTTGATACAGGAATACCCGACGGAGTACCGGCTCATCTATTTGCTCGGCACAACGTATGAGGAGATCAAAGCCAACGCGAAGGCCCTGGAAACCCTGCGGGGGATCCCGGCCTCGGCGGAACAGTTCGGCAACGCCCAGATCCGCATCGGGATGATCCTGAAAAAACAGCGGCGGGTGACCGAGGCCGTCGATTCCCTCCTCCAGGCAATCCGGGAGAAGGGGGATGCCCCGGGTCTCTACGCCTTTCTCGCCTCCATCTATGAAGAAGAGAAAAAATATTCCGCCGCTGAAGGGCTGATCCGGGAGGGGCTGCGCATCAATCCCGACAGCGTCGATCTCCACTTCAGTCTCGGGGTGCTCCTCGAAAAGACCGACCGGTTCGCTGAGAGCGTCGAGGCCATGAAAACGGTCCTGAAGATAGAGCCGGAGCATGCGGAGGCCCTGAACTTCATCGGCTATATGTATGCGGACCGGGGGATCCATCTGGAAGAGGCGGAGCGGATGATCCGCAAGGCGCTCCAACTGAAACCGGGGAACGGATACATGATCGACTCGCTCGGGTGGGTCTGTTTCCGGACAAACCGGCTGGAAGAGGCGGTCCGCTATCTGAAGGAGGCGGCGGCGGCCCTGCCGGAAGACGCGGCGATTCTCGAACATCTGGGGGATGTCTATGTCCGGACCGGACAATCCCGGGAGGCCTCCGAGGCCTACGAAAAGGCGCTCCGCTTCAATTCCGGGAACAACCTGCTGAAGAAGAAATTCGACGACCTGAAGCGGGAAAAGACCCCCTGATCCCGTTCCAAAGGCGGACCGGACATTCCCGAAACCATGAATAAAATGATAGCAACCGATCGACCTCTTTGGCAGCGCATCCCGATGCTGCTTTGGATCGCGGCCTTCGGTCTCGTCCTCTCCGGTTGCGCCGGGCGAAGGCCCCCCGCCTTCCAGGCAGGCTATCCCTCTCCTGAGGCCGCCCTCCGCGCGCTTGCGGCCTCCGCCCCGGTCGATCAGACTTTCACCGCTACGGCGCGGATCGAAATCAACCGACATGGCGAGCGATACCCGCTGAAGATCGCGGTCATGATGAAAAGACCGGCCTTTCTCCGCGTGGAATCGATCCCGCTGCTGGGCCCCCCGGATTTTTTCCTCTCGGTGGCCAAAGACGAACTCCGCGTCTATCTCCCCGGGAAGAACGCCTTCTACACCGGCCGGGCCATTCCGCAGAACATCTCCCGTTTTTTCCCGATTTTCATGCCGGCCTCCGAGATGATCTCTCTCATGATGGGCGTCGCACCGGACAATCGGGAGGAGTCGCCCGCGTTGCGCGGAGAACAAGAGGAAAGGTATTACCGTGTTGATGGGTACGCATTGGATCGCCGAACGCGATCGCTGTGGATCGATCCGTCCGGCAACCGGCTTGTCCGGATCCGGACGTTTGCGGAAGGGGAAACCGTTGTTTATGAAGCCGCTTTCGCGGAACACATCCTTGTTGGAGAAGGTTTCATGCCGCAGCGGCTGACGATCGCCGGAGATGGAATGACTGAGTTGAGTATCCGCTACACAGACCTTCGACCCATCGCCGCCGATCCCGAATCCTTCCCGCTCCCGCTCCCGGAGGGTATCACCCCGATTCTCCTCGATCCCTAAGAGTCAGAGTTTAGGAGACAGGAGTCAGAATAAAAAGGAGACTCGCTAAGGATTTTTGGGGCTGGATTGTATTGCAAAAGGGACACTCGTTTGGAGAAGGGGGCAAGCAGTTATAATTATTTAATCTCGAGGAGCTTCGCCCGGGCAATCCGAGCCTGACTTGTATTGGGAAAGTCTTTGGTAACCTGCTGCAGCAGGAGTTTGGCGCTCGCCTTATCCCCCAGTTTCAGGAAGGAGAGGCCCTCTTTCAGAAGGGCGTAGGGAACCTTGTTCCCCTCCGGGAAGTTCTTCGTCACCTTGTCGTACTCAACGATCGCCTTTTCATATTTCTTCTCGAAATAATAGCACTCGCCGACCCAGAACTGGGCATTGTCGGAAAATTCGGTATTGGGGTACTGTTTAAGGAAGTTTTCAAAAGATTCCCGGGCTTTCTCATACTTCCCCTCCTTGAAGAACCCATAGGCCGCTGCATAGAGGGACTCCTTGTCCGTCTTTCCGCTGCCGGCCGCATCCTTCACTGCGAGCGCCTGTTTCCCGGTCTTCTCCGCCGAGGGTTCGGCCGGTTCATCCTTCTTGCCAATGCCCAGAAAATTTTCGATAAAGTTGATTTTGAACGCCAGGTTGTCTAATTTTTCCCGGAGAATCTTCTCCTCTTCTTCCCGTTTGGTCGCCCTCGAGGAGGCGGTGGAGAACTCCTTCCGGAGACCATCGATCGTCCCCCGGATCTGCTGGAGTTGCTCCCGGATTTCGGTCATTTCCGCGCGTCCCTCCGCCTGGCTTCCCCTGAGCGATGGGATCGCTTCGTTGGTTTTCGCGATCTCTTTGCGCACCCCATCGATCTCAACCTTCAGTTCATCCTTCAGCTCATCCTTCAGCGGCGCCCATCCCTGCTCCACAGAGACGATTTTCTCATTCGTCACCTGGATCTGCCTGGCAAGATCGCCATGAACCCGTCGCAGATCGTCTGTCGTGGCGCATCCCGCCACAGACAGGAGTGAGATGAAAAAAAGGATCGACCAATACCTTCGCAAGATTCTTTCCTCTGCAAGCCTTTTCAAACCGGTCAGGGGAACGGAACCTTTACCGGTACGGAGTGAACAAACTCAAGAGTCCTGTGAATCCCGCTTCAAGGCGGGACTCACAGGACCGCTCTCTTTCGAAAATCTTTTACTTCACCGGCGGGAAAATAACAAAATGGGCCCGCCTGTTCTTCGCCCAGGCCGCCTCGTCGTGACCCTGATCCAGCGGCATCTCCTTGCCGTAGCTGATGGTTTTGATTCTTTCCTTTTCGATGCCCAGATCAGTCAGGTATTTCGCGGCTTCGGTCGCACGCTTCTCGCCAAGCGCCAGGTTGTATTCGGCGGTGCCCCGCTCGTCGCAGTGCCCTTCGACCACGAGTTTGTAATCCCTGTATTTCAGATACGCCGGGGCGCCTTTCTTCAGAATTTCCTGGGCCTCGGGTTTCAGGTTGTACTTGTCGTAATCAAAGTTGACGTCCGCAATCTGCAGTTCCTTAAGGATTGCAGCGGCTTTTTCTTTGGCTTCCCTCTTTGCCCTGTCGGCCGCGTCCTTGGCCGCCTTTGCTGCCGCCTCCCTGGCCGCTTTCTCTGCCGCGTCCCGCGCCGCCTGGTCAATCAGGGCCTGATCCTGCAGAGCCCGATCTCTGGCAGCCCTGGTGTCCGGCGCGGTCGTCGCCGCCGCTTCCGCCGGCGCCTGGGCAACCGCCTTCTGCTCCTGGGTAACCACGGCCCCTTCCTGCAAAGTCCTCTTCTTGGCGCAACCGGTCATCCATAAAACGGAAAAACATAAAACCAGAGCCATCAGCCCTACCCATCCCCAACTTCTTTTCATCATCGTTCTCCTTTCTTGAATCAATAATGTTTCAGAGGCTTAATAAATCCATGCCCCTGTATAAACCACTACTAACCGTAAAAATCAACCGAAAAATGAGATAATTTTAAAATCAGCGCAGATGGGGAGACCAGAAGGGACTCTGGCTGGCGTCTTTGTCCTCATGGAGAACCCTCACACCCTGTCCACCCGCATTCATGATCTCGATTCGGCTGCCGCCGTACCCCCGGACGCAATAGACCAGATACCGCCCGTCCGGCGACCAGGAGGGGGATTCATGGTCTCCCCCCTCAAAAGTCAACTGCTGGGGGTCGCCCCCCTCCGCATCGATCGCAAAGATCTGAAAGCGGCCGTTGACGGACCCCTCATAGGCGATCTTTTTCCCCTTCGGCGACCAGGCGGGGGAGGTGTTGTAATTACCCAGATAGGTCAGTCGCCGCACATTGGCGCCGTCGGCATCCATGATGTAGATCTGCGGGGAACCGTTGCGGTTGGAAACGAAGGCGATACGCCGTTCGTCCGGGGAACGGACAGGAGAAACATCGATGGAAAAATCACGGGTCAGGCGCAGAAGGAGGTTGTTTTCCACGTTCATGTCATAGATCTCCTGGTTCCCATCCCGACTGAGGGTCACCAGAAGCCTTTTACTGTCGCGGGACCAGGAACCGGGCAGGTTCAGCCCCGGATAGAAAACGATCTTCCGCGTAGATCCGCTCTCCAGATCCCGGAGATAGATGTCCGGGTTGCCTTCTTTATAGGAGGTGAAGGCCAGAAACCTGCCGTCCGGGGACCAGCGCGGCGAGAGGGTCAGCGCGTTGAGGTTTGTAACCCGGCGGGGGTCGGAACCATCAAAATGGATGGTATAGATCTCCGCGGCGGCGGCGCTCTTCTTGACGAAGGCGATCCGCGTGTCGAACAGACCCGCTTCGCCGGTCAGGGCCAGAAGGATCTCGCTGACAAATTGCATGACCATCCGGTTATGATCCCCGGACTTTCCGGCATACCTCTTCCCGACGACCAGTTCCCCCCGCACCACGTCAAACAGACGAAACTCGGCCATCAGCTCGCGGCCGTCCGTCTGAAATCCCCCCTTGACAAGATATTCGGCGCCGATTACCGTCCAGTCTTCAAAGCGGATACCCTCCGCCGTGATTCCCGCCCGTTTCGGATCCTCCAGGAAGGCCTTCCGGTCCAGAAGATGAAAGTAGCCCGTCAGCGTGAGGTCGCGGGAGAGCGTGTCGGAAAACAGCAGCGATAGCTTTTCATTCTCCGGAAAGGGCCGGAGGGGTTTGAAATCGGCAACGGCGATCGGAAATTGTTGGAAAGACGGGGAATCGATGTCGATATAGACCTTTGCGCAGGCGGGGCCGGCGGAGAACAGCGGGAACAGAAGCAGGGATAAAACCGCCGGAAGCTTCAGATTGCGCATGCAGACATCCCTTTCCAACAACAGTATTTCAGGGCCTCAATTCAGACGAGTGAAACCGGATTCCCACACCGAGGCTGGCTTCGCCGATCCACGCCGGCAGCGGCGGGAAGGGACTCGCCTTCCGGATCGCCTTCAGGGCGGACTCATCAAAAAAGCGGTTCCCCGACCGTTTTTCAAAGTTCACCTCCGTAACCGCCCCGCTGCGGAGGATGGTAACATCGATCACCGTTTCCAGCACATCTCCCGGCAGAATCCCCTGGGGAAGCGCCCACCCTCTCTTGATCCGGGACCAGATCATCGCGTAGTAGGCGTTGATTTTCGCATTCATGTCGGCGTCCCCGGCGGGCAGCGGAGACGCCGGACCGGCCTTTGCTTCCGGCATGGCCTTCACGTCCGAACCGGACTTCGTCTGCGGTTTCGGGGTCGGCCCGGCCACGGCGGCACGCTTCCGGATCTCCTCCATCGCCTTTTCCAGGGTCCGGTCCTGTTTCTTGCGGCTCTCTAAGCTGTGGATGGGAATGACCGGTTCCGCCTCCAGACGCTTTCGGAGGACCGTCTCGGAACGGCCCGCTGCCATGAGCTCCTTCGCTCCGGCCGCAACACCCTTCTGTTCCAGGGTCTTTCCGGAAAAGTTCACCAAGGCAACGGTGTAAACCGGTCCGAAGGTCAGCTTCGGCGAGGGAAACGAAGGGGTGAAGAAAAGAAGGGAGAGGACCGCTGCATGGAACAGCAAGGAAATGAAGATCATGCCGTTCAGCCGGCCTCGCCCGCTTCTCTCCCTGTCTGCCCGTTCAGACATCATCGAAGTTCCTCGGGCGGTTCGGTGATCATCCCCAATTTATCGACTCCGGCCTTTCGCACCTCAGCCATCACCTCGACCACGAATCCGTAAGGGACGTTCCGGTCCGCCCGCATATAGACCTCGCGCTCGATCCGCGACGCGAAGATGTGTTCCAGTTTTGTGCCGAGCTCGGGAAGCGGCGTCCGGCTCTTGTTGAGGAAGATTTCCCTGGCGCCGTTGATCGTCAGCACCAGCTTTTCCTCCGCAACATCGACGCTTTTTGCCTTGACGCGGGGCAGGTTGACATCGATCCCCATCTGAAGCATCGGCGCCGTCACCATGAAGATGATGAGCAGAACGAGCATCACGTCCACAAGGGGGGTGACATTGATTTCCGCCATCGGCCGGTCGTTATGGTTATTTCTGCGTTTCGAATATCCCATGGCGTCCTATCGCTTTACATAAAACCGCTCAACAATATTCAGCAGTTCCGAGGCAAAATTGTCCATCTCGAGGGTCATGCCCTTGATCCGGTTCAGGTAGTAATTGTAGAAGATGACCGCCGGGATGGCGGCCGCAAGACCCGCCGCCGTTGCGATAAGCGCCTCCGAGATCCCCGGCGAGACGACGGCCAGGGTGGCCGAACCGCGGGCGCCGATCCCCTTGAAGGTATCCATAATCCCCCACACGGTTCCGAACAGACCGATGAAGGGACTGGCGCTTCCGGTGGTCGCCAGAAACCCGAGGGCCGCCTCTAATTTGGTCGTTTCCGTCCCACAGACCCGGTTCAACGCCCTCTCCACATTGTCGACCCCTCCGATCTCCAGAACCGGACCAGCCGCTTCCGCGGCGTCCTTGACCGTGGGGGTTCCCCGCAACACCCGGGTGATCTTCACGAGTTCGGTATATCCCCCCCGGAAAACCTCCGCCAGCGTCGAATTCTGGAACTTTTTCGCCTCGGGGAAGATCTCCGACAATTTCGTGCTCTTCATGTAAATACTCAAAAATGCGCTGTTCTCTTTCTGGATTTTCCGGATATGGACGTACTTCATCAAGATAATGGCCCAGGAAACGACGGAGAAGAGGAAGAGGAGCAGCAGGACCAGTTGCACGACAAATCCCGCGTGAACGACCATGTCGAAAAGAGAACCATGAAAATTCCCCCCCAGATTCATCGCGGCAATGGATGACGCTTCTTGCACGTTCAATCTCCTTTATGATCAAAGATAAAAAGATGGCACTACCTCTAATGGAAAAGTTGGGGCTTGTCAAGGCCCGATGAATCCGGTGCAAAACAAGACAGGAGGCGGGAGCTCACAGCGATTCGGGTGTAAAGGCGACCACATCATCGATCCGGGACTTGTCGGCGAGGAGCATGACGAGGCGGTCGACGCCGAGCGCGATGCCTGCGGAGGGGGACATCCGCGGAAGGGCCTGAAGGAAGCGTTCCGGCATGGGATAGACGGGGCTGCCTTTACGCCGGCGGTCACGGGAGGCTTCCTCGAAACGCCGGCGCTGCTCCCCGGCATCGATCAGCTCGGAAAAGGCGTTGGCCAGTTCCATCCCGGCGATATAGAGTTCGAAACGCTCGGCGATCCCCGGATCCGCTTCCTTTACCCGCGCCAGGGCGCCCTGCTCCACAGGATAATCATACAGGAAAACGGGGATCTCCATGCCAAGATGGGGTTCAACCTCACAGGCGAGGATCTCGTCGAAACGATCCGTCCTCAGGGCCTCGGCAACGCTGATCGTTGCATACCGCGCAAAGGCGTCCCGGACGGAGATCCTTTCCCACGGCGCCTTTAGGCCGATCCTCCGTCCCTGCCAGGAAACGACGTCGTCCAAGCCGATTTCCCGGGCAACCGTGTTGATCAGGGCCTCGCAGTCGTCCATCAGGGTCCGGTAATCGGCGCCCCCGCGATACCACTCGATCATCGTAAATTCCGGCAGATGACGGTCTCCCCTCTCTCCCGCCCGGAAACATTTGCAGATCTGGAAAATCCGTGAATATCCCGCCGCGAGGAGCCTCTTCATGCACAACTCCGGGGATGTATGCAGGAACCACGCTCCCGCGACGACGGCATCAATATGTGATTCCGGCGCCGGGGCCGGTATTCGAAGGGGGGTTTCAATTTCAAGGAAATCCTGGTCCTGGAAGAAACGGCGTATGGCCTGTATCATCTGGGCCCGCAGCCGCAGGGCATCCATCCGGACGGTCAGCCTCCAGGAATCTTCCGCAATCATCCCTTGTTGCTCTTCGAAAACGTCATCCCTTGACGCGGGTCAGGTATTCGCCGCTGCGAGTATCGATCCGGATCTTTTCCCCTTCTTCGATGAAGGGGGGGACCTGGAGCTGATAGCCCGTCTGGACGGTTACCGGCTTGGTGTTTCCCGACACGGAATCGCCCTTCGCCCAAGGATCCGCCTTGGTCACGATCACGTCGATGAAATTGGGAAGGCTGATGCCGAGCGGCCGGTCCTCGAACAGGAGGATCTCCGCTTCGATGTTGTCTAACAGAAAATTCTTTGCCTCGCCGACCTGATCTTCATTGAGGAAGACCTGCTCGTAGCTCAGATTGTCCATGAAGCAGTACTTCCCCTCCTCCTTATAGAGGTAGGACATCTTCTTTTCCTGCAGATCGGCCTCGTCAAAGACATCCACGGAACGGAACGTACGCTCGAACTGGTTTCCGTTGATCATGTTCCGTAACTTGCATCGGTAGAGGGCCTGTCCTTTTCCCGGTTTGACGAAATTGAATTCCGTAACGATGTAGGGATCATTGTCGATCTTGATCCGCAGACCCTTTCTCAGATCACTGGCTGTAAACATGGGCTTTCATTCTCCTTGTCGAATCGCTTCTGCAAAAACGTCTCGTCGTCCTTCGCTCTTCCCGGATGGGCATAAGGAATCCGTCCGCACATCCTATCGTATTTCCTAATCCATTTGCGCTGTTTTGTCAAAACAATGTTGATCGCCGTTTTCGCGTCCCGGCAGGAGGGAGAAAGGCTGGAGGGGAATCTTTCCCCTGCCGCCGGGGCAGTCCAGAACGTAGCGGGGCAGGCAGAGCCCGGAGATGTTCCGCCAGAGTCGTTCCATGATCTCCATGCCGGTCCAGATCTCCGCCCGGAAATGGTCCGTTCCCTGGACCGGATCGCATTGAAACAGATAGTAGGGACGAACCGAGATCCGCTCCAGACCGTAGAGCAGCTCCCGCATCGAATCATAGTTGTCATTCACCCCCTTCAGCAGGACCGACTGGTTTCCGACGGGGATCCCGGCCTCAAGAAGCATCTCGCAAGCCCTTGTGGATTCTTCCGTAATCTCACGGCGGTGATTGAACTGCGTATTGAACCAGAGGGGCCGGTGGCGCTTCAGCATCGCGCAGAGTTCCGGCGTGATCCGCATCGGCAGCGTGACCGGCGCCCGGCTCCCGATGCGGAGGACCTCCACATGGGGAATTGCGCGGAGGGCCCCCAGAAACCAATCCAGAAGCGGCTCGGAAATCAGCAGCGGATCCCCGCCGGAGATGATCACCTCCCGCAGGGCCGGCGTCCGGGCCACCTGATCCACCATCGCCTGCAATCTTTCCCGCGTTCTCCCGGGCTTATCCGCGCGCCACAGCCGCTTGCGGTTGCAATGCCGGCAGTAAACGGCGCAGGTTCCGGTAACGATCGCGAGACAGCGGTCGGGATAACGATGGATCAACCCGGGAACGGGCATGTCTCTCTCCTCCGCAAGCGGATCAGGAACCCCGCCCAAAGAGAAAGTGAGCTCGCGGGGATCGGGAAAGCACTGCCGGCGCAGGGGGTCGTTTTCATCGGCGGGATCCAGAAGCGACATATAGTAGGGTGTGATCGCAATGGGGTAGGTCCGGAGCACGGGCGCGCACGGGGCGAGCGATGCGACCGGCCTCTGCTGAATGGCGGCCAGTTGTCTCATGGAGCGGATGCGGTTCCGGAACTGCCATTTCCAGTCGTTCCAGTCCACGCCGGAAATCCTTTTTCCGGAAACAACGCCGATCTTATTACCCAATGTCATCGCAGGCCACCTTGTTTACGGATCTGAAGCACCCAAAACCCCGAATCATTCCGATTTTCTCCCCCTACTCCGGCGACGCCGGAAAATCCGAAAATAAGCGGAAATGAACTGATCAGGAAGGCGGTTTCTATCACAACTTCCGCCCCCTGCAAAGGGAATCTGACGGACCTGCCGGGGGGAACCCTTATCATCTGCCGCCCCAAATGGGCAAGAAATGATTTGCTTTGTTTCGACAGATTTTATATCCTCCAACCGGATGGTATTTTGGTCTTTTCCGGACGCTTTTTTAAAAGGCTCCATTCGGCCCCGGCTAAGGATCGTCCGGATCATCTTCTACATACCCTTTAAGAAGGGTTTAACCATGAGAAGGGAGACGGCCAAATGAATGTATTATCGCAGGATGAAATCAAGACGTTGTTAGGGAAACATCAGGGATTATGCGTTTCGATTTTTATGCCCACCTTTCGCACCGGCGCGGAGAGTCAGCAAAACCAGATCCGGTTGAGAAACCTGCTGCGCAGCGCGGAAGAAAAGCTGCTGGCCGGAGGTCTGCGCCCCCAGGAGATCAAGACCCTCCTGGAACCTGCGCAGGCGCTGCCGGGAAATGTCCTCTTCCGGCGGCGGCAGAGCGACGGTCTGGCGCTCTTCATCTCCGCCGATCTCTTCCGCTGCTTCTGCCTTCCCGAGACCTTCGGCGAACTCATCATCGTCGCCGACCATTTTCATGTCAAACCTCTCCTGCCGCTCCTCGGAAGCGATAACCGGTTCTATATCCTCGCCCTCAGCCAGAAAGAGGTCCGGCTCCTCGAAGGGACGGGGAAAAATATCCGGGAAATCGAACTGGAATCGGTTCCGGGAAGCCTCGCCGAGGCGCTCCAGTACGACGAACTCGGGAAACAGATCCGCTTCCGCACCGGCGCGGCGGGAGGCGGCGACCATTCGACGATGGTCTCCGGACACGGCGCGGAGCTCGACGACGCCAAGGACAACCTCTTGAAATACTTCCGCCTGATCGACCGGGGTCTCCACGATCTTCTCAGGGACGAACGGGCGCCCCTCGTCCTCGCCGGGGTGGACTATCTCTTCCCCATCTATCGTGAGGCCAACACCTACCCGCGTTTGATTGAAGAGGGGATTCCGGGGAATCCGCAGGGAATCAGCGCGGAGACGCTCCACCACGCGACTTTGAAGATCGTCAGCCCTTACTTTCAGAAGGCCGAACACGACGCCGTCGCGCAGTATCGGCAATCCTCGGGAACCGGTCTGACCTCCGCCGATAGCCGGGAGATCGTTCCCGCCGCCCATCACGGACGGGTCGGTCTCCTTTTAGTCGCCTCCGACCGCCAGCAGTGGGGAACCTACAACGGGGAGAGCGGCGCCGTCCAAAGGCATGAGCAGGCAGGGGCTGCGAGCGAAGACCTTCTGGAGATCGCGGCCATACAAACTTTCCTGAATGGAGGGACGGTGTTTACGCTGTCTCCGGGAAAGATGCCGGACAAAAGCGACCTGGCCGCCGTGTTCCGCTACTAAAATCACTTCAAGGGGCTGGGGACACGATGCGGCATCATGTCCCCAACATCCCTCCATACTGCCGGGGAGGCATTAAATGTTAACCGTCCGAATCCGGTTTCCCGGTCTTTCCGTCGCTCTGTTTCCGGCCCTTGTAGATGTACCGCTCGAAGAGCCGGTGATAGGGCGTCCAGTCCGACTCCTCGTCGCGGGCCTCACGGATGGTCTCCTGGAACGCGTTCACCTTGGCGTCGAGGTCGTCCATATAGTGAACGATCAGGGCCTCCAGCGTCTTGGGACGCTTGGGCGAGCCGTATTCGAGGACGCCGTGGTGGCTGAGGATCAGGTGGCGGAGCTCCATGGCCGTCTGCTCCGGAAAATCGGGTATCGCCGCGATCCTGGCATCGACCATCTCCACGCCGATGACGATGTGGCCAACCAGACGCCCCGGATCGCTGTACTCCACGATCCGCTCAAAAGAGAATTCGTAGATCTTCCCGATATCGTGGAGGATCCCGCCGGCGATCAGCAGATCCCGGTTGACTCCCGCATAATGGCCGGCCGCCCGGTCGAGGAGCCGGACGACGGAGAGGGTGTGTTCCAGAAGACCGCCGATATAGACATGATGGAAACCCTTGGCCGCCGGCGCCCTTCGGAAGAGCCCGGCGATCTTTTCGTCCTTGAAAAATGATTGCAGAAGCGCGGCCAGACAAGGGGTCTTCACCTGTTCGCAATAGGCGAGGATTTCGGCGAACATCGCCGCACGATCCCCCTTCGCAACCGGGAAGTAATCCGCCAGTTCAACCTCCGCATCCTCCACCTTCCGAAGCTCGATGATCGACAACTGGATCGCATTCTTGAAGCTGAGCGCCCGCGCCTGGATATGGATCAGATCGCCCTTTTTGAATGCCCTGTCCCAGGCCAGCGCGTTTTCCCAGACCTTCCCGTCCACATCCCCCGTCCGGTCCCGCAGACGAAGATTCAGGTAGGGGGATCCCTTCTGGGAGTAAGCCAGATTCTTCTCCGCCGCGAGAAAAATCTCGCTCACCTTGTCACCCGTTTTGATATCCTTGACATAGATCTTTTTCTCCGTCACACCCGCACCCGCCCTTCCTTAAAAAAATAGACTCCCGTCATTTTTCCTGCCTCTCCCGCAGAATCCGGTGATCGCCCGCCCGTATGGTAAGTTTGGTCATATCGAAATACTCCATCAGCGGAATGATGAATTTCCGCGAAAGCCCGGTGAGCCCCCTGAAACTCGCCGGCGTCGCCTCTCCTTCCCGGACGAGGAGTTGCCGATACGCCTCGCGAAGTTTCGCCAGCGAATCCCGGTGGAAGCTGAGATCCTCACTGATTCGGACCAGTTCTCCTTCGCGGGTCATCACCTGGAGAAGGCTTGTGATCTCTTTTTGCCGGTCGGGAAACCTCTCCCGAATCTCCCGGGCCGTCGGCGGCGCCAGAGCGCCCTCACGGTAGAGGACGGAGAGGCTCTCCCGAAGGGACCCCATCTCCCCCTGCAACCGGACGCGGTGCCCCGCGAGACGAATCATCTCCTTTTCGGCAACCAATTCGCCCTTCTTTTCCAGATCCCGGAGGGCCATCGTGAAGATCTTCTGCCCAACCCCGTCGCCCATCCCCAGCGTCGTCCTCAGCTCCTCCCGGGAAAGTCCCCCCTGCAGCGGATTCCGTTCATGGTACCCCTGCAACTCCCGGGCAATCGCCGCCTGAAACTCCTCATACACCGGAGCCAACAGAACCCGCATCTCATCCCGGTCCACCAGGACGGCCTTCTTCGCAGAGAACATCTCTTCGAGGAGTCGTCGCAACTCCCTGCCGCTGATGCCGGTACGCACGATGAGGAGGTTTTCGGTGATCCCCCCGATCCCGGCCCGCTCCAGAATGACGGCGGCCTTCTCGGCGTCCCCGCCCTCGGCGAGGAGTTTAAATTCCCGCAGGACCCCGGCCGACGACCGTTTGTGTTTTGTCGGCAGCGGGTCGATGATCACCCCGCCGCCGATCGTCGTCACGGGGGAGTAGCTCCGAACAACAAACCGATCCCCGGCCACGGCGGCCAGCGGCGCCTCTAACACAAGCTGCGCAAAGCCATCGTCCCCCGATTCCAACGCGTCCCGGTCGAGGAGAATCACCCGCGCCATGATCTCGCTGGTTCCCGTATGGAGACGGACAAGGGTCCGGTTCTTCAACTTCCGGCCGGCGACAGTCAGATGACGGTAAGTGCAATCGAGGCGCTGCGAGGCCGTCATGGCGCCGGGTCCGGCCAGCAGATACCCCCTCTCGATCACCGCCCGGTCGGTCCCCTGAAGATTGATGGCCGTTCGCTGCCCGGCCTCAGCGGTCTCCACCGTCCGGTTATGCACCTGAATCCCCCGAACTCGGGTCCGGAGACCGAGTGGGGAGATCTCTACCTCCTCGCCCGTCGCCACCTTGCCGGAGATCAACGTCCCCGTAACAACGGTGCCGAAACCCTTCATCGTGAATACCCGGTCGATGGGCAGACGGAAGAGACCGATATCGGCGCCCTCTTCCACCTCGTCGGCCGTCCTCTCGATCGCCGAAAGCAAGTCGGCGAAACCGGCCCCCGTGAGGGCGGAAACCGGAACAATCGGCGAGGCTTCGAGAAAGGTCCCCTTGAGGAACGCACGGACGTCCTCCCGGACCAGATCCAGCCACTCCCCATCCACAAGATCGGTCTTGGTCAGCACAACGACCCCTTTTCGGATCCCGAGGAGGGTGCAGATGAGGAGATGCTCCCGCGTCTGCGGCATGACCCCTTCGTCGGCCGCAATGACCATCGCCACAAGGTCGATGCCGGCGGCGCCCGCCACCATGTTCTTTACAAATCGCTCATGGCCGGGGACATCGACGACGCCGAGGATCTTCCCGCCGGGAAGGGAGAGGGAGGCAAAGCCGAGCTCGATGGTAATCCCGCGTTCCTTCTCCTCCTTGAGACGATCGGTGTCCACACCGGTGAGCCTTTTGATCAGCGCCGTCTTGCCATGGTCCACGTGACCGGCTGTTCCCATCACCATGTGCTTCATAGACCGGAAGCTAACAGACTCACCCGCTTTTCTCAACAACAAAGATGGCGTTCATTCTTACAGGTCGTTCCCGGAATAGGACAAATTGAAACTTTTGTTGATCAACGGGAAATCAGGGAGATCATGAAAATAAAAAACGCGGACAATTTATCTACTTTGAAGGTGAAAGAGAGAAGCGGCAGGGAAGAACCCATGCCGTAGGCAAAGGGGGAATCGAACATCAGAACCAAAAGGGAAGAAATCAGACCCGCAATCGATCCTGCAATGGCAAAGGCATTCCCACAGAAATTTGCCGCCGCATCATTCTTTCTGAAAATCAAAGAACCTGCGGCGCCGCAGGCAAACAGAAGCAGCGATGCGAAAAAACTGAATTGTGATAATACTGCATCTACGATCATGGTCTTTCAGAATCTCGTTTCGTCATATCGATTACTTCAAGAATTTAAACATTTCAAATCCCAAAAAACCGGGTGACTTTCGGCGTTTGTATCGGGGTGAGCGGTATAGCGATGTGGCTTTCGTTTGTCAAGGACAGACTTAATGTTAATATTATTAACACTTGGCATCATCTTAATTAGCTGATCTTTGTATGTTTTAATTGATTCTGAAAATTCTTAACGACAAGGTGTAAAATTTATTAACACTTTTGCCCGGCCGTCAAATTGAGGGGCTGGCTCGGCAATCTTTCGCTTATGGATATAAATATATGCTTTTATTCAATATTACATGGCACTGATTGAATGTTATCCGGACTTTTCTGCGTTGGCATAGTTATTGGAAAGGTAATAAGCAAAGAGGAAAATACAGGGTGGATGGGAGGTGAGAAGTCATTACAGGCATAATGAAGGAACGATTGCATGGCAGGATGAAATTAGGTTTCAAGGCGCTGGTGGGGCCGGGACTATCGATGATGTGAGCTTGCATTAGAGATGGGAGCGGTCAGAGGCTTCGGCAAGCGGCAGCTTTCAATTTTGCTGCCGCCATATACAGGAGGAACGGTGATGAGTACTACAATCTTGATCGTTATCGTCGTGTTGGGGTTGATCATGCCCCTGTTTTGGATCATCGGAGCCATGACATCTGTCGGTTATTTTTGTGTATGTACGGGAAAGGATATGATCGTCCGCTATCAAGAAAAGAAAGCAAGTGCGGATACAACCCGCAACGGGCGGACGGTCATCCCCAATCCTCAACTGGGATTCACCATGGCCGATGGTGGTGATTCTATTGAAAAAGAGAAAAAAGGGTCAGAAGAGAGGAGCTAAATACTTATGGGAATCGATCGCAGGACTTTTCTCAAGGGTCTGGGGGCAGGAATCGCGGGGATAGCCCCGGGAGGTTCTTTGTTGCCGGGAAGAGTTGAGGCAGCAGAAGCTCCCGGAAATAAAGAATTTATGGGGGTTATTGTCGATACCACCCGGTGCGTCGGATGTCGAAGCTGCGAGCTGGCGTGCGCCGAGGCGCACAACTTACCCATCCCGGACATCAGCGATACATCGGTATTTGAAAAAAACCGGCCGACATCAGAGACGCAATGGGAAGTGGTCAACCGCTATCAAACAGAAAAGGGGGAAATTTTTGCGAAGAGGCAATGCATGCACTGCAATCAGCCTGGCTGCGTTTCAGCATGTCCGGTGAATGCCATGGAAAAGAGGAAGGAAGGACCGGTTACCTGGGATACCAACTGCATGGGTTGCCGATACTGTATGATATCATGCCCCTTCGACGTCCCGAAGTTTGAACATAACAGCGCAACCCCCAAACTTCAGAAGTGCAATCTCTGCTGGGAGAGACTGAAGCAAGGAGAAAAACCCGCCTGTGTGGAAGCCTGTCCGGCAGAGGCGCTTACATTCGGCACCCGAAGAGAACTCATTGAAGAAGCAAATACACGAATCTATAAAAAACCCAACGAATATATCTCTCATATTTTCGGAGAGCATGAGGTAGGCGGCACAGGATACCTTTACCTCTCATCGGTTCCGTTTGAACAGATTGGCTTCCGAAGCGATTTAGGAACGACCGCTTATCCAGAGTACACGAAGGGATTTCTCTATAGCGTCCCGGTCGTCCTTCTTCTCTGGCCTGCATTTTTAAGCGGGGTAAGCGCGATTACCAAGCGGAAAGATAACGTAAGACGCAAAGAGGGAGGGAAGGTATGAACGGAATAACAACAACGGAAGAAATGCATAGTCTTAAGGATTTTCTTATCTTTATCCGGAGCGAGTTGAAGCCAAAGGGGAAAATTTTAACCCCCTTCAATCTGATTTCCGCTCCGATCATCCTGCTCGGCGGGGTTCTCATCCTGTACCGGTTTATCATGGGAATGGGCGCGGTTGTCCACAATGCCAGTGAATATCCGTGGGGAATATGGATCGGATTCATTGTCATGGTAGGGGTCGCTTTTGCAGGAGGCGCCTATGTTACCGCCTTCATCGTTTACGTGCTCCGGGGAGAAAAATACCACTCCATTGTCAGAATGGCGGTTCTCAATGGTTTTCTTGCATACGTTTTTTATGCCGGGGCCATCCTGCTCGACCTTGGTCGCTGGTGGAACATAGTCAATCCGCTCATCGGAAACCGATTCGGGGTAAATTCCGTGCTGTTTCTGGTCGCCTGGCATTTTCTGCTCTATATGATCGCCCAGCTTGTCGAGATATCTCCCGCATTTGCCGAATGGCTTGGGTTGAAGAGGGCCAGGAAGTTCCTTGCTTCTCTTACCCTGGGAGCGGTGATCATCGGGATTACCCTTTCCACGCTCCACCAGTCGGGCCTCGGGGCGCTGTTCCTGATGGCCAAATGGAAGATCCATCCCCTGTGGTATACGGAATTTATCCCGTTGCTCTTCTTTATCTCCAGCATCTTTGCTGGACTCGCGGTGGTGATATTCATTGGAACGGTAAGCTTCCGGGTCTTCGACAAGGATCGGATTGACGAGGAATACCGCAAGTCGTGGGATGATATCCTGATCGATCTGGGAAAGGCCTGCGCCATTACAATGTTTGTTTATTTCTTGCTGCAGGTTCTGATCTTGGTTCACGGCAAAAACTGGGCGCTCCTGAATACCCCGATGGGTTACTGGTATCTTACCGAACTCATGGGACTCCTATTGCTTCCCGCCTTTCTTTTTGGCTGGGGCGTCAAATCCGGAAATCCTGCTCCCATCCGAATCGCAGCGGTCCTGACCATGATCGGGGTCATTATCAACCGGATCGATTATTCCATCATTGCCTTCAAATGGTATCTGCCATTCAGCGAGAGATATATTCCCTCCTGGATGGAGGTGGTCATAACCCTGGCCATTGTGTTCACGATGGTGTGGGTATTTCGATGGATTGTCAACCGGGTCCCCATCCTGCGAAAGCCGCCCCAATGGGCAATTGAGCAGGAACAAGAAGAAGAAGAAGAAATTGAAGGGCGGGCCATGGCCCTTGCTCCTCAACTGGGACTTACGATGGCCGATGGCGGCAAAACCATCGATCTACATAAAAAGTAATTATTGGAATTTCTCGATAGGAAAGGGGGTTTTAAGATGGAGGGCTTCACGTACGTTGACATTTTCGCAACCAAGGGCATTGAATATCTGCTGGTCATCAGCGGTCTTCTATTTTTCACTTTCTTCTGGAGGTTTTTGAGCAGACCCGCCGTAGCGGTTTACCGGGAAGCCGAAAACGTTGCTTCAACCATCAGCGATTGGTTCCATCTCCCAGTGGAAGGCGTCTATTTTCACCAGGGACACAGTTGGGCAGCACCGGAGGACGGGGAGGTCGTAAGGGTTGGAATGGATGATTTTGCCCAGAAACTGGTAGGAAAGATCGATGCCATAAAATTTCCGAATGTCGGCTCCCAAGTAGCACAAGGAGAAAAGGCCTGGAGCCTGCTCGTGGGCTCAAAATCGATTGATATGCTCTCGCCAGTGGATGGTAAGATACTGGAAATAAATGAGAGACTGTTGAACTCACCGGAAAGTATTAATAAAGATCCTTATGGTCAGTCCTGGCTGATGAAGGTTCAGGCGCCAAAAATCTCGTCTAATCTGAAGAATTTATTGTCGGGCAGTCTTGCCAAAAAGTGGATGGAAGGGGTAAGGGAAAACCTGCTTGCCCGGATGAATTACAACCTGGGCGCCGTGTACCAGGATGGTGGTGTGCCGGTTGACGGGATAGCAAGAAATTTGGATCGGGAAAGATGGGATGAGATCGTAAGGGAATTTTTTCTGATTTCATAGAAGGTCAAGGCAGAGAGTAGGCTTCCATGAGCGAAAAAAGTAAAAATTATCCGCTGATACCCGAGGAAGAGCGAAAGTGTATCTGGATGACAACCGGATTCATAACGTACAAGTTGTGCGATAGAAACTATCGGTGTGAAATCTGTCCTTTTGAACAGGCCATCAAAAATGGGGAAAGTGGGGAAGGTGATTTCCAGGATCCGGAAGAAGATGGGACGGAGGGATCGCCCAACGGTGATCCCTCCGCCTGGATTAATGGTTCTATCTTCTATCACCCCGATCATTGCTGGGTAAAAGTAGAAAATCCTGAAAAAGTGAGGATCGGGATCGATGATCTCTTAACCCAGCTCATTACCCATGTTCAGGTCGTTATTCTGCCCCAGGTAGGGAGCTTCACCAGCGAGGGGGAGTACTGCGCCCATATTATTCAGGAAGATTATATCCTGCCCGTTATTTCACCGCTTTCCGGTTCAGTTCAAACGGTAAATCCTCGTCTGATCAAGGAGCCGGAACTGATAACCGCTGATCCGCGAGGGGATGGCTGGCTGATCACGATAAAACCGAACCATCTTGAAAGCGACCTCAAAAATCTTCTTTTTGGAAGAAAAGCGCTCTCATGGCATCGAAGGGAGGAAAAGGAGATCATCGCCCGAACCGACTTGATGCTGAAACATAACCCGGCAGCAGTGGGTCCCACCATGCAGGATGGGGGGGTCCGAATTGGTTGCCTGCAAGATAGGCTCAATATCGCCAATTCTAAGCAGAGGGCCAAAATTTTAGATTCCTCTATCGCCAGACCCAAAAAATTCAAGAGATCGTTATCGAAATCCACCGGATAAGTTTCTTTCCCCTGTGAAATATAACCTTTCCCAACTTAACGTTTTTTACCCCACCACGAAAACGGGAACCCCCTGTTGACGGGGTCACTCTTTTCGACCTTTATATTTTTTTGACACAAGGGACAGAGTTCGGCTGATTTTTGGTCGATATTTTCCGCATAGGTGGAAGAGTTCATTACACATTTAGTCTGTGAACAGTGGATCAGCCCAAAGGTATGTCCCAGTTCATGTACCGCCTCTTTTAACAGGCGATCGGTCGTTGCTTCTCTGTCTTCAGGCAAACCATAGAACCGATTATGAAGGCGGTGGGTAGAAACTGCCGCCCCGATCCCCTTAAGCTGGGCCTCACCGAAAACAAAAGTAAGAATGGGAATAAAAAGATCTACATCCAGAACGCCTAATATCTTTTCCGCATCCCCGGGGGGCTTCATGATTAATTGCCGGAGGATCAGGGAAGAGTTGTATTGAACCCGGTTCGGATCGAAGGCATCCCTTAAATTGATCTTAAACTCTTTTCTCTTGGTTCTCAGATGAAAAGTGTGAGAAACAAACCTCTCCAGCGTTTCAAGGTAAGAATGATCCTCTAATTCGATGGGCACAATGTAAATATAAGACATCACATATAATGTTGATTAAGGTCATCTCTTCAGATGATATTTTTCAATCTTGTTGTAAATGGTAAGCCGGCTGATCTTAAGGATTTCAGCCGCCTGAGCGATATTCCCATTTGTTTGATTCAATATTTTCCGAATTTGATCTTTTTCCACCTCTTCCAGGGATTCTCCACCGGAAGGAGTCGCTGGAGGCGGAAAGGGAAAAGAGATATCCCCTACTTGAATCTGGGGTCCTTGCGCTACGACCATCGCCCTTTCCACTACATTTCTGACCTCCCGAATATTTCCCGGCCAATCGTATCCGGTAAACATCTCCATCGCCTGCGGGGAAAAATCGGCCACGCTTTTATTCATGGATTGGGCATATTTGCTCAAAAAATACCTGGCAAGCAAAGGAATATCCGCTCTCCTTTCCCGGAGTGGAGGCAACTGAATGGAAAACACATTCAAGCGATAATAGAGATCTTCCCGGAAGCTTCCCTCCTTTATCGCTTTTTCCAGGTCTTTGTTGGTCGCCGAGATGACTCGAAAATCGACATCAATGGTCTTATCACCTCCCAGTCGGGTAAAACTTTTGGTTTCAATGACCCGCAGAAGATCCATCTGCATCTTTTCACTGATATTTCCGATCTCGTCCAAGAAGAGAGTCCCTTTATCGGCCATCTCCAGCTTGCCCCTTCTTCGGTACATGGCCCCGGTAAAGGCCCCTTTTTCATGGCCGAAGAGTTCGCTTTCCAGCAGACCTTCGGGGTAAGCGCCGCAATTAATGGTAATAATGGGGAAATACCTGCGTGAACTTCGGCTGTGGATTGCCCGGGCGATGAGCTCTTTTCCGGTTCCGCTTTCCCCCAGAATCATCACGGTAGAATCGGTTTTGGCGACGGTATTGACCATCTCCATCACCTTCTTTATGGGCGGACTTTCTCCCACCACCTCATCGGGAAGCAAAAGATCTTCAATCTGTTGGCGCAGTTGAATGTTTTCCGTAACAAGCCTTCGCTTCTCAATGGCATTCCGGATCAATCTGCTCAAATCATCGGGATCGATCGGTTTGGTAACGTAGTCAAAGGCCCCGTCCTTCAGCGCCTGGATGGCGGTATCCACAGCGGCATAAGCCGTAATGATAATGGTAACAATGTTCTTATCAATCTGCTTGATGCGCTTCTGGAGTTCGATTCCATCCATTCCCGGCATCTTGATGTCCAGCAGGATAATGTCCCATGGATTTTCTTGAAGCTTCTTCAAGGCGCTGACAGCGTCAGCGGCGGTATCGACCCGATAACCATCGTCCTTGAACCATTGATAAAGAGAATCCCTCACTGAGGCTTCATCGTCAACGATCAGTATTCCTATCTCTTCCGGTTTCACAGGTCATCTCCTTTGTGATTGCGAGCAATCATGCGTGTTTCATCGAATCAGGTTTGATAATATCAGCCTGCCTTTATTTTCCTTTTTAGAGGATACCCGGGGAAGGATAATGGTAAAAGTGGCGCCCTCGTTTACCTTGGATTTTACGTCAATGACGCCGGCATGTTGTTCCACAATGCCCTGAACCAGGGATAAACCTAACCCCGTGTTTTTCGCTTTCGTGGAGAATAAAGGTTCAAATATAGAGGGAAGGACATCGTCGGGAATTCCCTTGCCTTCATCCGTCACCATGATCCGAATCCGGTCTTTCTCCGTCCGGCAGTCTGTTTTAAT
>MNZQ01000161.1 GCA_001873745.1 Syntrophaceae bacterium CG2_30_58_14
TTGAAGCTCGCACATCTTGCCGTATCTCTCCTCAAACGCTGGCTCTTGGGTACCCACCAAGGTGCCGCCAGTCATGAACATTTGGCGTACTATCTCGACGAATTCGTTTTCCGTTTCAATCGGCGATCTTCAACTCATCGTGGTCTGCTCTTTCTCAGACTTCTCCAGAATTCCGTGCTCGGCGAGCCCCTTCCCTACAAGAAAATGGTCAAACATGTCCGAGGCCCAAAATCGTTGAACCACAACATATAGTGGTTGGCTTAGTCAAATGGATATCCCAGTTTTCATTTTTTTACGAAGCTGTCATTTTCAAGTGAAGCGGGATGCCGCTGACGACGAGTGTGACCGTGTCGGCCGCCGCCGCGATCTCCTGGTTGCAGCGCCCGGCGATGTCCCGGAAACGCCGCGCCGTTTCGTTGTCGGGGACGATCCCCATCCCCAGTTCGTTCGTGACAAAAATGACCGTTCCGCCGAACGCCCCGCAGGAGTCGGTCAGTTCCCGACAGCGGCCAATCGCGGCCTCTTCGGTAAAATTTTCCCCCCGCTTTTCCGCCTCGTAGAAGAGGTTGTTGATCCAGAGGGTCAGGCAATCGATGAGGAGCACCCGGAAGGCCCCCGCCCGGCGGATGACGCCGGCCAGATCGGCAGTCTCCTCGATTGTTTCCCAACCCTTTCCGCGCCGCGCCTCCCGGTGCTTCCGGATGCGCTCCTCCATCTCCGGATCGATCACCGGAGAGGTTGCGATGTAGGCGCGCGGGCCGGGCAGGGCCTCCGCCATCTTCTCAGCGAAGGCGCTCTTGCCGCTCCGGCTGCCGCCGGTGATGAGGATGATCTCCGCCATTCAACAAATCTCCAGGTGGCGCCGGTCATTGAGAAGGGTCAGAACGCCCTTCCCGCCGTCGATCCGGATCTCCGAAATGGAGGCCGGCTGGACGTCAAAGAGGAGGTGGGCCCGATCCGGAAGCCCCAGGAAATGGCAGATCAGGAACCGGATGACCCCCCCGTGCGTGACGACGACAGCCGTTCGGGCGGGATCGGCGGCGATCCGTCGGGCCGCCGCCCCGATCCGCTTCCGGAAATTTCCGATGCTCTCGCCCTCCGGAAAGGCGAAATTGTCCGCCAGGGCGGCCCAGCGATCGACGGCCGCGGGATCGGCGGCGAGGATTTTCGCGAAGCCCATCCCCTCCCAGCGGCCGAAGTCGATCTCCCGGAGGTCGGGATCAACGACGAAATTGGCGCCCCGGCCGAGCGCGAGCTCGGCCGTCTCGCGGGTCCGGCGAAGCGGACTCACCAGGACGCTCGCCACGTCCGGCCGCCGGACGAGCGGCCCGGCGAGGGCGGCCGCCTGCCGCCTTCCCTCCTGAGAAAGCGGCGCATCCGTCCGGCCGATGTACCGGCCCCGGCGGCGAGCTCCGAGATCGCCGTGGCGGATAAGGATCAGACGCTCTGCCATTCTTTCTCCCACACCCCGCTTTTATGCCTCCATCCCGCCGGGTTGCCTTTCGACAGGAAGCATTCCTACGGAAGCGCCGGGCCTCCTTGCCCATAAAAAACAAAAAACCCCGCGCCTTGCGACGTGGGGATGCCGTATTTCATCCTCAATCCGTTTCCGATCCAAAGACCCCTCTCCACGGGGGTCATAACAAACAGGACAGCCTGCGGGCAGGTCTTCTGGCTTCCGGATCAACCTCCGGCCGCGCCTTCCCATCCTTCGAAGGATAGTGACGTCGAGCGGCCTTTGTCCCCGGTTACAGCGGCGGGACCGCGACGGACTTTCACCGTCTTCCCTATATCGCCTTTAAAGGGCGACCCGCAAGGATGGCTCTACCCATAGTACAGCGCGCGGATGCTGTCAAGGGGAATATGCCGCACGCGAAGTTCCCACGGATTCCCTCAGGATATCCGGACGAGGTCCTTGATCCGGTGGGGGGAGCGGAAGTTGGCGAGCGCCCTGGGAAGTTGATCCAGCGGATAGATGTTCGTGATGAAGAGGTCGGAACGGATCGCCCCTTTTTGCAGCAGATCAAGCGCGGCGGGGAACTCGTCCTGGTAGGTCATCGCGCCCTGAATGAGAAGTTCCTTGCGGGCGATCAGCGCCGCCGGGATGGAGGAGTCCTTTTCCGGCAGGCCGGTCAACAGAATCCTCGCCCCCGGGGCGGACCAGCGGATGATGCGGGCCAGCGCGTCGGCCGCGCCGCTCGTCTCGTAAACGATGGTAAAATCGCCCTTCCTGGTTTCCAGTTCTGCTGCGGAGTGGAAAGTCTGTATTGCGCCCAATTTTCGGGCGACCTCGAGGCGGGGTTCGGAGGTGTTGAACGCCGTTACCCGGGCGCCGGACAGGACGGCCAGTTGGACGTAGAAGAGGCCGATGGTCCCGGTCCCGTAAACGAGCACCCGGTCTCCCGCCGCGGGGGCGCATTTCTGAAACCCGTGGAGGGCGACGGAGAGGGGTTCGGTCAATGCCGCCGCCGAATCGGAGAGCCCCTCCGGCAGCGTCCAGACGTATTTCCGGGGCGCGGCGACATATTCCGCGAAGACGCCGTCGACATCCAGCCCCAGCCTCACCCGGTTAGGGCAGATGTTCTCCCTGCCGCTCCGACAGGTTTCGCATTGCCCGCAGGCGAAATTGGGCTGGATGGCCACCCGCTCCCCAATACGCGTCCCCACGCCCCCCGGGCCGAGCGCGGCAATCTCTCCGACGGCCTCGTGGCCGGCGACGACCGGGAAGTTCCCCCCCAGATCCCCCCGGTATTTGGCGAAATCGGTCCCGCAGATCCCCGCCTCCCGAACTCGGACGAGCACCTCGCCCTCGCGGGGCACAGGCACGGGCAGATCCCGGATTTCCATCTTTTGGGGTCCGACCAGCAGCGCTGCCTTCATGAGAGCTCCTTTCCCAGGATTCACGAACGTTTTTCATCCTTTCGCCGCTGACGGGTGCAATCCCTGCCGGCGGAGATGGATCACCCTGTTCGTCGGCGGTCATGCAGAATCGTTCCGGTAAGATATTGATTTTCAACGCCTGGAGTATATGGAAAGGGTTTCTGCATGTCAAGAAGGAAAGGCAGAAGCACCAATAATAATTTTGCTTGACAGGACGATTTGGATGAATATAATCTCCACCAAAACGGTAGAATTGGTAGAGATAGAGACGTGGATATCCGTTGAAACTGTCAACGAGGGAAAGATACGGGGTGAGACGGATGCTGGGGCTGGCTCTCCGTTACGGGGAAGGGCCCATCCTGCCAAAGGATATCGCCCCAGAACACGACGCCGGCAGCGACGGTGGAAAGACAGAAACGCCAGGGGGAGGTGAATCGTGAAGCGAGACAATAATCTGCGGAATATTTTGATGTGCATGTGTTATAAAACCAAGCGGGGAGGTCTGTTCATGTGAAGGCGGTTTGGCATCCATGAATGGGGCAACCCGCTGACCGGGAGAGGTCCAGCGGGTTTTTTATTGCATACAAAACGAAACGGTCTTACAGTCGCACAGAAAAAGGAACAGGCTGCCCGTTTAAAAAAGGCGTTTCCTCCCCCGCGTATCTTTTGCCGGTGGGAAAACACCTAAGGCGGCCGCAGGGAAAGAACCTATGAAAGCTGTATTAAAAACGGAATCCACGGAAACGAAGCCGGAGGGCCGTAACCGCTCCCTCGGGATCGTCGAGACGCACTATTACACCTTTGCCGAACCGCCGGGAACGCTCGCGCTCGAGAGCGGAGAGACGCTGGGGCCGGTGACGCTCGCCTATGAAACCTATGGAACGCTGAATCGGGAAAAGTCAAATGCAATCCTCGTGCTGCATGCCCTTTCCGGCGACGCCCATGCCGCCGGTCTTTACAGAGGAAAAAAGGACCCCGGCTGGTGGGACGCGATGATCGGGCCGGGGAAGCCTTTCGATACGGACCAGTATTTCGTGATCTGTTCCAACGTGATCGGGGGATGCAAGGGAAGCACGGGCCCTTCTTCCGTGAATCCGCAGAGCGGGAAACCCTACGGGACGGAATTCCCCTTCGTCACGATTTCCGATATGGTCCATGCCCAACGGCGCCTGATCGATTTTCTCGGAATCGACCGGCTGCTCTGCGTGGCAGGCGGTTCGATGGGGGGGATGCAGGCCCTCCAGTGGGTGGCCTCCTATCCCGAGCGGGTCCGGTCCGCCATCCCCATCGCCACGGCCCTGAAACATTCGCCGCAGCAGATCGCCTTCAACGAGGTGACCCGACAGTCGATCATGGCCGATCCGGCCTGGCGGGAGGGGAATTATTACGAGACCGGCCAGCCGGAGAAGGGGCTCTCGGTGGCCCGGATGATCGGCCACATCACCTTCATGAGCGACCAGTCGATGGAGGAGAAGTTTTCCCGGAAATTGAAAAAAGGCCATCTCAATTTCAATTTCGACGCGGACTTCGAGGTGGAGGGGTATCTCCGGTACCGGGGCGCGAATTTCGTCAAGCGCTTTGACGCAAACTCCTATCTGTACATTACGAAGGCGATGGACTATTTCGATCTTTCCGGTGGAAAATTGATCAACGGCAGGGTGGTTGACGCCCGCTTTCTGGTCATCTCCTTCAAGTCGGACTGGCTCTATCCCTCGCATCAGTCCCAGGAGATCGTCCGGCAGTTGAAGCTCAAACAGGTCGATGCGACCTACTGCGAGCTGAAATCAACCTATGGCCACGACGCCTTTCTGGTGGAATTGGAGGGGCAGACGACCCTGATCCACCATTTTTTGGAGAAGACGTATCTCGGTCAGAGGAATGGGAATGGAAATCATCAATAACGGCATCCGTCCGGATCATCAGGTTATTTTCGATATGATCGAACCGGGATCCCGTGTTCTGGATCTCGGTTGCGGCACGGGCGACCTGCTTCAACTCGTGGCGCGGGACAAGGACGCCCGCGTCCAGGGGATCGAGCTGGATGAGAATGCGATCTACGAGTGTGTCAGAAAAGGGCTTTCCGTCTGTCAGAGCGATATCGAAAGCGGTCTTGCGGAATATCCGGACGGCTCGTTCGATTATGTGATCCTGAACCAGAGCCTCCAGGAGATCCGGAAGGTCTTCTTCCTCCTCCGGGAGGCCCTCCGGGTGGGGAACCGGGTGATCGTCGGGTTTCCCAACTTCGCCTACATCAACGCCCGCGTCTGTCTCGGCTTGGGCGGGAAGGCGCCCATGACGCCGTCTCTGCCCTACCGCTGGTATGACACCCCCAACGTGCGGTTCCTGAGCATCAGCGATTTCCAGAGTTTTTGCGCGGAGAAGGGATTCGCAGTCCGGAAGGCCCGCTTTCTCAACGGGAAACGAACGATTACCTTCTGGCCGAACCTCCGGGCGCTGGGTGCGATCTTTCTTCTGGAGGAGAAGGGTCGGTGACGCCAAAATAGTGCGATGGTGGGGACGCCTTGCGGCAAGGTGTCCCCGTATTTTCCTTGACAGGAGCCGCTTCATGATTTAGTTCCCTCCGTGTTGCTAACAGGTTGCAACGGTTGGCCCAATGGGAGGCGGAGGCGGAAAAGAGAAAAAGGGGCGCGCTTCGGGAGGAGAGGATGCATCCGATTTATATGGATTATGCGGCGACGACGCCGACCGATCAACGGGTAGTTGAGGCGATGCGGCCCTTCTTCGGCGAGATTTTCGGCAACCCATCGAGTCTCCATGGTTTCGGCCAGGATGCCCGGGCGGCTATGGAAGAGGCGCGGGCGAAGATCGCCGCCTTTATCGGCGCAAAGCCGGCGGAGGTCGTTTTTACGAGTGGCGGCACGGAGAGCGACAACTTCGCGATCAAGGGGGTGGCCTGGGCGAACCGCAACAAGGGCGACCACATCATCATATCCCAGATCGAACACCACGCCGTGCTTTTGACCTGCCGCTTTCTCGAGGA
>MNZQ01000096.1 GCA_001873745.1 Syntrophaceae bacterium CG2_30_58_14
TGGCGCGGACCGCTGCCAGTTGCCGGTATTCCGGGCGGAAATCGTGACCCCACTCGGAGATGCAATGCGCTTCGTCAATGGCGATGCAATCCACCTTCATGACGGATAGCAGGGCAAGGGTTCTCGGCGCCAGCAAGGCCTCCGGGGCCAGGTAGAGGAGTCTCACGCGGTTTTCCCTGAGCTGCGCTACGTTCGCCCGGTACTCTTCAATACTCAGGGCGCTGTTGAGGAAAAGGGCCGGAACGCCGTATTCCCGCAACTGGTCCACCTGGTCCTTCATGAGGGAGATCAGCGGGGAAACCACGATCGTCAATCCGTCAAAGATCATTCCTGGAATCTGATAACAGAGTGACTTGCCCCCTCCCGTCGGCATGACGACCAGGGCGTCCTTTTTCTCCAGGATATGGGCAATAACCCTTTCCTGGAGTGGCCAGAATGTTTCAAAGCCGAAGACCTCTTTCAGGATGGATTGCGCACGATTCATGGGGTCACTCATTTTGGGGACGCGATCCGCAAAGCGGATCAGATCATCTCCAGCACAACGGCCATCGATACGCCGCCGCCGCCGCAGAGCGTCGCCATCCCGAGCGTCTTTCCCCGCTTTTTCATCGCATGGAGCAACGTCACCATGATCCGGCAGCCGGTCGAGCCCACCGGGTGGCCGAGACCGACGCCGGAACCGTTGACGTTCACGACCTCGCGGTTCAGCCCCAGTTCCCGTTCGCAGCCCAGGTACTGCGCGGCGAAAGCCTCGTTCACCTCGATCAGTTCAAAATCGGTCAGCTTCAGCCCTGACCGGCTGAGGAGATTCCGGACCGCCGGGACGGGGCTCAGCCCCATGACGGAGGGGTGGCAGCCGCCCCGGCCCACCGCCTTGATCCGGGCGAGGGGCTTCAGGCCAAGCCCGGCCGCCTTTTCGGCGGACATGATGACCATCGCGCTCGCCCCGTCGTTCACGCCCGACGAGTTGCCCGCCGTGACCTTGCCGCTCTTGGGAACGAAGGCGGCGGGCAGCGCCGCGAGATCGGCCATTGTCAGACCGGGGCGGAAGTGCTCGTCCCTTTCAAAGATCACGGGCGGTTTGCCCTTCTTCTGGGGGATCTCCACGGGGACGATCTCCTCCCGGAAATCCCCGTCCTTTGTCGCCCGCTCGGCGTTGTTGTGGCTCCGCAGGGCGACCTCGTCGATCTCTTCCCGGGTCAGGTTGTGCATCTGCGCGATGAGTTCGGCCGTCACCCCCATGATGTAGGGTTTCCCGCGGAAGAGCTCGATCACGCCGCCCTCCTTCACCGGACCCTGCTCGAGCCCGGGGAGGAGGTGCGACCCCGAATGGAGGCCATGGACGATGTTGTCCACGAAGACCTGGTCCTGGAAACGGCAGCCCCAGCGGGCGTTTGGGACGGAATAGGGTATTCCCGACATCTGCTCCATCCCGCCGGCAAGGATGACGTCCGCCATGCCGGCCTGGATCATCGCCATGCCGGAGACGACCGCCTCCATCCCGGAGATGCAGACCCGGTTCACGGTGACGGCGGTGACGGTTTCCGGGATTCCCGCCATCAGCGCGGAGATCCGGGTGACGTTCAGCGCGTCGACCGGCTCCATACAGCAGCCGAAACGGACGTCGTCGATGAGCCCGGCGTCAATCCCGGCCCTTTTCACGGCCCCTCTCATCACGATGCTGCCGAGGGCGGCGCAGTTGAGATCCCGCAGTGTCCCGCCGAAGGTACCGATGGCGGTCCTGCACGCAGATACGACAACGACATCTTTCATGGTAATTCCTCCTGAAATAAAATGGCGGCTGAAGAAAAATAAAGAGCGAAACGGCTCGTCCGGATGGAGATATGAACTGAAAAAGGCTGCAAAACCGGACGTTTTGCAGCCTTTTGTGTCTGGCTCCCCAGCGCGGACTCGAACCACGGACAAGATGGTTAACAGCCATCTGCTCTACCGACTGAGCTACTGGGGAAAATCGGTTTCAGGAATAGCTTCATAATATAAGAGAAGCCCGTTGTCAATAGGAGTCTTGCAGAAAATATTTCCACGCAGTTTTCCTGTGATTTGAGGTTGACAGCAAAAGGGCTGATCGTGTTAGAATGCGCCCGCCAAATCGGGAAGGAGGACCATTCCCGAAAATTTGAACGGCGGAGGTGAAACGGCGCCATGCAGCAGCAGAGGAGAGATCCGACGGAAAAGGGAGACGGCCGGAGGGGGCAAAATGAGTTGGAGGAGCAGGTTCTCCGGGCCGGTCTCTGCACGGGTTGCGGCGCCTGCGTCAATATCTGCCCCTATCAAGCGATCCATCACGACCGGACGGTGACCCTCCACGCGTGCGATCTTGCCCAGGGGAGGTGTTATGCCTGCTGTCCGCAGACGCCGGCGGACCTAAGCGATCTGCGGCGGAAGCTCTATGGGAAAACGGACTGCACGCCGGAGTTGGGGCCGATGAAGGGGTTTTTCATCGCGCGCGCGGCGGATGAGGGCCTCCGTCAAGGGGCGCAGCATGGCGGCACGGTTACCACGCTGGTGACGCTCGCCCTTCGGGAGGGGCTCATTGACGCGGCCGTCCTTGCGGGGGAAGGAGAGGGACTCCTCCCTCGCAGCGTGACGATTACCGATGCTAAAGTCGCCGCAAAGATGGGCAAGAGCCGTTTCGTTGTCTCTCCGACCGTGGCCGAATTCAACCGGGTCTGCCGGGGGGATGCCGCAAAGATCGGCGTCGTGGCCACGCCCTGTCAGGCGGTCGCCTTGGCCAAGATGCGCACCCAGCCGGTGTCCGAAGTCGAAAGCGGCATTGAAAAGCTCCACCTTGTCGTGGGGCTTTTCTGCGGCTGGGCCCTCTCCTGGCAAAAACTGGCCGCCCTGCTGAAGGCAAAAACGGATCTTGCCCAGGTGACGGGGATGGATATCCCGCCCAGCCGTTACCATACCCTCGAGGTTTACACCCGGGGGGAGACCATCCGGGTTTCTCTCGACGAGGTTACCCCCTGCGTGCGGGAGGCCTGCCATTCCTGTGACGACATGACGGCCGAATTCAGCGATCTCTCGGTGGGCTCGGCCCGGCTTCCGGAGGGGTGGGAGACGGCCCGTTCCTGGAACCAGGTGATCGTCCGGACGCAACGGGGAATGGACCTGCTGGAGCTGGCTCGACGCCGGGGCGTTCTCGAATTCCGCGAGCCGCCGGCGGAGAATCTGCAAAAACTGAAGGCAGCAGCGCTGGGAAAGAAAAAAGCGGCGGCGAGCCGGTCGAAATATTTGAATAGTACGGCAAACGTGGAGGAAACAGATGGCTTTGGATCGTGAACAAAAAGAAGAGGCCGAGGTCCTGCTGATGGGGAACGAGGCCATCGCCCGCGGCGCACTGGAGGCCGGGGTGCGGGTTGCCGCCGGTTATCCCGGCACGCCTTCCTCGGAGATCATCGAGACGCTCTCCCGCTCTTCGGAAACGGGAAAGCTCTATGTGGAGTGGTCCACCAACGAAAAGGTGGCCATGGAGGTCGCGGCGGCGGCCTCCTTCGCGGGGCTCCGTTCACTCTGCGTGATGAAGCAGAACGGCGTCAACGTCGCCTCCGATTTTCTGCTCCACCTGACCGGGTCGGGGACGCGGGGCGGGATGGTTCTCGTCGCCTGCGACGATCCGGGCGCCCTCTCCAGCGCCAACGAGGGAGAATCCCGCCATTTCGCGCGGCTTATGGAGATCCCGCTGATCGAACCGGCGGACTTCCAGGAGGCCAAGGAGATGACACGCTGGGCGTTTGACCTTTCGGAGCAGATCCGGAACATCGTCATGGTCCGCAGCGTGACCCGAATGTCGCACGCGAGTGGAAACGTCGTTTTGGGGACCCTTCCGGCCTTGGAGGGAAAGGCGGAATTCCTCTGCGACGGTCCGCTGTCCGATCCCGAACGGGGGCCGGTCGTCAGCGCCCCGGTCATGGCCAAGCACCGTCTCCAGCAGGAGAAGCTGCGGAAGGCAATCGCCCTCTTCGAAAAGAGCCCCTTCAACGCCTATTCCGGTCCTGAGAAACCGGAACTCCTCATCATTACGAGCAGCGCCTGCACACTCTACAGCCGGGAGGCCGTATCGCGGCTCCATGCGGAGGAACGCGCGGGCATCCTCAAGCTCGGGACGACGTGGCCGCTGCCGCCCATGCTGCTGAAAAGGCATCTGCGTAAGACTCAGAAGGTCCTGATTGTCGAGGAGGTGCTCCCGTTTCTCGAAGACCATGTGAAGATCCTCGCCGCGGAACAGGCGCGGGAGATCGGCATCAAGACCTTTTACGGGAAGAACGACGGGGCGCTCCCGACGGTCGGGGAGCTGAATCCGGACCTTGTGGCTGACGCCGTGGGCAGGATCCTGGGGATCGACCCGCCCGCGATTCCCGCGGAATACGGGGAAAAACTCCGGAGACTCACGGAATTTTTGCCGAAGCGCGATCAGACCTTCTGCCCCGGCTGTCCGCACCGCGCCTCCTACTGGGGCATCCGTGAGGCGCTCCAGCGGGATCACCGCGGCGGTTTCGTCTGCGGGGACATCGGCTGCTACGCGATGGCCACCCTTTCCCAGGCGGCCGGTTTCCATACCGCAAAAACGCTTCACGCGATGGGGTCGGGGACCGGAATCGCCTCCGGGTTCGGGAAACTGGGGCCCTTCGGCATGACGCAGCCGGTCCTTGCCGTCTGCGGGGATTCAACCTTCTACCATGCGGCGATCCCCGCGCTGATCAACGCAATCCACCAGCGCGCGGATATGACCTTCATTGTGCTGGACAACGGCGGAACGGCGATGACCGGATTCCAGTCCCACCCGGGGCTTGACGTCAACGCCATGGGGGAGGCCGCGCCGATGGTCGATATCGCCGCCATCTGCGGGGCGATGGGCGTTCCGGTGACGATTGAGGACCCCTTCGACTTGATTGGGACGCGGGAGACGCTGAACCGCCTTCTGGAAGAACCGGGGGTGAAGATTCTCATCCTGAAGCAGTCCTGCGCCCTCTCCCCGGAGAAAAAGGGGAAAAAGCGGTTCCTCATGCGGGTGGACGATACGCTCTGTCGGGGAGAGGCCTGCGGCTGCAATCGCCTCTGCACGAGGATTTTCCGCTGTCCCGGACTCCTCTGGAACCGGGAGAGAAAAAGGGCCGAAATCGACGAGGTGATCTGCGCCGGCTGCGGGTTCTGCGCCGGGATCTGCCCGGCCGGGGCTATCCGAAGCGAGGAGGCGGCAAAACCATGAGGGTGAACTTGGTGAAAGATCCATACAATATCGTGATCACCGGCGTGGGGGGGCAGGGGAACGTGATGGCCTCCCGGGTGCTGTCGAACATGCTGGTCCGGAAGGGGTTCAAGGTGACGATCGGGGAGACCTTCGGAATGTCCCAGCGAGGCGGCTCGGTCATGAGCCATATCCGGGTCTCGTCGGCATCTGTCTGGAGCCCGCAGATCCCGAAGGGCGCGGCCGATCTGATCGTCGCGCTCGAACCGATCGAGGCGATCCGCGTCCTCGCCGGTTACGGGAATCCATCCGTGAAAGTGGTTGTGAACCTTCGACCCATCTATCCCGTCGGCGTAATCACCGGCGAGGAGGAATACCCCTCCGCGGAAACGATCCGCGCGACGGTCACGGCGCTGGCGGCGGAGGCGCGTTTTCTCGCCGCGACCGAGGAGGCGATCCGTCTCGGAAACCCCATCCTCGGGAACATCATCATGATCGGCGCCGTCGCGGGTCTGGGCGTTCTCCCGATCGATCGGGAGATTTTTGAGCGGGTGATCCGGGACGGGATGCCGGCCGCGCGGGTGGAGGGCAACCTCCGCGCCTTTGCGATTGGCGAGGCGTCTGTTGCCCTGAAATCTCCTCCTTCTCAGTGAGGGAATTATGCTGAAAAATTCCTTCCCCCTCAGGGGGAGGGTTGGGGTGGGGTTAGGAGGTGAAGCGATGAAGAACACGTTCAAGGCCGTCCCGGTGACGGAGGATGTCTGGTGGGTCGGCGCGATCGACTGGAATATCCGGGATTTCCACGGTTATCAGACGAGACGGGGGAGCACGTATAACGCCTACCTGATTGTTGCGGACAAGATCACGCTGATCGATACGGTCAAGGCGCCTTTTCGGGAGGAGATGATGGCCCGCATCGCCTCCGTGATCGATCCGGGGAAGATCGATTACATCGTCTCCAACCACTCGGAGATGGACCACTCCGGGGCCCTCCCGGAGGTGATCGCGGCTCTGAACCCAAAGAAGGTGTTTGCCTCGGCCGTCGGCGCGAAGACGCTGAAAGAGCTTTTCCTGATCGACCGGGAGATCACGGCCGTGAAGGACGGGGAGACGCTCAGCCTCGGCAACCGGACCCTCACGTTTATGGAGACCCGGATGCTCCACTGGCCGGACAGCATGTTTTCTTACCTGAACGATGAGGAACTTCTCTTCTCCCAGGACGCCTTCGGGATGCACTACGCGTCCGTAGAGAGGTTTGCCGACGAGTGCGATCCGGCGGTACTGACCTACGAGGCGGCGACCTACTACGCGAACATCCTCCTTCCCTACTCGCCGCTGGTACTGAAGCTCATCGAGAAGGTGACGGCGGCGGGACTCTCCTTTAGGATCATTGCCCCGGACCACGGGCCGATCTGGCGAAAGGAGACCGGGGGGATCATCGGGAGTTATGCGAAATGGGCCGCGCAGAAGCCGGAGGCCAAGGCGGTTGTCGTCTATGCGACGATGTGGCGCAGCACGGAAAAGATGGCCCGCGCGATCAGCGAAGGGCTCGCGGCGGGCGGTCTTCACGCGAAGCTCATGGAGATGGGTGCGGCGCACCGCAGCGACGTGGCGTATGAACTGCTTGGCGCCGGGCTTCTCGCGGTCGGCTCGCCGACACTCAACAACCACCTGCTTCCGAACATCGCGGACGTCCTGACCTATCTGAAGGGGTTGAAACCGAAGAACCTCATTGGCGCCGCTTTCGGTTCCTACGGCTGGAGCGGGGAGGCGGTGAAGGAGATCGAGGAGGTTCTTGTGGAGATGAAGGTGGAGAAGGCAGGGGAGGTGATCCGGGTGAAGAACGTGCCGAATGCGGAGACCCTTTCCCGTTGTTATGAACTCGGAAAAACGATGGCGGAGAAGGTTCACTGCCGCCTGTAGCGGCGGGAGAGGAGGAAGATCATGGGGAAATACGTATGTAGCATATGCGGTTATGTTTATGACCCGGAGGCGGGTGATCCCGATGCGGGGGTAGCGGCGGGGGTTCCTTTTGAAAAGCTTCCCGAAGACTGGGTCTGCCCGATCTGCGGCGCTGCCAAGGATGAGTTCGCGCCGGAATAAAGGGAGCAGCGTCGGAAAATCTTTTCGCTTCGCGGGCGTTTAAGGGGGATGCGTCATGGGGGGAACGAGGGATGCGTTGCAGCAGGCCTATTCGGGTGAAGCCAAGGCTGCCCTGCGCCTGAAGGTGTTCGCGGAAAAGGCGGAGGAGGAGGGATATCCGCAGATGGCGAAGCTCTTCCGGGTGATTGCATGGTCCGAAGAGATCCACGGGGCGAGGGCGCTAAAGGTTCTGAAGGAGATCAAAACGACGGAGGAAAACCTCGCGGAGAGCTTCCAGTCAGAGCAGGGGGTGGCGGAGGTTGCCTATGGCCGGTTCGTCAAGGAGGCCGAGGCGGAGGGAAACCGGGCCGCGGTTCTCCATTTCAGCCAGAGCCGGGATGTCGAAGAGACCCATGCGAAGCTCTACAAGGAGGCGATGAACCACCTCCTCGAGGAGCGGGAGACGACCTACCATGTTTGCCTGGTCTGCGGCTACGTCGCGGACGGCGTTTTGCCGGAGGTCTGCCCGGTCTGCGGCGCCGGGAAAGAGAAGTTCAAGAGTATGGGCTGACAAAAGGACCAAGTGCTGAGTGCTAAGTGCTGAGTGCTGAGTGTTTTTCTTCTCAGTCCTCAGCACTTGCTTTTACAGGGAGCGATCAATGGGAATGAACGATCTGACGCCGGCCATGCGGCAGTATCTGGAGGTGAAGGAACGCTATCCCGACTGCATCATCCTCTTCCGGATGGGCGACTTCTATGAGATGTTCTTCGAGGACGCCGTGACGGCCTCCAGGGTCCTCGAGATCACGCTGACATCGCGGAACAAGAACCGGGAGGACGCCATCCCCCTTTGCGGTTTTCCCCACCATGCGGTATCATCCTACATCGCAAAACTGATCGAAAAAGGGTTCAAGGTGGCCGTCTGCGAGCAGATGGAGGATCCGAAAGCCGCCAAGGGGGTGGTGAAACGGGAGGTGACCCGCGTGGTCACCCCCGGCCTGGTCCTCGACACGGAGAACCTCAATGCCAAGGAGAACAACTACCTTGCGGCGCTGGCCGTCCGGGGCGACCGCTTCGCGCTGGCCTTCGTCGACATCTCCACGGGGGAATTCCGCGTTGCCGAAACGGGAGACCGCGAATTTTTCCTTGTCCAGACGGCGGGACTCCCGATCCGGGAAATCCTCGTTGCGGAGGATTTGCGGGACGAGGACCTGATCCGGTCCGTCGCCGGGGAGGGGGAGCGCTGTCGGATCAACCGCCTGCCGCCGGACCGTTTGGACCCGGTGGCGGCGGTCGCCCTTCTGCGCGACCATTTCCCGGAGGAAAAGCTGTCGGGAATCGCCCTCGAATCCCATCCGGCGGCGGCGGCGGCGGCGGGCGCGGTACTTGCCTACATGATGGAGACGCAGAAGGACCGCCTCGGCCACATCAACGAGTTGACCTGGTATGAAAGCGGCGCCTATCTGCTCTTAGACGAGGTCGCCAAGCGGAACCTCGAACTCTTCAGCACGATCGCCGAGGGGAAGAAGAGCGGGTCTCTCTTCCATGTCCTCGACGAGACGGTCACCTCCCTCGGGGGGAGGAGGCTCCGCTGGTGGATGAACCACCCACTCTGCGATCCGCTCCGGATCCGGGAGAGGCTCGCCGCCGTTTCCGAGATCCGGGAGGGGAACCTTCTGCGGGAGTCGCTCCGGGGGATTCTGAAAGATGTCTATGATCTCGAACGCCTTGGAAGCCGGATCGCCGTCGGGCTCGCCAACGGCCGGGATCTCGCCGCTCTCCGGACGTCGCTCCTGGTTTTGCCGCGGCTCCGCGATGCGATCGCCGGGTGCGAAGCCCCTCTTCTGCGGACGATCCGCAACGGCATTGACGAGATGCCGGAACTCCGGGGGCTGATCGAACGCGCGATCGTGGATGATCCGCCGCTCACGATCCGCGAGGGGGGGATCATCCGGGAGGGGTATGATCCGGAGCTGGACCAACTGATTGCGATCATGCGGAACGGCAGAAAATGGATTGCCGCGCTGGAGGAGAAGGAGAGGCAGCGGACCGGCATTCACTCCCTGAAGATCGGGTTCAATAGCGTCTTCGGGTACTACATCGAGGTCACGAAGGCGAACGCCCGGCTGATCCCCGCCGAATACATCCGGAAGCAGACCCTGGTCAACGCGGAGCGGTACGTCAACGAAGAACTGAAAGGGTACGAGGAGACGGTTATCCATGCGGAGGAGCGGCGGCAGGTCCGGGAGTACGATCTCTTCGTGGAAATCCGGGGTCGGATTGCGGGGGAGATCCGCCGGATCCAGCAGACGGCGGCGCGGATCGCCGATCTGGATGCCGTCGCGTCGCTTGCCGAGGTGGCGGAGCGGTACAACTACTGCTGCCCCGTGGTCAACGAGGAGGATGAGATTCGGATCACGGACGGCCGTCATCCGGTTGTGGAGCGCCAGGCGGGCGGGAGCGGTTTCGTCCCCAATGATGTTCTGCTCGATCTGGAGAATAACCGCTTTCTGATCATCACCGGTCCCAACATGGCCGGGAAATCGACCTGCATCCGGCAGGTTGCGCTGATCGTTCTGATGGCCCAGATGGGGAGTTTCGTCCCGGCGACCCGGGCGCGGATCGGCGTGGTCGATCGGATCTTCACCCGGATCGGCGCAGCGGACAGTCTGGCCCGGGGGCAGAGCACCTTCATGGTGGAGATGACCGAGGTGGCGGATATCCTCCGGCATGCCACGAAGCGGAGCCTCATCATCCTGGACGAGGTTGGAAGGGGAACGAGCACCTTCGACGGCCTCAGCATCGCCTGGGCGACGGCGGAGTACATCCACGACGCCCCGCTGCTCGGCGCGCGGACGCTCTTTGCCACCCACTATCACGAGCTGACGGAACTCACCGCCACGAAGGAGGGGGTCCGGAATTTCAACATCGCCGTCCGGGAATGGGGGGAAAAAATCATCTTCCTCCGGAAGATCATGGAGGGGGGGACCAACCGGAGTTACGGCATCCAGGTGGCGCGGCTCGCCGGGGTGCCGGCCGAGGTGATCGCCCGGGCGAAGGAGATCCTCCGCAACCTGGAGAAGGGGGAACTCGACGAGGCCGGGATGCCGAAGATCGCCCGGGGCCGGAAGGCAGACCGGAAAAATGCGAATCAACTCAGCCTTTTTCCCGGAGCAGGTGATCCAATCTTGGAGGAGATCCGGGGCCTCGATCCGCTGAACCTGACGCCGCTCGATGCGCTGCGGCGTCTGAGTGACTGGAAGCAGAGGCTGGAAAAGGGCTAATCGGTGAGGGACTACTTGATGCAGACCCGCCGGACCTGCTTGAAATCGGTGACGCCCTTGATTGATTTGTAGATGCCGTCCTGCAGCAGGGTCGTCATCCCTTCCTCCATCGCCAGATCCCGCATAACCTCGACCGATTCATGCTTCTGGATGAGCCGTTTGATGCCGTCCGTGGCGACGATCAGCTCGTGGATCCCCATCCGACCCTTGTATCCCGTCTTGTCGCAGACGTCGCACCCCTTCGGGCGGTAGAGCGTGAACTTGTCGTCGTAGGGGATGTTCAGCTTCCGAAATCGCTCCTCGCCGTAACTCTGCACGATCTCGTCGTATTCCTTCTGGTCGGGATGGTAGGCCTCCTTGCACTTCTTGCAGAGGGTCCGAACGAGGCGCTGGGCGAGGATGCCGAGGAGCGCGTCGGCGAAATTGAGCGGGTCGATCCCCATGTCGAGGAGGCGGACGATCGTCTCCGGGGCGCTGTTCGTATGGAGCGTGCTGAAGACCAGGTGGCCCGTCAGCGACGCCTCGACTCCGGTCTTGGCCGTTTCGAAATCCCGCATCTCGCCCACCATGATCACATCCGGATCCGCCCGGAGGAAGGCGCGCATTGCGGCGGCGAAGTCGAAGCCGATCTTCGACTGGACCTGGACCTGGCGGAGTCCGTACTGGGTGATCTCCACGGGGTCTTCGGCCGTCCAGATCTTCTTGTCCGGTGTGTTGATCTCGTGCAGGGCGGCGTGCAGCGTGGTCGTCTTCCCGGAGCCGGTGGGGCCGACGACGAGGATCATCCCGTAAGGTTTGTCCAGGATGGCCCGCAGCTCTTTTTCATTGCGCACCGACATCCCCATCGAAGTGAGCGGCAGGGTATCCCCGGCCGTGGCCAGTATCCGCATCACCACATCCTCCACCCCTCCCTGGGTCGGGATGGTGGCCACGCGGAGTTCGATCTCCTCGCCGCCCGGCTTCCTGAACTTGATCTTGCCGTCCTGGGGAAGACGCCGGACCGTGATATCGAGGTTCGACATGATCTTGATGCGGGAGACGACGGCCGCGCGGTAGCTGTAGGGGAGCGTCTGATAGATGGCGCAGTCGCCGTCCACCCGGTAGCGGACCTCGACGTTCTTTTTCGCGACGTTGGGTTCGACATGGATGTCGGAGGCGCGTTTGGCCTGCGCGTCGAGGATGATCTTGTTGACGAGCTGCATGATGACGCTGTCCGACTCGGTGACAACCTCGCCCTCCTCATCCTCCTGCGGCTGCTCCTCCTCATCCAGTTTGCCCAGGATATCGGTAATGGAGGACTCGTCTTCAGGGGACTGATAGAAGTAGTTGATGAATTTGATGATATCGTCCGGAAGGGAGACGTCGTAGCGGACCGACTTGGTCTTCATGAGGTTTTCGATCATGTCCCGTTTCAGGATGTTGTTCGGATCATCCACGATGATGCGGATAACCCCGTCCTTTCTCTCCAGCGGGACCCATAGTTCCCGGCGGAGATAGTCTCGCTTCAGGTTCAGCAGCAGATCGCCCGGGATCGGCAGTTTGTCCGAGAATGGGACGAACTTGCAGCGGAAAAATTCTTCAAAGGAGCGGCCGACCTCCTCCCTTGGGATCTTGTATTTCCTCATTATGAAATCTTCAATGGTCTCCTTCGCCTCGCGTGACTCTTCCCAGGCGCTGTCCAGGTCGTCCTCCTTGAGGAGGTCATGGCTGATGAGATAATCAAAACGGGTCTTTCGCCGCCGGCTATACCGTTCCTGGTTGAAGAAGGCGACACCGAGGACGTCCGAGATCTCCTGCAGAAATCCCCTCTCATCCTCGGAGAACTTGCCGGGTCCGCCTTTCTTGTTCAAGATCTGGAGAACGCCCATCAGCGTCTTGTTGTAGAAAATCGGAGCGGCGAGGATCTGCTTCGTCCGGAAACCGGTCTTCTTGTCCCAACTTAAATCAAAGGACAGCTCCTTGTCGAGTTTTTTCAACTCTTCGATATCATAGGCGTCGGCGATGTTGATCACCTTTCCCGTATTCGCCGCGTGCCCGGCGATACTCTTGTTGTTGATGGGGACCCGGATCTCCTTGACCTGGGCGCCGGCGAGAAACATGGAATAGATTTCGTTGTGCGGTCGGTCCACGACATAGATGGTGATCGAATGGGCGCTGAAGAGGTTCAGAATCCCATCCTTCAGATCGACGAGGATCTGCTTGATGTTCTGGGCGGCGTGGATCCGGTTGGTGATGTCAAGAAGGGCCTGGCGCAGTTGGAGTTTCTCTTCGAGTTCGGTAACCTCTTTGTTTTTGATAGGGTCTGCCATGATCATCTCCGTTGATTGTGCGACGCCGTTATGATGCCCAGTCGCCATCGGAAATATTCCGATCGCTCACATCCATTATCGACGCTAAATCATCATGAATCATAATTCAATATGAATTTCAATTGCAAGCGTGTTTTCCGTCCTGCGACTCCGTAACAATTCTTGAAAAGTCGGCGACATCGTGGAAGAGGGTGGAAATCTCCTCTAACAGGGAGAGCCGGTTGAAACGGACCTTTTCATCCTCCGCCATCACGAGAACCGCCTCGAAAAAGGCATCGACCGGTTCCCTGAGACGGGCCAGATCGAAGAGAACGGCGGAATAATCCCCTTGGGAGATGTGCGTCAAGACCGTCTCGCGGATCTTCAGGAACGCCTCGTGGAGATTTTTTTCCTCCGGTCCGGAGAACAGGGCCGGATCGACGGCGCCGTTTTGGAAACCGCGGATGATGTTGACCACCCGCTTGAAGGCGATCGCGAGCGGCTGAAAGTCCGGATGGGACTTGAAGTCCGCCATTGCCCGGATTTTATCCTCCGCCGCGACCAGGTTGTCCATGCCGGTGGCCAGGATGGCGTCGACGACGTCATAGGGGCGGCCCTGGGCGATGAGCTGGTTCTCGAACCGGCCCTTGAAGAATTCCAGTACGGCTGTTTTTGTTTCATCGGCGGGGCGCTTCAGCAGCGGTCCGAGGATGGCGAGGCTCTCATCAATCAGGGAACCCAGCGAAAATGGATAGCGTTTCGCAAGAATGACGTTGATAACGCCGAGCGCCTGACGACGCAACGCGTAGGGATCGGCCGTTCCGGTCGGGATCAACGCGACGCCGAAGAAGCCGCAGATCGAATCCGTCTTGTCGGCGATGCTGACGATGGCCCCCAGGTCGGTCTCGGGGAGGTCGCCTCCCGCCGCCGTGGGCAGGTAATGCTCATAAATGGCCTTCGCCACAACGGGATCCTCGCCGTCCAGCAGCGCGTATTCGCGCCCCATGATCCCCTGCAGTTCGGCGAATTCGCCCACCATCTGGGTATCCAGATCCGCCTTCGCGAGAAGTGCGGCGCGATCCACCCGGCCCGCGAGGGTCGGATCGATCCGGCCGGCGAGCCAGGCGGCGAGCTGTCGAAAGCGCATGACTTTTTCATAAGATGTCCCGAGAAGGGTGTGGAAGACGACCTTCTTGAGATCCGCCACGCGCCGTTCGAGGGGGATCTTCCGGTCCGCCTCGAAGAAGAACCGCGCATCGGAGAGGCGGGCGCGGATCACCTTCTCGTTTCCGCGCTTCACAACCGCCGGATCGCGGGCCAGCGTGTTGTTGATCGTGATGAAGTGGGGGAGCAGCGCGCCTTTTTCATCCACCACCGGAAAATATTTCTGGTGGGAGATCATCGTGGTGATGAGGACCTCCTGGGGAAGTTTCAGGTATTCCCGGTCGAAATTCCCGCAGACGACCGTCGGATACTCGGTGAGAAAGGTCACCGTTTCGAGGAGCTCCGCGGACGGGAGGACGTTGCCGCCGACGGTCGCCGCCGCCTTCCTTGTCTCCTCGCGGATGATTTCCTTTCGTTCTCTCGGATCGACGATCACGAAACGGTCGCGCGTCCCGGCGAGGTATCCCTCCAGATTCGCGACCAGGAATGCGTCCGGGCTCATGAACCGGTGACCGCGGCTCGTGTTGCCGCTTTCGACATTTGCGATCCGGAACGGGACGATCCGGCCGTCGAAAAGGGCGAGGATCCAGTGGATCGGTCTTGCAAAGCGGAACTCCTGGTCGGACCAGCGCATCGATTTTCGGAAGGGGATGTCGGTAATGACCTTCGTCAGGATTGCCGGGAGGAGGCCCTCCGTCGCCTCGCCGATGATCTTCTTCCGGGCGCAGAGGTACTCCCCCTTCTCCGTTGTCACCCGCCCCAGTTCGGCGACGCCGAGGTTCTGCCCTTTGGCGAAACCGACGGCGGCGCGGGAAGGATTTCCCTGCTCGTCGAAGGCGCCCCTCGCGGCCGGGCCCAGCTTTTCGATCATCTGGTCCTCCTGCCGTTCGGCCAGGCCGTCTGCCGTCAGGAAGAGCCGGCGGGGCGTCCCCATCGTCCGGATCTCCCCGTGACGGATCCGGTTTGCCGCCAGTTCTCCGCGGGCGATCTCCTCCAAATCCCTGAGCGCCTTTGGCAGAAAGGCCGCCGGGATCTCCTCCGTTCCGATTTCCAAGAGCAGTTCCTTGCCCATCAAAATTCTCCTTAAAAAACAACACTGAGTGCTTGGTAAAGCTTCCTGCTTCGCACTCAGCCCTTCGCACTCAGCCCTTCGCACTCAGCACTGTGTTTTAGCGGGTAGCCCATCGCCTCCCGCTGTCGGAGGTAACCCTCGGCGCTCAAACGGGCGAGGTTCCGGACGCGGCCGATATAGCTCGTCCGCTCGGCCACGCTGATCGCCCCGCGGGCATTCAGCAGGTTGAAGGTGTGGGAACACTTGAGACAATAGTCGTAAGTAGGCAGTACTAATTCCTTTTGTGCCGCCCGCATCCCTTCGGCCTCGTACATGTCAAAGCGTTGGCGGAGTTGGGGAATATCGGCGGTCTCGAAATTGTAAACGGACCACTCCACCTCGCTCTGGTGGTGGACGTCGCCGTATTTGATCCCCTTTGTCCATTCGAGGTCATAGACGTTGTCGATTCCCTGGATGTACATCGCAATCCGTTCGGTGCCGTAGGTCAGCTCCGCGCAGACGGGGCGGCAATCGAAGCCGCCGACCTGCTGGAAGTAGGTGAACTGGGAGATCTCCATCCCGTCGAGCCACACCTCCCAGCCGAGACCCCAGGCGCCGACGGTGGGCGATTCCCAGTCATCCTCCACGAAACGGATGTCGTGGTCCAGCGGGTCGATGCCGAAGCTCTTCAGCGAGTCGAGGTAGAGCTGCTGGATGTTGAGAGGCGACGGTTTCATGATCACTTGATATTGATAATAGTGCTGAAGCCGGTTCGGGTTTTCACCGTAGCGTCCGTCCGTGGGTCTGCGGGAGGGTTCCACATAGGCCACGTTCCAGGGTTCCGGTCCCAGGGCCCGCAGAAAGGTGGCCGGGTTGAAGGTGCCCGCCCCCTTCTCGACGTCGTAGGGTTGCTGGATCACGCACCCCTGGCCCGCCCAGTACCGCTCGAGGGCGAAGATCAATTCCTGAAAGGTCACATCTCCTCCTGTAGGTCAAAACACGTTATTTCTTGATATCATGACTGTTTTTACGGGCAGGTTCTTAACACGCCACCCGGCGCATGTCAATACGAATTCGCGGCCGTTCAGATTCCCAGACGGCGGATATCATTCAGGACGTGAACCGATTTCAGCTCCCGTCCGAGGAGGTGGCGGATGAAGTGGGCGAGGAGGCGGCGGCTTTCATCGGCGGATTGATCCGAGAGGAGCAGGCGGCCCAGACGGTCGATCTCCATCTCGCGTCCCAAGAGCAGCGTCCGGATCGTCCCGAGGGATATGGGGATGGCGTCCCGGCTGGCCGGCGCGCAGACGTTGCAGGTCAGTCCGCCTTTGGCGGCGTCGAAACGGTAAGTCGCCTCTTTTCCGATCGGCGTCTTGCAGGAAATGCAGCGGTCCAGAACCGGGTCGTACCCGGAGATCCGGAGGAGGCGGATTTCGAAAAAACGGAGTAGCGCCTCCGTTAAGGCGGTTTTCTCCAACAGTCGGAGAAAATCGAGCAGAAGGGAAAATGAAGCCTCGCTCTTCTTGTCTTCCGGCGTGAACTGATCGGTGAGATCGATCAGGCAGGAGGCGGCCAGTGTTTTTTCCAAATCGGAGCGGATGCCGGGAAAATGCGAGAGAACATCGCAGCCTTCGATCAGGGCCAGGCTGTCCGGACTTCTCCGCGAAAAGAGGATCCGGGAGCGGCAAAAGGGTTCGAGCGCGTTTGCAAAACGTTTCCGGCTTCGCCTTGCCCCTTTGGCGATTCCGCGGATTTTCCCGAAATCCGCGGTGCAGAAGGTCACGATCCGGTCCGATTCGCCGTAGTCGATCGCCCGCAGAACAATGGCCTCCGTCCGCAGCGCTGTCCTTGAAGGGATCATGTCAGCAGTCGCGACAGCGAATCTCGCCGCCGACGATCGTCAGGACCGCCTTTCCCTTCAGGGTCCAGTTGTGAAAGGGGGTGTTCTTTCCCCGGGAGCGGAAAAGTGCGCGATCGACGGTCCATTCCCTCTGCGGGTCGATGATCGTGACATCGGCGTCGGCGCCGTCGGCGAGGGTCCCCTTCGGGATGCGGAGGATCCGGGCGGCGTTGACGGTCATCTTTTCGATCAGTTCCGGAAGCGTGAGCAGACCCTCTTCAACCAGGCCAAGCGAGAGGGCCAGTGAGGTTTCCAAACCCGTGATGCCGCTTGTCGCGTAGTCGAATTCAACCTCCTTGTCGGTCCGGGCATGAGGCGCGTGGTCGCTTGCGATCACATCGATCGTGCCGTCGCGGAGCCCTTCCCGGACGGCGTCGCGATCCTCAAGGCCGCGCAGCGGGGGATAGACCTTCGTGGCGGTATCGAACGTGCGAACGGCCTCATCGGTAAGTGTGAAGTAATGGGGCGCCGTCTCTGCGGTGACGCGGACTCCACGGGCTTTGGCCTCGCGGATCAGGCGGACTGCACCGGCGGTGCTGACGTGGGCAATATGCAGATGCGCCCCGGTGTATTCGGCAAGGAGGATATCGCGGGCGACCATGACCTCTTCCGCGATCGCGGGGATGCCCGGGAGGCCGATTTCGGTGGAGACGAAGCCCTCGTGCATCATCCCGCCCGCGGAGAGGTTCCGGTCCTCGCAGTGCGCGATAACCGGCATGTCCAGCGAGGATGCGTATTCGAGCGCCCGGCGCATCAGGGCGGCGTTCATGACCGATCTGCCGTCATCGGAAAAACCGATGGCGCCGGCGTCCTTCAGGTCCCAAAATTCACTAAGAAACGCGCCCTCCGACTTCAGGCTGATTGCCGCGATCGGATAGACGTTTGCCAGGCCGCATTCCGCCGCCTTTCTCCGGATGAATTCGGTGACGGACCGGTTGTCGTTCACGGGGTTCGTGTTGGGCATGCAGGCGATAGAGGTGAAACCGCCCGCCACGGCCGCCTCGCTACCGGAGGCGATCGTCTCTCGGTACTCGAAGCCGGGCTCCCGCAGGTGGGTGTGCATGTCGATCAGGCCGGGGACGACGATCTTGCCGCGGAGATCGAGGACCTCCATGCCGTGAGGAACCTTTTTCTCTCTGCCCTTGCCGGTCTGGCGCAGCTCCCCGCCGCTTCCGGCGATTTTCCCATTTTCGATCAGCAGGTCCCCCGTTCCGTCCGCTTTCCGGGAGGGGTCCACCACCCTGCCGTCTTTCAGTAAGAGAGTCATGAGGTTCCTCCCGTCAGCAGGTAGAGAAGGGCCATCCGGACGGCCACGCCGTTCGTGACCTGGTCGAGGATGATCGAATGGGGGCCGTCGGCGAGATCCGAAGAGATCTCCACCCCGCGGTTGATCGGTCCCGGATGCATGATGAGAACGTCCTTCCGGGCGAGGCCGATGTTCTTGCGGTTGAGGGAGAAATACTGTGCGTATTCCCGCAGCGAAGGAAAGATGTTCTGCGTTTCCCGCTCCGTCTGGATACGGAGCATCATGATGATGTCCGCATCCCGGATCGCCTCCTCGATGCTCATATGGACGACGACCCCCATCTTCTCGATGCCGCGGGGGATCATCGTGGCCGGACCGGACACAGAGACCTGGGCCCCCATCTTCGTCAGGCCGTGGATGTTGGAGCGGGCGACGCGGCTGTGGGCGATGTCGCCGACGATCGCCACCTTCAGCCCGGCGATTCCCCCTTTTTTCGCCCGGATCGTCATCATGTCCAAGAGCGCCTGGGTCGGGTGTTCATGCGCCCCGTCACCGGCGTTGATGACTGACTGTCGGAGGATGCCGGCCAGCATGTGGGGCGCCCCGGCGGCGCTGTGGCGGATCACGATGATGTCCGGGTTCATCGCCTCCAGGTTTTTCGCCGTGTCGATCAGGGTTTCTCCCTTCACGACGCTGCTGGTCGCTGCGGAGATGTTGATCGTATCCGCGCTCAGGCGCTTGGCGGCGATCTCGAAGGAGGTCCGCGTCCGGGTGCTGGCCTCATAGAAAAGGTTGATGACGGTCTTTCCGCGGAGGGTGGGGACCTTCTTGATCTCCCGGGTGGATACCTCGATGAAGGAATCCGCCGTTTCGAGAATCAGGTTGATCTCCTCTACGGAGAGTTCCTGGATGCCGAGGATGTCTTTCCGGTTCAGTTTCATGGCTTAAGCCTCGCATGATCGGGAGCGTCCTCGCTTTAACGACCGCCCGCGCGTAACATGGATGGGGACACCTTGCGGCAAGGTGTCCCCGTTTCGGGAAGCCTTCATTATGGGTGCTCCTCGATGACCACCTCGTCCATGCCGTCCTTCTCCGTCAGCGTCACGCTCACCGCTTCCCAGAGCGAAGAGGGGAGGTTCTTGCCGACGAAGTCCGCCCGGATGGGCAATTCGCGGTGGCCACGGTCGATCAGCACGGCAAGCTGGATCCGTTTCGGCCGGCCGAAGTCGATCAGGCAGTCCATCGCGGCGCGGATCGTGCGGCCGGTAAAAAGGACATCATCGACGAGGACAACCTTTTTCCCGTCCAGCGAGAACGGGATATCCGTCTTTCCCAATCGTGGTTTTCGGTGGGAGGTCTGCAGGTCGTCCCGGTAGAGGGTGATGTCGAGGATCCCGAGAGGGACCTCTTTGCCTTCGATTCCGGAGATCTTCCGGCGGAGACGCTCCGCGAGAAAAACCCCTCTGGTCCGGATTCCAACCAAGACCAGCTCCTCGACCCCCTTGTTCTTTTCCAGGATCTCATAGGCGATGCGCGTCAGAGAACGGTCAATTCCTTCCGCATCCATGACGACCTTTTTCTGCTCCATGGCTCCCCTCATTCTCAATGCCGTGATTCAAAAAAAAGGCCTTCCCCTGACGGGTGAAGGCCTGCATACCAATTTTTGAAGGCATGAAACTTTTTGCATGTGTCGTCCCTTTTCAATCTCGCGGGATTCAATTAAAAGGGTTTGAGAACCGCCAATTTTCGACGGGAACATACAACAGAAAAACAGCAGGTGTCAAGCCCCAAAATACAGTCCCAAAATACGGTCGAAAAAAACTGTTGAAATATAAGGTTTGGTGTTATAGGCAGCCTTACGCGGAGGCGGTGAACATGTCGTTGAACATCGCGGCGGACCATGAACCTCAGGTTTTTTTGTTTTTAAGCGAACTCCTGGGGGAAAAAATTGTTGATTCGGAAGGCCGTCCCATCGGCAGGATCCTCGATCTGACCGGAAATATCGGCGGGATGTACCCTCCGGTCGCCGATATCCTCGTGCGACTGGAAAAGAATCGGCGAACGGTTATGCTTCCCTGGCAAAGCATCACGGCGGTCAACGGGATCTTGACTGCCCGGCCTCTGCTGCCGGAGGATTTCCGGGAACCGGCGCTAAGATCCGGCGAACTCCTCCTCAAAGAGACCCTGTTAGACAAGCAGGTGGTCGATACGGACGGGGCGAAGATCCGGCGGGTCAACGACCTCCAGTTTCTGCTGGCGAACAAGATTCTCTACCTGGTCCACGTGGATGTCGGTTTCCGCGGTCTTCTGCGGCGCGTCGGTCTGGAGAAGCCGATCGCTTATATCCTCCGCAAACTCTTCGACTACGTCATGACGGATCAACTGATTTCCTGGAAATTTGTCCAGCCCGTCTCCTCACCGGATCTGCTGCGGCTGACCATCGCCCAGAACCGTCTTGCCCAGCTCCACCCGGCGGATCTCGCCGATATCATAGAGGATCTCAATATCCATCAGCGCTCCGCCGTTTTTCGCTCGCTCGACGTCGAAACGGCCGCGGAAACCCTGGAAGAGACCGATCCCAAAATCCAGGTGAGCCTGATTGAGGGCCTGTCAACGGCGAACGCCTCCGATATCATCGAAGAGATGTCCCTCTCCGAGGCGGCCGACCTCCTGGGGGATCTTCCCAAGGAGAGGGTGGAAGGGATTCTCAAGGAGATGGAAAGGGAAGCGGCGGAGGACATGAAGGAACTCCTCGCGCAACCGGAAGAGAAGGCGGGAGGGCTGATGACCACCTCATATCTCAGCTTTGCGCCGGCGGTGACCGCGGGCGAGGCGATGGAGAAGATCCGGCGTGAAGCCGAGGACATGGATCTGATCTATTACCTCTACGTCGTGGACGGCCAGGAGCGCCTCCTCGGCGTCTTAAGTCTCCGGGATCTCCTGGTGGCGCCGCCCGCGACCATCCTGTCCGAGCTGATGGATACGCGGGTGGTGGCGGTGAACATCGAAGAGAAGAAGGAGCGGATCGCCGACGATTTCGCCAAGTACGGCATCCTGGCCATGCCGGTCGTTGATGACAACAACTCCCTGAAGGGGGTTATTTTGTTCAAGAACCTCCTCGAAGTGGTGGCGCCGAAGTTGGGCCGGTAGGAAGACGATGGATAAGGAAGGCGGCACTGAGCGATGGTTGATTCCCTTTCCGGAGGCATCCGCAGATTCACGCAATCCCCGTCCGTCCGAAAATACTGGCGGTCGTTCGGGCTCTTCTTTGCGCTGATCGGGCCGGGGATCATCACCTCCAACGTGGACAACGACGCGGGCGGCATCACGACCTACTCCCTGGCGGGCGCCGAATACGGGCTCACGCTTCTGTGGACCCTCATCCCGATTACCGCGGCCCTGATCATTATCCAGGAGATGTGCGCCCGGATGGGCGTGGTTTCGGGCAAGGGGCTCTCCGACCTGATCCGCGAGCGGTTCGGGGCGCGGATCACCTTCTACCTGATGATCGTCCTGTTTCTGGCCAATCTCGGGAACACGATTTCCGAATTTGCCGGCGTTGCGGCGAGCCTGGAGATCTTTGGCATCAGCCGATACATCTCCGTGCCGTTCAGCGCCGCCTTTGTCTGGTGGCTGGTCGTCAAGGGAAATTACAAGTCCGTGGAGAAGGTGTTTCTGTTCGCCTGCGTCTTCTATCTTTCCTACATCGTCTCGGGTTTTATGGGGAAACCGGACTGGAACGCCGTCGGGTCGTCCCTGCTGAAACCGACCTTCCGGATGGAAACAGGCTTTCTGACGATGGCCGTGGCTTTGATCGGAACCACGATCGCCCCCTGGATGCAGTTCTACCTCCAGTCCTCCGTGGTGGATAAGGGGCTGAAGGCGGACGATTACCCTTATACCCGAACGGACGTCATCTTCGGGTCGGTCATGGTCAATGTGATCGCCTTTTTCATCATCATGCTCTGCGCGGTCACGCTCTTCCGGAACGGCGTCCGGATCGAGAGCGCCAAGGATGCCGCCCAGGCGCTGGCGCCGCTCGCGGGGGAATACTGTTCCTGGCTGTTCGCCTTTGGCCTGCTGAACGCCTCGCTCTTTGCCGCCTCGATCCTGCCGATCTCGACCGCCTACACGATCTGCGAGGCCTTCGGGTGGGAGTCCAGCTTGAACCGCAAGTTCCTGGAGGCCCCCCAGTTCTACGGCCTCTACTCCCTGATGGTTCTCCTCGGCGCCGGAATCATTCTGCTGCCCGACATGCCGCTGATCCGGATCATGTTCTACTCCCAGGTCATTAACGGGGCGATCCTCCCCGTGATCCTCGTCTTCATGCTGCTCTTGGTGAACGACCGGCGGATCATGGGGAGATACACAAACGGCCCCGTCATGAACATCCTCTCCTGGCTGACCGTTGCGGTTCTCACCTTCCTTTCGCTGGCCATGCTGGTCTTCGCGCTGATCTGAACGAAAAAGGCCGCGTTGCGGGCGCGGCCTTTTGTTTCACCAGCCATTTGCACCGGTTCAATGCAGGATCGATCCGAGCCGACCCAGGCGTACGCCGTGATCCTCCTGGTTCCAGGACCAGTAGATGATCAGCGCTTTGCCCAGGACGTCCTTCATCGGGACAAATCCCCAGAAACGGCTGTCGTAACTCTCATCCCGGTTGTCTCCCATGACGAAGAGGGAACCTTCCGGCACCGTGACCGGTCCGAAGTTGTCGCGGGGCTGGACCGAGCCCGGGATGATCAGGCTGTCCACATAGACCCCGTGGGCGTCGCTCCAGGGAAGGCCGTTCAGAAGGATATTTTTGTTCCGGATCTCGATTACGTCTCCCGGCAGGCCGATCAGGCGCTTGATGAAATCCTTCGAGCGGTCCTCGGGATAGATAAAGACCACGATGTCCCCCCGTTTGGGCGTTCCGACGGGGATCAGCGTAGAACGGACCCAGGGGAGTCGGATTCCGTAGTTGAATTTGCTTACCAGGATGTGATCGCCGATCAGCAGCGTTGGCTTCATCGAGCCGGAGGGAATCTTGTAGGCCTGAATCACAAAGGTTCGGATGAAAAAAGCGATCACGATGGCCAGGAGGATCGCCTCGATATATTCCCGCAGTTTCGATTTCGGTTTGCTCATTTAGGTTTCCTTAATTATAAACGCTGGACAATGTAATGACGATCATGATCAGCGCAAAGCCCCCCTTTACGCAAATCCCCGCGGCCCGTCCAAGGACCGCCCCCC
>MNZQ01000123.1 GCA_001873745.1 Syntrophaceae bacterium CG2_30_58_14
TTGACATTCTTCTGATCAGTTTGCGGGAAGGAAAGCCGGCAGATTCGATTGATCTGAAAGAAGGCGTCATTCTCCATCTTGACGACAAGGGGCTTCCACTCGAAATTGAAATCCTTGATGCCGCAAAATTGTCCATGATCGATGAGATCAGTGTCTCACCTGCGTTCGGACGCAAACAGGAAGAGCTGACGGCGGCGATGTAGACCCCACATAAAGCATTCAGTACTCAGCACTTAGCACTTGATAATCATAGAGTGCGGAAGGCAAAACTTTTCACCCATCGTTAACTTCTAAATAATATCATATAGCTGCGAATGCCGGTTGACCGGTATACCCCCAAAAAACGGAGCCGCCCATGACCTCTAACTCAGCACTCAGCACTCAGCACTCAGTGCTCCACCGCCCCCAACGGCGAACAATTCCCCTTGCCATCTCCGCAGGATGAAGCCGCTGAAATCCTGCGCCTACAGGCCCTCGTCGCCGATCATCGCGCCCAGGGCCATGAGATCGTCGTCGTCCTGGGTGTCGGCTTCGTCGGGGCTGTCATGGCCGGGATCGTCGCTGATTCCGTTCGTAAGGGGGGTGCAATAGGGGGACATGATGCGGCATCGTGTCCCCCTATTGCACCTTTTCCCTCCGGCGCCCCCACCAAATTCGTCATCGGCGTCCAGCGGCCATCTCCCCGCTCCTACTGGAAAATCCCGCTGCTCAACCGCGGCATTGCCCCCGTGGAGGCGGAGGATCCGGAGGTCGCCCCGATGATCACCCGCTGCGTCCTGGAGAAGAAGACCCTCACCGCCACCTACACCTACGACGCCCTCTGCCTCGCCGACGTGATCGTCGTGGACATCCAGTGCGACTACTTCAAGGAGACCCTCGGCAACTGCTGCCAGGGCCATGCCGAGATCGCCGCGCTGGAGGAGAGCCTCAAGGTCCTGGGCGAGAAGATCCAGCCCCACTGCCTCGTCTTGATCGAAACCACCGTCCCCCCAGGCACCACCGAATACGTAGCCTACCCGATCCTGAAGAAGGCCTTCGAAGGGCGCGGGATTGCGACGGAGCCCCTCCTAGCCCACTCCTACGAGCGCGTCATGCCCGGCCGGGAGTATGTCGCCTCCATCCGCGACTTCTGGCGGGTTTGCAGCGGGATCAACGAGCCGGCGAAGGAAAAGGTCGTGAAGTTCCTCTCCGAGATCCTGAACGTCGAGAAGTTCCCCCTGACCGTCCTCGACCGCCCCATCGAGAGCGAAACGAGCAAGATCGTCGAGAACTCCTACCGCGCCACGACCCTCGCCTTCCTCAACGAATGGAGCCTCTTCGCGGAGCGCAACGGCGTGGACCTCATCAAGGTGATCAAAGCGATCAAGGTCCGCCCCACCCACTCCAACATGATCTTCCCCGGACCGGGGATCGGCGGCTACTGCCTTCCCAAGGACGGCGGCTTGGGCGTCTGGTCCTACCAGACCCTGATGGGCTTCGAGGACGACATCTTCAAGATCACGCCGCTTGCGATCGACATCAACGACACCCGCTCCCTCCACGTGGCGGAGCTCGTCCGGGACGCCCTCCGGAACATGGGGAAGATCGTCGCCGCCTCCAAGATCGCCCTCCTCGGCGCCTCCTACCGGGAGGACGTGGGGGACACCCGCTACAGCGGCTCGGAGATCGTGGTGAGAAAGCTCACGGAAATGGGTGCGGAAATCGCCATCCACGACCCCTACGTGAAACACTGGTGGGAACTGGAGAAGCAGGAATCCTACCCTGCCCCCGGCCATTCCTGGTCCCGCTTCTTCAGGAACCAGGAGAAGCTCAAGGACAGCCGGGTGGAAAATGATCTGAGCGCCACTCTCAAGGGCGTCGATGCCGTCGTCCTCGCCGTCCGCCACGAGGCCTACATGACCCTCGACCCCGCTGAGGTCATCCAAATGACCGGCCGCCCCGTCGCCGTCAACGAGGCTCCGGGAGGGAATAACGCATATTCATGGAGATATCCGCGATCTCGACCAGATTATGGAAACTTTCCAGAAATATCAACCCGAATTTGTCTTTCACCTCGGTGCCCAGCCCCTTGTCCGCCTCTCCTACGAAGAGCCGAAATTGACCTTTGACACGAACGTTGGCGGCACGGTCAACGTGTTTGAGGCCGTCCGCAAAACCTCCAGCGTGAAGGTCCTGGTCAACATCACCAGCGACAAATGCTATGAAAACAGGGAATGGGTCTGGGGTTACCGGGAAAACGATCCGATGGGCGGCCATGATCCCTACAGCGCGTCCAAGGGGTGCGCAGAACTCGTTTTCAGCGCTTATCTGAAATCGTTTTTCTCTCAGAACGTCGCGCAGAGCAGGCCGATCGGCGCCGCCTCCGCCAGGGCGGGCAACGTCATCGGCGGCGGCGACTGGGGTGCGGACCGCCTCGTTCCCGATTGCATCCGCGCCCTGAGCGGACATCAGCCCATCGGCATCCGCAGCCCCCGCGCGGTTAGGCCCTGGCAGCACGTCCTGGAACCCCTCGGCGGTTACCTACTGCTCGGCGCCTCCCTATGGCAAGATCCACAAAAATATTCCGGCGCCTGGAACTTCGGCCCCGAAAACGGCATCCACCTGACCGTCGCCGCAATGGCCGACCGCTTTATAAAATACTGGGGCGATGGTTCCTGGGAAGACCTCTCCGACCCGCAGGCCCTTCACGAGGCGAAGCTTCTCAAACTGAACTGCGACAAAGCCCATGCCGAACTCTCCTGGCACAGCGTCCTCACGATAAACGAATGCTTGCAGATGACGGCCCAGTGGTATAAAATCTTCTACGCGGCGCCACCCCGCGATTCGATGTACGAAATCTGTACGCAGCAAGTTGCGGAATATGGCGAGCGGGCAAGAAATAGAAACCTGATTTGGACCAAATAGGGATGCGGCCTTGATAGACGATATAGTATGGTTGGACAGCATTGTAGATAAACTCGCGTGGAAACACAATGTAATGACGAGTGAAGTCGAGGATGTATTGACCGGTAGATGCAGGATATTCAAGAAAGAAAAGGGGAAAGTCGAAGGCGAACATTTGTACAACGCTCTGGGGCAAACGAAGCAAGGGCGTTATTTGTCGATATTTTTCATCAAGAAATTGACTAATAAAGCGTTGATCATTACCGCACGAGACATGAACAATAAAGAAAGGCAAAGATATGAGAAAAAGTAAAATAATTCAGGATATGTCCATTTATGAAGCATCTGCATTTTGGGATGATCATGACTTTGCGGAGTTTGATGATGTTCAGGAAACCAAGGAGATCAAATTTCATCTCATAAAGAAAAAATATGTTGGTTTAGATCTGAACATATATGCAAAGATCCGGAAACAGGCGCGAAAATTAAAAACAACCGAGGATGTGCTAATCAATGAATGGCTACGCGAGAACATAAATAAAGGGGACGCTACCCTTTTATAGGTTATTCTTCAGCCATGCCAAGGTTACATAGGACAGTATTTGCCGGCCTTCCACATCACGTGACCCAGCGTGGTAATCGGCGCGAAGACATTTTTTTTACAGATGAGGATCGTGAAGTTTATCTGTCGTGGCTCAGGGAGTACAGCGATAAACGTCAGGTTGAAGTCCTTGCTTATTGCATTATGACCAATCACATTCACCTGATTGCCGTCCCTGCAACCGACGATGGTTTGCAGCAGATGCTAAAGCCCCTGCACATGCGCTACGCCCAGCGGATCAACCGGAAGCATGGCTGGAAGGGGCATCTTTGGCAAGGAAGGTTTTTTTCGTCACCCTTGGATGAAGCTTATTTATGGGCGGCGGTGCGGTACGTGGAACGTAATCCAGTGCGAGCAGGGATGGAACGCCGGGCCGAGGATTATTGTTGGTCAAGCGCTGCAGCGCATTGCGGCAAAAGGTCAGATGGTTTGTTGAATCTCGAATCCAGTTGGAGTAAGCAATTTGCAGCGATTGAAGACTGGTCCGATTGGCTGGCCGAAGGGGATGAGCCGCAGGGCATCCAGATATTGAGGCAAAATGCAGATAAAGGATTGCCCTGCGGTAATGCGGAGTTTGTTCAGCGGTTGGGGATGATGGTGGGACGTCAGTTGGAGTGCTGCCCACAAGGGCGGCCGAGAAAGACTGAAGAGGAAATAAAAGGGTAGCGTCCCCTAATGATTGGAGCTGTCCCCCCTTTTTGACCCCCGATGAACAGAGGGTCATTTGATCGAGGTGTACGCATGCCAATACTTACAGAAGAACAGGTTCTTTCTTTTATTAAGACCCATAAAGATGATTTTCATGAAAGATACGGCGTCCACAGAATTGGTCTGTTCGGAAGCTTCGCCAGAAAAGAACAAACGGAAGCAAGCGATGTAGATATTGCCATAGAAATGGAACCTGAAAAAAAGAACATCCACAACTTCCTCGCATTCAAGCGGCACTTGGAAAAAGAACTCGGCAGGAAGGTTGACCTGGGCATAGAGGGCGCGCTGAAGTTAGAGGCCAGGAAATTCATTGAAAAGGAAATCGTATATGTCTAAGCGTTCCGATTCTCTCTACGTTCGGGACATAAAAGAGGCGATTGATGCCATATTTTCTTATACACGGGGCATCACCCTTGATGATTTCAAGCTTGACCGTATGCGCTACTCGGCCGTCATCCGCGAGTTTGAACTCATCGGTGAGGCGGTTGGCAACTTGGCGGACAATGTAAAAGAGAATTATCCGCATATTGCCTGGCAGGATATCAAGGATTTTCGCAACCTTTTGACACATGAATATTTCGGGGTTGACTTGGAGATTGTCTGGAATATCATCCGGAGTGATTTGCCATCGCTCTATGAGACCATCAAAATGATCGACAAAGAAACAATGTGTGATCACTAACGATTGGGGTTTATCGACAGGAAAAAGATGCAGCAGGTAATTGAAGATGCCCCCAGATCGAGTTATCGAGAATATCTGGAGAGAATATTCCATGAGGAACATAAACTCGTCGCCGTGGCCGCAGAGACAAGCGGCAACACCATTGCGATCCAGGGTTTGAACCATAAAGTCGATGACTTAACTGCGGAGACGAGAGGCAATACTGTTGCGATTCGAGATCTGTCTGCCAAGCTCGATGGCGTGGCTGCCGATCTTGCCGCCCACCGCCGGGATACGGAGGCCCATCCTCCGGTCTACCGGGTAAAGGAATTTAAAGACCCCCAAAAGGGCCTCGGTAGAAATTATTGCGGTTACAAAGCATTATCGAAAGTAATCTTCAGAACCGCAAAGCTTCTTCCCCCTGCAAAAACGCTAAATTTAAAGACCCCCAACCTTGATCATGCCTGAAAAAGCCGTCGAATATGTTATCAGAATTGGGCCTGGAGATCGGTATTGTCACCTTCATATTCAAAAGAAGGGAAGGATTGTTTTCTTTAGGGTTCAATACGAAACCAGGATTGGCAACCAATGGCATCCTGTCGTAAGATATGACACGGTGCATGGATTTGCCCATCGTGATTTACTGGACATCAAGGGCCGTGTCAAAAAAACGCCGTTATTTAACCAGGATTACAGCAGGATTACAATGATGCGCTGTCATTTGCGGAAAGTGATTTGAAATCGAATTGGCTTTTCTACAAGCGTGCATTTGTGGAGGATTCGGAAGGTGAATGAGAATCGGAACCTTGTGGAGCTCAATATTGAACTGAGCGCGGAATTCAGTCGTTATCTCTTTGATCATCCGGAATTTTCGGACCGGATACCGCCTGATTCGGAAATTATTTTAGTGCCTGAATTTGATGCTGAATTGAGGGATTACAAT
>MNZQ01000078.1 GCA_001873745.1 Syntrophaceae bacterium CG2_30_58_14
CCGGCGGAGGTCGTTTTTACGAGTGGCGGCACGGAGAGCGACAACTTCGCGATCAAGGGGGTGGCCTGGGCGAACCGCAACAAGGGCGACCACATCATCATATCCCAGATCGAACACCACGCCGTGCTTTTGACCTGCCGCTTTCTCGAGGAGGAGGGGTTCAAAGTCACCCGCCTTCCCGTGGACAAGGACGGCCTGGTCGATCCGGCGGAGGTTGCGAAGGCGATCACGGACCGAACCATCCTCATCTCCATCATGCATGCGAACAACGAGATCGGGACAATCGAACCGATCGCCGAGATCGGCCGGATCGCGAAGGAGAGGAAGGTCTATTTTCATACGGATGCCGTGCAGACCTTCGGTCACCTGCCGCTTGCGGTGGATGAACTGAACGTCGATCTGCTGAGCGCCTCGGCGCACAAGCTCTGCGGACCCAAGGGGGTGGGGCTGCTCTACATCCGGGAGGGGACGCGGATCGTTCCGTTCATGCACGGCGGCGAACAGGAAAGCGGCCGCCGGGCCTCCACGCAGAATGTTCCCGGGATCGTCGGTTTCGGGAAGGCGGTGGAACTCGCGGCGGCGACGCAGGCCGAAGAGGCGGCGAGATTGACCGCCTTCCGGGACCGCTTCATCGAGGGCATCCTCGATCGGCTCGACGGAATCCGTCTCAACGGCCATCCCACGCGGCGGCTTCCCAACAACGTCAACCTCTCCGTGGAATCGATTGAAGGGGAGGGGATGATCCTCAGTCTGGACATGCTGGGGATCGCCTGTTCAACCGGTTCGGCCTGTTCTTCATCCAGTCTCGAACCGTCGCACTGTCTCATCGCCATCGGCCTGCCGCACGAGTTTTCCCACGGATCGCTCCGGTTCAGTCTGGGGAGGTACACGAAGGAGAGCGATATCGATGCGGTCTTAGAGGCGCTGCCGCAGGTCGTAAGAAGGCTGCGCGCGCTGTCGCCGCTCTCCGGAGGGAAGAAGTCCGCATGAAGAAGGTGGCGGTTGCCATGAGCGGCGGCGTCGATTCCGCCGTGGCGGCCCTGCTTCTTAAGCAGAGCGGTCATGAGACGGTCGGCGTGACGATGTGCCTTGGAGTAACCCCGGCGGAAGGGGGAGCGGTAAAGTGTTGCGGCGCCCGGGAGATTGAGGATGCGGGGAGCGTCTGCAGGGCGTTAGGGATCCGCCATTACGTCGTCGATTTCGCGGCGGATCTGGAGGCGAAGGTCATCGAACCTTTCGTTGCGGAATATCTCCGGGGACGGACGCCCAACCCGTGCGTCGCGTGCAACCGGTGGCTCAAATTCGGTTCGCTCTTGAGCAAGGCGCTGGCCTGGGGGTTTGACGGACTCGCCACGGGCCATTATGCCGCAATCGTTGCCGGCGGCGGCGGATATCTTCTCAAAAGGCCGAAGGACCGGCGGAAGGATCAGACCTATTTCCTCCACGCGATCCCGCGGGAGACGCTGGCGAAAGTGCTTTTCCCGCTGGCCGGTCTGACCAAGGACGAGGTGCGGGGCATCGCAAAACGGGCCGGCCTGCCCGTCTTTGACAAGCGGGAGAGCCAGGACGTCTGCTTCATGCCGGCGGAGGGTCACGGCGCCTTTCTCCGCAGCCGGGGGGCGGGGATCGAACCCGGAGAGATCGTGAACCTTGAAGGCCGGGTCCTCGGGCGGCACGAAGGGATCGCCTGCTACACCATCGGTCAGCGGGGAGGCCTGCGCGTGAGTTCTCCCAAGCCTCTGTATGTGGTCGCGATCGACGCGACCCATAACCGCCTCATCGTGGGCGGGAAAACGGATCTCCGGGCGGGGGGGCTTGTCGCGGGGGAGGTGAACCGTCTGGTGGATGTGTTCCCGGAGGAGGCATGGGCGAAGATCCGTTACGCCCACCGGGCCGCGCGCTGCCGGATTTCCGAAGAAAAGGACGGCCGCCTCGCGGTCCGGTTTGCGGAGCCGCAGGAGGCCGTCGCGCCGGGACAATCCGTCGTTCTCTACGACGGAGAGACCGTCCTGGGCGGCGGGATCATTCAGGAGGTATTACAGTGGAACTTGTTGAAAAAATAGAGCGGTTGAAGAAGGAACGGAAGGCGGTCATCCTCGCCCACAACTATCAGCTTCCCGAGGTTCAGGATTGCGCCGACTTCGTCGGCGACTCCTTAGGGCTGAGCATCAAGGCCTCGCAGACGGATGCGGAGGTGATCGTCTTCTGCGGGGTGCACTTCATGGCGGAGACGGCGAAGATCCTCTCGCCGGGGAAGACCGTGCTGCTGCCGGACAAGAATGCCGGCTGTCCGATGGCGGACATGATCACGGCGGAGCAACTCCGCGCGCTGAAGGCGGAACATCCTCGGGCAAAGGTTCTCTGCTATGTGAACACCTCGGCCGAGGTCAAGGCGGAGTGCGACCTCTGCTGCACGTCGGCGAACGCCGTCCGGATGGTCGGCGAGGTCTTGAAGGATGCCCGTGAGATCATCTTTGTTCCCGACCGCTATCTGGCCGCCTTCGTGGCCGGGCAGACCGGCCGCGCCTTTATTGTCTGGCAGGGGTTCTGTCCCACCCACGCCAAAATTCTGCCGGAACACATCCAGGCGGCGCGGGCCCTTTATCCGGGGGCGGTCGTGATGGTCCATCCGGAATGCCGGCCGGAGGTGGCCGCGCTGGCGGATCAGGTGATTTCCACCGGCGGGATGAGCCGCTATGCGCGGGAGGCTGCGGCGCGCGACATTATCGTCGGGACGGAGCCCGGGATCATCCACCGCCTGAAGAAGGAGAATCCGGACAAGATCTTCCATCCGGTTTCGGACTTCGTCGTCTGTCCGAACATGAAGCGGACCACTCTGGAGAAGATCCTCTGGTCCCTGGAGGACATGACGCATGCGATCGAGGTGCCGGAAGAGACCGCATCGCGGGCAAGGCGGTGCATCGAGGCGATGCTGAACGTCGGACGGTAGGAGAGAGGGATGGAGCCCACAAAAGATTTCGAGGTGTTGCATATCGACCGCGAGACGGTCGAATCCCGGACCGGGTCAACGGCCCGCGAGTTTCCACTGACGATCATGCTCAACGGCGAGCAACTGGTCACGGTCCTCTGTTCCCCCGGCGATCTGGAGGCGCTGGCCGTCGGCTTCCTCTATTCCGAGGGGATGATCCGGGCAAAAGAGGAGATCACGGGAATGTCGCTCGACGGGGAGTTGGGGATTGTCCGGATCCGCACGGCGGAAGACAAGACCCAGAACGGGAAGCTTTTCATGAAGCGCGTCCTGACCACCGGCTGCGGCCGGGGCATGGCCTTCTACAGTTTTGCCGACCTGGACCGCAAGAAGAAGGTTCTGTCGGATCTGCGGGTGACCCCGGCGGAGGTGCTGGCGCTGAGCCGGCGCTTTCAAGGCGCCTCCGAACTCTACCGGACCACGCACGGGGTCCACAGTGCGGCCCTCTGCGACACCCGGGAGATCCTGGTCTTCGCGGAGGATATCGGGAGGCACAATGCGGTCGACAAGGTTATCGGCCGCTGTCTGCGGGAGGAGATTCCGGTCGCCGACCGGATTCTGATGACGAGCGGGCGGATCTCTTCGGAGATCCTCTTCAAGACCGCGGGGAGCAATATTCCCGTGCTGATCTCCAAATCCGCCCCGACGGACATGGGCGTCGAGCTGGCGCGGGAGTTGGGGATCACGCTGATCGGTTCGGTCCGCGGGGGCGGAATGAATGTCTATGCGGGCGTTGAACGGATTAAGGTATGAAGAAATGTCATTGACTTGAGAATGATCTCTTTCCAGTCCCCCTTGGTAAAGGGGGATTTAGGGGGATTTTCATAAAATTCCGTAGAATCTCCCCCCACCCCTCTTTACAAAAGAGGGGAGTCAAAACGCTTAAGTCAATGACATTGAGGTATGAGGTATGAATTATGAGGCGATCACGCCTGAAGAGGAGAAGGTTCATGACGGGAACGGTCATTGCCGTCTGTCGGAGTGAAAAGACGGGAACGAAGAAGGAACCCTGCGGGGCGGGGGTTTTTATTGAGGACTACGGTCTGGAAGGGGATGCGCATGCGGCGCGGGGCATCGCGCGGCAGGTGAGCCTGCTTGCGGAAGAGAGCATCGACAAGATGAGAGCCCTTGGTCTTGAGCTGCACCCGGGGGACTTTGCCGAAAACCTGACGGTGGGAGGCATGGTGTTGTTTTCCCTGCCTGTCGGGACGAGGCTCCGGGTCGGGGGTGAAGTTGTTCTCGAAGTCAGTCAGATCGGGAAGACCTGTCACAGCGGTTGCGCCATCTTCCAGGCGGTGGGAAGCTGCATCATGCCGAAGGAGGGCGTTTTCGCCCGCGTGATCCGGGGTGGGACGATCGGAACGGGGAATGTTGTGGAGATCATGAAGGAAGGGGAAGAAGGGGATCATGGAAAACGGGGATGAAAAGAGGGTCGCGGAAACCGAAAAGAGGGCGGAGGATGATTTCTCTGGGCTCGTGGAGTCGCTCTGCTCCCCGAAGAACGGTTCCGCCGCGGGGATGAGGAAGCGATGGCAGGAGCAGGCGCTGCCGTCCCGGCAGGTGATCGGCGAGATCGTCGAGGCGCTCCGCTCCATCCTTTTCCCGGGTTACTTCGGTTTTTCCGAACTCAAGTCGGAGAGCCTCCGGTTTCATGTCGGCTCGACGCTGGACCACCTCCGGCGCGATCTTCAGGAACAGATCAAACGCGGGCTCTGCTTCTCCTGTGAGGAGGGGCCGGAGTGCCTGCCCTTCTGCGACAAGAAGGCCCGCGAGTTGACTGGCGCGTTTCTCCAGAGGCTGCCGGGGGTGCAGAGACGGCTCGCGCTGGACGTCAAGGCCGCCTATGAGGGAGATCCGGCGGCTGCGAACCCCGACGAGGTGATCTTCTGTTATCCGGGGCTCGCGGCGATCACGAACTACCGTCTGGCCCATGAACTGCGTCTCCTTGGCGTGCCCATCATCCCGAGGATGATCACCGAGGCGGCGCACAGCGCGACGGGCATCGATATTCACCCCGGGGCGGTCATCGGGGAGAATTTTTTTATCGATCACGGAACCGGGATCGTGATCGGGGAGACCTGCATCATCGGCAACCGCGTCCGCATCTACCAGGGGGTCACCCTCGGGGCGAAGAGTTTTCAACTGGATGGGGATGGCAACCCGGTTCGGGGGATCGACCGGCATCCGATCGTCGAGGACGATGTGACCATCTACTCCGGCGCGACGATCCTCGGCCGGGTGACGATCGGCCGCGGTTCGGTGATCGGCGGCAATGTCTGGCTCGTCCACAGCGCGCCGCCGGGGAGCCGGATCACGCAGGCGCAGAGCCGCGAGGATGAGTTCGAACGGGGAGCGGGGATCTGATTTCCCCGCCGGAGGGATGAAGATCTCGTTCCGGTTTCGTCCAACCGGCCGGCATTCCCAAATTTCCTCCTTAATTCGGTTCTTCCGCAGAATTTGTGGGTAATAAAGGGCCCCATTCGAGTATAAAAGTCAGTTAAAAA
>MNZQ01000191.1 GCA_001873745.1 Syntrophaceae bacterium CG2_30_58_14
TGTGAATAGCGTATGCATGCCGTAAATCGCGAGGTCCCTTACCGGCACCCCAATACGGGATCTTGGCCTCAGTCAGGACTATTCGGAACGAGTATCGTAAAACACCCTTGGTGCACCGGGAGCCTTTCGGGCCGGGGAAGAAGCAGGCACTGGGAGGGCGTATGCCCAAAGACCGATCCACAAAGAGCCTGCACTGTTCCATGCGGTCCGTGAGGTCTTGCGCCATGGGCACGAACCTCGACTTTCCGAACTTGCCTCGTCTGATCCTTATTACCCCGTTGGATAAGTCGACATCTTCGAGGTTCAAGGACAATGCCTCCCCCACCCTCATACCTGTCAAATAGAGAAGCGCCAGAGCCGTGCCATGTACCATCCCACGTAACGGCGAGCATCGTCCTGAGGGCAGATCGAGGCATGCCTTAAGAAAGGAAAAATCGAAAGAAGCATCCAATATATACGCCAGAACTTCTGGCCCGCGAGAACCTTTGCCGATCTGATGGATGTGCAAAACCAGGTCAATCAGTGGCGCGATACCGTTGCCAATGTCCGCATCCACCAAACCACCGGCGAAAAACCACAGGACCGGTTTACCAAAGTCATTCCCAGACCATTACCGGAAGGCTTGCCCGATTGCCGGGAAACGGAAACGGTCCTGGTGCACAAGGATTTTGCCGTGATCTTTGACGGCAACCAATATACGGCGCCGCCTTGGACGGTGGGGAAACATCTCATCCTGAAGGCGGATTTTAACACCGTTACCCTCTTTCATCTGCAAAAGCAGGCGACAGCCCACTTCCGCTCGTGGGAACGCAAACAGCGCATTGAACTCCCCTCCCACCGGGAACAGGTCAAAAAACTCCAGCACAAGCTATGGCAACAGCGGGACATCGCCCTCCTGTCATCCCTGTGTCCGGAGGCTGTCGATTATCTGTCCGCAATCGCCTTGGCAAGACAACCGGTCAAGAAAACCGCAACCATACTCTTAACCCTCAAAGACGAATACGGGAGCATCTCTCTCATCTGCGCCATCCGAAAAGCCATTGCCCACAAAGCCTATGGCGCCGAATACATCCGGAATATCCTCCACCAGGAGAGCACTCCGAAAAAACAGCATCTCCCGGTCAAGCTCAAAAACGACGCACTCAACAACATCCGGTTAGCCGAACCTACGCTTGCCGAATATGACGCTTATATCCTGAAAAGGAGGCGCGACCATGAATGAACCCATCATCGAATCCGTTATCGAAAAACTCAAGGCCTTGCGGATGAAGACCGCAGCCGAGCACCTTGTCCAAATCCTCCAGCGGGCGGAAACGCAAAACCTGCCGCCCCTGATGATCATCGAATCCCTGGTCGATACCGAAGAAGAAATGCGACAGAAAAACCGCATCCTCCGGCGCTTCAAACAATCAAGGCTCCTTGAAAAGCCAACCATCGATCCGTTCGACTTTCACTTCCACATCTCCCGACAAAAACAGAAAACCAAAATCCTCGACCTGATGGATATGACCTTTATATCTCAGAAAAAAGATGTCCTGTTCATCGGGAATACCGGCGTGGGGAAAAGCTTCCTGGACAGAAACAGGGCATCTCCTTTTTGGCTGCGGGGGCGACCGTCAGCCGAATCGCGGCGCCCTTCGATTCAACCTTGAGCGCCTTGGTCCCTATGAGGATGCTCATCCCTCCGCTTCGAAGCGGGCCTTGAGCATCTCGGCCATATCGGCATCTTCCGATCCCAGAATCTGATCCATGAATTCAACGATGGTCACTTTGGAGCCGAGACGTGCAAAGGCCTGGGCGATTTCCAGTCCGATCGGCCCGCCGCCGAGCACGATCAGACGCCTGGGCAGGGTCCTCTGCGAGAAAACCGTCTCGTTAGTCCAGTAGGGGACAAACGCCAGCCCCTCGATGGGGGGAACGACGGGACTGGATCCTGTCGCGATGATCCAGTTTTTCGCGGAAATCCTTTTCCCGTCCAATTCCACGACGTGGTCGTCGGCAAAAGCGGGGCTGCCGAAGCGGACCTCGGCCCCGAGCCCGCAAAACCGCTCCGGGGAGTCATGGTGTTGGATTTTTTCAATGACCTCCCGGACGTGATCCATCACGGCGCCCAGGTCCACAGGAGGCAGCGTTAACGCAGGGAGGCCAAAGGCGTTCGAACGTCCGGCGAGATTCCATATAGCCGCTGTGCGGATCAGCGTCTTCGAGGGAACGCAGCCATAATGAAGGCAATCCCCTCCAAGCTTCGAAGATTTCTCGATGAGAATCGTTTTTGCCCCGAATTGAGCGCTTCCGGCTGCCGCCGTCAAACCCGCCGCTCCACCCCCGATAATCCCCATATCATACTCAAAGCTTGCCATAGTGACTCCTTAACAGCGGTTGTTGTTGAATGGTTCCTTTCTCCTCACGGATGATCAATCGCTACGAACCCCATGATACCATATCATTTAAAGAGCTTGAATATCGCATGGCGCTGCCGTTGTCGCCGTGGTATAACAAACGCCATCCGTCAGGTCGGCAGAGGCAAAGGTTGTGCATCCGCACGGAATCCCGGCGTGCCACGAAGGGAGAAGGAGATGTCGATTAAAGAAAACCGGACAACCCGCGTGAAACTCATCGTGGCGCTCGGCCTGGCGATCCTCTTCGGCGGCATCTACTGGTTCCTCTCCCGGTCCGGTTATCTGGAAACCGTGTGCGACTGTGCCAAACTCCACGGGCACATCATCCAGTGGGGTCTGCTGGGGCCGCTCGCCGTCATCGGGCTCATGACCCTGGCCGTCGTGATCAGCCCGATTCCGAGCGCGCCGATCGCCCTGGCATCAGGGCTTGCCTACGGACACCTCTGGGGGACGGTCTATGTCGTGATCGGCGCGGAGACGGGCGCCATCATCGCATTTTTCATCGCCCGGACCCTCGGTTACGAGGCGATGAGGCAACGTTTCGGAGACCGCCTCTCCGTCGGCCTGCTCGGTTCCCAGAATGCCATGACGGGGCTTGTCATGGCATTGCGCCTGATTCCCTTCGTCTCTTTCGATATCGTGAGCTACGCGGCCGGGCTGACGCCTCTGAAGCCGTGGCGTTTCGCCCTGGCGACCCTGGTTGGGGTGATCCCCGTGAGCTTTGCCTTGGCGTATTTCGGCGGCGAATTGGCCGGTATCGACTTCAATCGGATCGCCTTGATTGCCGTAGCCCTCGGGGTTGTCACCCTCATCCCCATTCTGGTGATTTTCATCCGCCGCCGGAAAGGATCACCAAAGCGGGCGAAGGGGCTCCAGAGATGAAGTCCGTCTCTTTCTTTTAGCATGAAAAATATTGTCATACCACGATCACATGTATATCATCATATAAGAAGGGAAAGTTGCATCTCAGCGAGGGAATGGACAATCCGGCAAGCCAGGCGGAGCACATTGCGCAGATAGCGGCTGCGTCTCGCGGTCGTTTCCGGGTGTTTGGCGACATGTCCTGGGCAAAGAAGAAAGGCTGGTCGCTGGAAAGCTTCCGGGAACTGGAAGAGATCGCCAACAAAGCATCAGGCTTCCCGGGTAAGCTCTTTCTCTGCCAGTACCCCTTGGCGAGCTTTTCCGGCATGGCCGCGATGATGGCCGTTGAAACGCATGATTACACCATCTACAAGGGGGTGCTCATGGAGCGTCCCTGGAGCCGAAAGGTCATGACCATTCCAAACTGATCAAGAGAGGGGGATAAGATGGAAACCTATTGCGACCCGAAAGACTTGGGAGCATTCAGTGAGATCGGCAAGGATGCGCCGGAGTTGGCCAATAAATTCTTCGACTACTACGCCGCGGTCTTCGCCGAAGGGGCGTTAACCGAGCGGGAGAAGGCCCTCATCGCGCTGGCCGTAGCCCATACGGTGCAGTGTCCCTATTGTATCGACGCCTACACCAGGGCCTGCATGGAAAAGGGCTCCAACCTAACGGAGATGACCGAGGCCGTTCATGTGGCAACGGCCATCCGCGGCGGCGCTTCCCTGGTCCACGGCGTTCAGATGCGGAAAATCGCAGAGAGGCTTTCGTTGTGAGTTCAGCGTCGCCAGCCATTCGACGGCATGTGTCGTCGGAAACGGTTGAACCTGTCCAACCCTTTGACGGGAACCTGGCCCGGCACGGGCTCAGCCTCGTCCGCGGGAAGACCCGTACCCTCCAGGTCAACGTCGGATACCTTTGCGACCTGATCTGCCGCCACTGCCACATCGAAGCCGGACCGGGGCGCCGGGAGGTGATGACCCGAGAAACCATGGACGACGTCGTTGCCTATGCCTCCAGGGTCCGTTTCGAGACCATCGACATCACCGGTGGCGCGCCGGAACTGGCGCCCGGCATTCAAGCCTTCCTCGCCCGACTTTCCCCGCTGACCCGGAAATTGATCCTTCGTACGAACCTCGTCGCGTTGCGGGAAGAGGCGGCATCCGGCCTCATGCAATCCTGTCGGGAGATGGGGGTTGCGCTGGTGGCGTCATTCCCCTCTATCAACACCTCCCAGGCCGACGCCCTGCGCGGCAAGGGGTTTTGGGGGAAAAGCATCGAGATCCTGCAGGACCTCAATCGTCTGGGGTATGGCTGTCCGGGAAGCGGACTGACGCTGGATCTGGTGGTCAACCCTGCCGGCGCATTCCTACCGGGCCATCAAGAGCAGGCGGAGAAGAGATTCAAGCAGCATCTGGAGCGGTACGACATCGTTTTCAATAACCTCTACAACTTCGCCAATGCCCCGCTCGGCCGTTACCGGACCTGGCTCGAACAGTCGGGAAATCTTGACCATTACTTCAAAACCCTTTTCGAACGTTTCAATCCGTCCACGGTCGAAGGGCTCATGTGCCGTTCCCTGATCTCCGTGTCCTGGGACGGCGCCCTCTACGACTGTGACTTCAACATCGCCGCGGGGCTTCCTCACGGCGCCGCCAAAGTCCATGTCTCATCCATGACGGGATACCCCGAGGAGGGCGTAGGGATCGCGACGGGCGACCACTGCTACGCCTGCACGGCAGGGGCGGGTTTTACCTGAGGAGGGAATATTACAGCCCAGGATGGGTTGGTGGGAACGGAGGTTTGACAACATGCCTAAAACGGAGCGCCATATCCTGGCCGCGGACATCGGCGGAACCAACAGCCGCTTTGCCCACTTTACGGCAGATGAAGAGGAGCGCCTCGATCTCGTTTCGCTGGTCTGGCTGAAAACTGCCGAGGCGGGTTCGTTTGCCAATCTTCTGAAGAATCTGCGGAACAGCGACTTTCCGTTCGATCCGCGGCAAGCCGATATCGTCGGCATCGCCGTTGCGGGACCGATCACGGGAGGCGTCAGAGGCAATCCGCCGCTGATTCCGTGGGAGATCGACATCACCCACGCCGGGCGCGATAATGGATTCCGGCGGTTCATTCTGATGAACGACTTCGTGGCGCAGGCATTTTCCTGTATTTCGCTCCTCGGCAAGTCCGCCGAGATCATCCTTTCCGGGGCGCCCGAACCACTCTCCACGATCGCCGTCATCGGGGCAGGCACGGGGCTGGGCAAGGCCATGCTTGTGCCGGATGAACGAGGCGGCTACAGCGCCGCCCCTTCAGAAGGGGCGCACGCCTGTTTTCCTTTTGTCGGCGAGCGAGAATTCGCCTTTCAGCGTTTTTTGATCAACGCCCGGAAGATCCACTACGCCACATACAATCACGTGGTCTCCGGAAGCGGGTTGGCTGCTGTTCATCAATTTCTTACGGGCAGTCATCTGGAACCTGCTCAAGTAGCGGAACAATTTCACCGCCATCCCGAGACGCTTGAATGGTTCGCAAGGTTCTATGGCCGGGCATGCCGGAATTTTGCGCTCGAAACCCTCTCTCGCGGCGGTCTCTACATCGCGGGCGGCGTTGCCGCCCGAAATCCTGCGATCGTGCTTCACGACTCTTTCAAAAACGAATTTCTTGATTCCGATACCATGTGCAATGTGCTTGCCAAACTTCCGGTATTTCTCATCAAGGACCAAAACAGCGGGCTCTGGGGTGCGGCCATGAAGGCCGCCAGTACATTGGCACGGGATATTCAAAGGAGTGCTGAAGGCGACGAGGGACGATCAGAAAGGACAACACGGTGAGTAGCGCTGAAGAAAAACCGCGAGTCGGCAGGGTTTGGGAGGGCCGATCCGGGAATCGTGTTTCTGCTGGCAGAAGCAGGGGTCATGGCAGTACGATCGTGAGGATTGTCCTCCTGGCCGCGATCGTCGCCGGGCTCCTCCTAACAGCGGAATACTTCAATCTGCAGCAATTGTTTCGTAACGCCTTGGCATGGATCGAGGGCGCCGGCCCCATCGGCCCCATCGTTTTCTTCGGGCTCTATATCGCGGCCTGCGTGCTCATGCTGCCCGGATCAATCCTGACCCTTGGGGCGGGTGCGGTCTTCGGAGTCGTCAACGGCTCGCTGCTCGTCTCGCTCTCCTCCACCGTCGGTGCGACGGCGGCCTTCCTGGTCGGACGTTACCTAGCACGGGAGATGGTGGCCCGCCGGGTCGCGGGGAATCCCTCCTTCCGCGCTATGGACGAGGCCGTCGCTTCCGAAGGCTGGAAGATCGTCGGCCTCACCCGGCTTTCGCCGGTCTTCCCGTTCAACGTGCTCAATTATGCGTTTGGATTGACGCGCGTATCCCTCCGCGACTACATGCTGGCGTCATGGATCGGGATGATCCCCGGTACCGTGATGTATGTCTATCTCGGTTCGCTGGCCGGCAGTTTGGCGGAACTGGGGGCGAAGGAAGGCGGACGCACCCGCCCGCCCGCCGAATGGGCGCTTTATCTGGTCGGCCTGATCGCCACCGTGGCGGTCACGGTGGTCATCACGCGCATCGCCCGCCGTGCGTTGGACCGCCGCATCAACCCTTTGGCAAAACGGAAGGAGACGTCATGACGGAATCATCCTTGCGTATGGTCCCAACCCTGCTTAGAAAGCTTTTTATGATCCATTTTATCGTCGATTATCTCTTCACAATCCCAAGAAACACTCGACGAAAGCAACAAATCGTGTTAATTTAACCAAGCAATGCGTTTGTGGAGGAAGAATAGGCCGGCATTGAAATTCATATAGGGCGCCCCATGATCGATCCTCTGTTGGAAGGCAATCGCCTTTTTGTGGAAAATGAGTTCAACCGCAACCTGGACTATTACAGCAACATTGCCCAGGCGCAGCATCCCGAGGTGCTGTGGATCGGCTGCTCGGACTCGCGCGTTCCCGAGGATGTGATCACCGGCAGCCGTCCGGGAACCATCTTCGTACACCGCAATGTGGCCAACATCGTCGCCTTCAACGACGTGAACATCGCCGCCATCGTGGAGTACGCCGTAACGCACCTGAAAATTCCCGACATCGTCATCTGCGGTCATTACAACTGCGGCGGCATCCAGGCCCTGGACGAAGGGGTAGAGGAAAACTACATCGCCGATTGGTTGCTGATCTCCGGCGGGGCCAAAGAGAAGGTGGACCGGCTGGCCCGCGAGCAGTCGCTGAGCCGCGCGCAACGTCTCGACCTGCTCTCCGAGGAAAACGTCCGGCTGCAGATCAAACACCTGAAGAATCTTTCCCTCATCAAGAACATGCACCGCAAGGGCCGGCTGCCCCGCATCCACGGCTGGATCTACGTCATGGAAAGCGGCCGGCTCAAGGTGCTGGTGGACGGAAGGGACGAGCAGGATGTCGTTAGCCCCGGATAGGGCATCCGGGGCTAAAGGTTCATTCAATCAAAACCATTACATTGCCTTCAGATTATCCGTCCAATCATGATCTCCGCCGTCTTTTTGTTTAAGGGGGGTAGTCGGTTAGCGTCAACTGTGATATAATACCTCGGTATTCTTTTCGTTTGAAAGGAGTTTCCGTGGAATCGATATCTCTGGTAGCAGGTCGCGATTATCCCAACACTTATCGCAGTTTCGTTGAGATGTTTCCCGATAATGCAGCTTGCGCGGCTTACCTAATAAAGTTACGTTGGCCACAAGGGTTCATCTGTCCAGCGTGCAAAACGAGCGTAATTCCATGGCAAGCCAGCCATGTACGCTTGGTTTGTCCGCTTTGTCGCCATTTTAATTATGTCAGCGCAGGGAC
>MNZQ01000203.1 GCA_001873745.1 Syntrophaceae bacterium CG2_30_58_14
GAAGAATGTGGATGATTTCGTGAAGATCGTCGAGAAAGCCAAGGGCGGCGGGAGTCTCCTGCTTCTTGTCCAGAGAGGGCAAAACACCCTGTTTGCCGCTGTAACGCCCAGGTAAAACAACTGCTTCAGCGCCGGGTTGACGGGGAACCTTCCGCCGACCCGGCGCTTTTTTGGAAACGGCGTCAACACCGTCCGTTCGATTTGCTCGGAATTTTCCTATGGAGAGTGCGCCGGCGTCAAGAGGGCTTGCATTTCGACCATCATCTCTTTGACCAATCTTCAGGCAGCAATTTACCCGATTTCTTGTTTGCGGGCTCTTCTATCTCTTGAATAAAATATTCCATCACTTTTGCCGCAGCGCTGAAAGCAACGACTGCAGCGGATCCAATAATCACCTTTTGCCACCAGGGCATTTCCTTTATCACTTTTGCAGCAGCCTTCATCATCACCCGTATCATCGCCTGCCCCTCGTTGAAACATGTTAACATTTCTTAGGATATCCGCGCCAACACAATCTTTCTCGGCAAATCGTCTTTTGCGGATGTTGCCCGATATGCATCTATGCCGCCGCTGTGGGAACAAGCCATTTGATCATCGCCACCTTCACGGCGTCGTTCACGACAAGGCACGAGGCCATTGCATAGATGAAAATTGCGAGCGTCTGCCACCAAGGCAACGGCATGAGCCCCGGGAGACCCACAAACGTCAGGACGGTGCCCGTGAGCGCATCCGCGATGACGGCCCCCACGAGGGTCTTGCTGGGCATCGTCGCCCAGAACCAGCGTCGTTCCCGCGCGGACACGATGGAAAATGCGGCAAAGTAGAGCAGCGTCAGGAAGCTAAAGGTGTAAAGGGCATTGTCGTTCGCCGCCAAACCGAAATGCGACCAGCCGATCCACAAGAGGAGGAGCGTCTCGGCGACCATCGCGACGCCCAGCGCCACGGACACCGTGATGAAGCCCCCGATATTCCACGTCTCCGGTTTCCTGGATGGTCGAACGTGGTCGGTGGCAAGGGCGATTTTCGCGAAGTCCGTCATGAAAACCAAGAGCAGCATCGCAAAGGCGGAAACGACGAACTTGCCGGTCGCCACGAACGCGATGGCCACGAAGGCCGCCTTCAGGATCGTCCGGCTGATTTTGTTGATGATCCACGTCAGGATGCGCTGGTAGATCGTCCTCCCCTGTTCGACCAGCGCCACGATGTTCGTCAGCCCCGATTCGGTCAGGACCACGCTCGCGGCGCCCTTGGCAACGTCGGTCGCGGTGCTGACGGCGATGCCCACTTCGGCCTGGCGCAACGCGGGCGCATCGTTGACGCCGTCGCCCGTCATGCCGGTCACGTGCCCCGCGGCCTGCAGGTGCTGCACCACGATGTATTTGTCCTCCGGATACACTTCGGCGAAACCATCGGCGCCCGCCAACAAGTCAACCGTTTCGCTGCCGGCCTGGGCGCCCGCCGCCTTCAGGTCCGCCACGCGCCGGATGTTTTGCAACCCCACGCCGCGCGCGATTTCGCTCGCGACCGCCAGTGCGTCGCCGGTGAGCATCTTCACCGGAACGCCGAGGTCGCGGAGTGCTGCGATGAGCTGTTTGGCGTCCGGTCGGGGCGGATCATATAGCGTCACCAATCCAACCAATGCAGGGGCGCCTGTCTCGGGGCCGCGCGCCACCGCCAGCGTCCGATATCCCTTCAGCGCCGATTCGCTGACCCGCGCCTCCAAAGCCTCAATGGCCGAGGACTGGAGTCCGCAGGCCTGGGCGACGGTTCTTACGGCGCCTTTCATTACGCGCAGCCGCTGTCCGCTTAGTTCGACCACGGTTTCCGTCCGCCGGTTCTTTGCATCGAAGGGCGTGAAGGAGACGGGTGTGATCTTGGGAAGGCCGTCGAAAATATGCCGCTCTTTTGCTGCGGAGAGAAACGCCAGGTCGATCGGATCCTGGTTGGCTTCCTGGGACGCCAGCGCGCCGGCGAACAGCACGTCGGATTCCGTCGCATTTCCCAGCGGGATCACGCCGGTGACGGCCAGTTGGTTCATCGTGATCGTCCCCGTCTTGTCAACGCAGAGCACGTCCATCGTTGCGGCATCCTCCGCGGCGCTGAGGCGCGTGACCAGGACGCCGCGCTTCGCCAGTTCCTTCGATCCGAAGGCCATGCTGACCGTGAACATGACGGGGAGAGCCACGGGCACCGCGCTCATCAACAAGACGAGCATGAGCGGGATCATCTCGATAAGAGGCGCGTGGCGGATCAACGACAGGACGATCACCACGGCCAAGAGCGCACCGACGATGACGAATAGCCAACGGACCACCTTGGCCACGACCGCTTCGATGTGGAGCTTCGGTCGCGCCTCCTGCACGAGCTCCGTGGTGCGGCCAAAGTAGGTTTCCGCCCCGGTCAGCATGACCACGCCGTTGCCTTCTCCCCGGCGGACGACGGATCCCGACGAGAGCACTCCGCCCGGGGCTATATCGACATCCATGGATTCGCCGGTGAGGGCCGACTGGTCAACGCTCAACGTCCCGGTGAGAAGTTTCACGTCCGCCGGAATGATGTCGCCGGGGCGCACGCGGACGATATCGCCGGGGACCAGCTCCCGGGCGGGAATGACCTGCCAGTTCGCATCGCGCAGCACACGGGCGCTGACCTGCAGCCGTCGCCGCAGCGTTTCGACGACGCCGGCGGCGCGGCGCTCCTGCATAAAGCTCAACACGGCATTGACAACCAGCAGCGCGCTCACCACCGCGAGGTCCGAGTATTTCCGGAGGACGGCCGACAGGACCATGATCAGTTCGAGCATCCACGCCGACACACCCCAGAATTTCCCGAGGAATTTGAGGACCGGGTGCCCTTTCTGTTCGGTCACCTCGTTGTAGCCGTTCGTCTTCCGACGGACGTCCACCTCCGCGCGCGTGAGACCTGCCTCCGGGTCCGCGTGGAGCGCCGCGAGCGTATCGGGAATCGACACGGAAAGGATGTCAGGTCCTTTTTTATGTGCTGGGATCGAGTGCAAGGTCATATTCTTCAGGTCTTTGCTTATCAGTTCGGGCAGTTCGGTGCTGGCGGGCACGATCGTTATGCATAGGTATCCCCTATTCGTGGTTGTGATAACTTACATACAGAGGATCATTCCCGCACCATTCGCATCTATTTTTCATGTGTTTCAGGTCCAACGATTAAAATCCTCTGCCGGTGTTACTTCAGGATGGTCCTTGCCTAAATCCTGTTGTGATCCGGAATAACATACCGCGTGCCGAGTAATATGTCCCACAGCGGCGTGGTAACACCAAAGTTGCTTTCGGGGTGGTAGTGATGGATGAGATGGCTTGCCGCCCAACGTCGGGCCAGAGGTTGGCGGAAATGGGTGTGATGAATGGTGAAGTGGCTCAGCCCATAGGTTACATAGCCGAAGGCCATGACGCCCGATAGCAGAAACGCATAACTCGCGGGCATCAGCAAAATAAATACGCCGGTCAGTCCCAGTATCACCAGGGAGGGCAGGAAGAAAGGCAGGGCGTCATAGCCCTGCGGATTATTGTGGTGCGCGCGGTGACCCTGCACGATGATCTCGACCGATCCATGGAACAGCCAACGGTGAACGGCGTACTCGAGATAGCTGAAAATAAACAGACCAAGCAGGATGGTTAGAAACACTTCGATGGAATGGATATCATGGCGCCGCAGGCCTTCAAAGGTCAGCACGACACATAGCGGGATATCGAGACCGAATTCAGCCCAGTAATTCACCGGGTTCCGTGACACCCGTAGTATGAAGTCCGGCACCGCTTCCTTTTGCCACGCAGTTCGGTTCCGGAAAAGGTAGTGTGCCGCGACAGAGAGGAAGTGGGTGGGATTCATAAGCCCTCCACCCCGCGTGACAATCCCGTGACGATCAACGTCCGTATCATTTTTTTCTCTTCCTGCTTGTTCATCGATTATCCATTCTTTGCATAATTTTCCAGTTGGATGATCTCCATACGGTGGTTCGTCTCCGGATGCGCTGCGGAAGGCCCTTCGGTCAGGATCGCAAGATTTCCCGTTAGTGCATGGTTTGCTACCCAGCCCTTCACATAAGAATTCCACTCTTTGGGGTGATCAGGTTCGTATACCGGATAGACTCCCCTGCTGAACAGAAGCCGCTGGCAGGTCGCCTCCTGGGAACTCACCGCCACGATCCACACCGGGGGTCTGAAACGGGCGATGAAGCGGGCCGTATGGCCGCTGCGGGTTGGAACAAACACGGCAGCGGGGGAGATACGCTCCAGGGCCGTCTCAACACTTAAAGCGATCAAGTCCTTGACGCTGAACGAACCATCTTTATCGTGGTTCCGGAGAGTCTCCGTAAGATCGGGGCGGGAGCGGTGCAGCTCCGTAGTCGCGGCAATCTTCGCCAGCATGGCTACCGCCTCCACCGGATATTTGCCCATGGCCGACTCTTCCGAGAGCATGACGCAGTCCGTGCCGTCAATCACGGCATTGGCCACGTCGGTTGACTCCGCCCGGGTGGGGCGCCGGTTATCCACCATGGATTCAAGCATCTGCGTGGCGGTAATGACGGGTTTCCCCACGCCGTTTGCGCTATGGATAAGTTGTTTTTGAACGAGGGCAATCTGCTCGATCGGTATTTCGACCCCAAGGTCACCGCGGGCGACCATGATGCCATCACCTGCAGCGAGGATATCCTCCATATGTTCCAAGGCCCGGGAGCGTTCAATTTTTGCAATGATGAACGGGTTGTAACCCAGTGCCGCCGAGGCATCCCGCACGGCAATGATATCCGCAGCGCTCTCAACGAAGGACTGGCTGATTGCGTCCACCCCCTGTTCCAAAGCAAATTTGAGGCACTCACGGTCGCGCTCGGTGAAGGCTCCGATTCCGAGATCGATACCGGGGAGATTGAGCCCTTTGTGGGATCGCAGTTCTCCGCCGACGATGACCCGGCAGATGACCTCCTGTCCTACAATCTTTAAGGTTTCGAGCTGGATGAGGCCGTCGTTCAAAAACAGGGTGTCGCCAGGCCTGAGTGCTTGGGGGAGGCGCATAAAGCTTACCGAGACGCGATTCGCGTCTCCGACAATCTCCTGGGTGGTAAGTGTGAATAAGGAGCCCGGCTGCAGCTCGACTGGTTCTTGAGCCAGCCTGCCGATCCTCATCTTCGGGCCGGGGAGATCCGCCATGACGGCGATTCGTCGCCCCACCGCTCGGGCTGCTGCACGGAGTTTATCGATCACCTGCTGGTGACCATCGTAATCACCGTGCGCTAAATTGATCCGCGCGATATTCATACCGGCCTTGATCATTGCTTCCATGACGTCCGGAGATTCTGATGCCGGCCCGATGGTGGCGACAATTTTGGTTTTTTGATCTGGAAGCATCACGACGGGCCTTTTCATTTCCATGGGTTATCCATCCGCTGCGCTTGATTTATATCTGAAGATGCCCTTGTCTTGAACGACCGGGGCGGCATTCAATCTGTCTCGTGGAAAAGTCCGGCAGACATTCT
>MNZQ01000131.1 GCA_001873745.1 Syntrophaceae bacterium CG2_30_58_14
TGATGTGGCGACAGCGCTTTCCGACTTCGCCTGCGTCGGCAACCGCCGTTCCGCCCGCCTTGTTCAACGCATTGCGGGATTCGGCGATCAGATCCGTTCCGACGACCTCGAACCCCGATCCGACCAGGTTCACCGCCATCGCCAACCCCATGTTGCCCAGCCCGATCACGCCTACCGGGCCGATCGTTCCTGAAACCGATTTTACTGAGTTGGACATCCCCATACCTCCCGCTGGTGAATCTCTTTAGATCAATTCCCCGAGGCTTGCCTCGCTCACGTCATTCCCGCGAAAGCGGGAACCCAGGAAGGGAAACTGGCTTCCGTGTCAGGCACGGAATGACACCCAATACCCCGCTCCTTGCCGCGAGGTAGTTTATTTCGCTGTCCGGTCTCCAAGCGGCGCAACGCTATTGACCGCTATTGCACCGATGTTCGCAGCACCTTTTTATCCAGTTTGCCGACGCTTGTTTTGGGAATATGGTCCATAAAAACATAGCGATCGGGAACGCCGTACTTGGGCAGCTTCCCTTCATCGGCAAATTTTTTCATAAACGCCTTCAGCTCCTCCGGGCTGACCTTGCCCTGAAAATCCGGTTTCAGGGTCACGATCATCAAGGGCCGTTCGCCCCATTTTTCGTCCGGCACGCCGATCGCGGCGGATTCGAGGACCGCTTCATGCTGACTCATCACATTTTCGAGATCCAGCGAAGAGACCCACTCCCCGCCGCTTTTGATCACATCCTTGATCCGATCGGTGATCTGCAGGTATCCCTCGGCATCGATGTAACCCACATCACCGCTGTGCAGCCAGCCGTTGCGCCACAGCTCCTTCGATTTTTCCGGTTCCTTGAAATAACCTGCCGTCAGCCAGGGAGATCGCATCACCACCTCGCCGGTGGATTGTCCGTCATGGGGCAGCAGGTTGTCCTTCGCGTCCACGACTTCGATCTCCGCCAGCGGGATCGATTTCCCGGTCTTGATGATCACATCCAGCAGCCGCTCTTCCGGCCAATCCAGCATCCGTTCCTTGGGGGTGGCCGCGCACATGACCGGACAGGTTTCCGACATCCCGTAGCCGGCATGAATCGTGACGCCGAGTTTCCGGGCCGCCTTGGCCAGACCTTTGGGGAGCCGGGCGCCGCCGATCGTCACCTTCCAGTGGGAGAGGTCCACCGTGTTGACGGTCGGGCAGTTCAGGAGCATCTGCAAAATGGTGGGCACACAGTGCGAATAGGTGACTTTTTCCCGCTGAATCAGTTGCAGGAGTTTTTGCGGTTCATATGGCCCCGGATAAACCTGTTTGGCGCCCAGCAGGGTGGCTACATACGGAAATCCCCAGGCGTGAACGTGAAACATCGGGGTCAATGGCATGTAAACATCGTTCGACCGGAAACGGGCGAGGGTGTCGTAGGCGCCGGATGCGAGCGCAACCGAAAAGGTGTGAAGCACCAGTTGACGGTGGGAAAAATAGACCCCCTTGGGATTGCCGGTGGTGCCGGTGGTGTAAAAGGTCGTGGCCTTGGTGTTTTCGTCCAGGTCCGGAAATGGATAATGCGAAGCCGCCGATTGCAGCAGTTCTTCGTACTCGGCAGCAAAATTCAGCTTTGTATCCGGGGGGTTGTTTTCGGCGGTGACCACGTAGGTTTTGACCGTTTCCAGGTGATCGATGATGGTTTCCAGAATGGGAAGGAAATCGGCATGGATGATGACCATTTTGGCTTCGGCATGGTTGAGGGCGTAGCGGATCTGATCGGCCGACAACCGCCAGTTCACGGTCTGCAAAACGGCGCCCATCATCGGAACGGCAAAAAAACACTCCAGATAACGGTGGCTGTCATAATCAAACACCGCGACCGTCTCCCCCGGCCTCAACCCCAGCGTTGTCAGACCGTTGGCCAGCATGGCGATGCGCTTTTCAAAATCCTTATACGTGTAGCGATGTCGGTCGCTGTAAACAATTTCGCGATCCGGCGAATCCCGCAGCGGCGTGGCTAAAAGTTTTTTGATGATGAGCGGGTACCGGTAATTTTCTCCAGGATGATAGCTCTTTTCGGCCATTGACAACCCCCCATTCTTTCTGTAGTTTCGGAAGCAAGAGCGACTTGGTTTGAGATGGATATCTAAATGAATGGAGTTTGTCTGTCAAGCTGATCCAGCAAATTAATGAACCCCTGACGAAAAATCGTTGGCCGGGGGTTAACCTGCCGAAGGGGAATGAACCGATGACCACACCGAATGATCTTGCATTTCTCGATGCCATGCCTGTTTCCCGGATCCGATAATTCATTGACAACGGAAACCACTTCATTCTATGTACGCCCGTTTGAAAAACGATAACTGCCGCCGGCGCGGCGGCAAAAGAAGGAGGATCATGCAGTACTTACCAAGACGACTCAACCACGGATATACGAATCGCGTCCTCTCCATCGACCTGGGAAGCGGAGAGATCCGGATTCCCGACATCGACCCCGGGATCAGGGACTATTTTATCGGCGGTCGGGCCCTCGGGCTCTATCTCCTTCACCAGGGAATCCAACCCCGAACGGCGCCCGGCGATTCGGAAAATCCGCTGATCTTCGCTCCGGGCCCGCTGGGAGGCATTCCCCAATTTCCGGGAACGAGCAAGTGCATGGCCGTATCCCTGTCGCCGCTGACGGGCATTCCGGGCGTCTCGAATTTCGGCGGCCACTTCGGCGCCTATCTCAAATACGCCGGTTTCGACGCGCTGGAGCTCACCGGGAAATCCGGCCGGGACGTGATGATCGTCATCGACGGTTTCCGCGGGGAAGTCTCCCTGACGGATGCGCCCGCCATTGATCATGTCTTCGACCTGGCGCGAGAGATCGTCGATCGCTTTGTCCGCGAGGGCCATGATAAAAAAGAGATTGTTTTCTTGACGACAGGCGTCGGCGCCTCCCGGACGACCTTCGGCTGCATCAACAGCCACTATTTCGATCCGGCCAAGCCTGTGGACGGAACCAAGGGGCTTTTTCGGACCAAGCAGGCCGGCCGGACGGGCTTGGGCACCGTCATGCACGACAAGAAGATCCGCGCCATCGTCATTCTCGCGAAATATCCGCATGGGGAGAATCCGTACGGCGCCGCCGATTGGGAGAAGGTGAAGCGGGCGGGGGCAAAGCTGGGCGAGGTGGTCCGGGAAGTCGATCCGCAATCGCTCAAGATGTACCGCAAGGGCTCTGCGGGGCTGATCAATTTCATGAACAAGGAGGAATACAAATCCCTTCCCGTGCAGAACTACCAGTTCGGGTCCGATCCGCGGGCGGAAAATATCAGCGGGAAATTCTACGCGGACCACCTGTTCGATCACCGGGGGATGGACGGCTGCTTCCCCGGCTGCAATCTGCGCTGCACCAAGGGCGGCTGGGTCACGCTGACCTCCGGCGCACAGAAGGGCCGCCGGGTCTGGGTGGATGGTCCCGAGTATGAAACGGCCGCCGGTTTCGGTTCCAACCTGGGCATCTGGAATCCCGAATTCATCATGGAGGCCAACTGGCATTGCGATAACTACGGGATCGACACGATCACACTGTCGGTCACGGTCGCCTTTCTGATGGAATGCTTCCAGCGGGGCTACCTGACCCGGGAAGATACGGACGGGTTGGATTTGACCTGGGGCAACGAAAAGGCGGTCCTGGGGTTCATCCATGAGCTCGCCGCCGGGGAGACGGAGTTTTTCCGGCAGGCCGGGAAAGGGATGCTGGAACTCGTCGCCTGGATCTCCGGAAGATATGTCTGGCGGACCGGCAAAGCCGATCCGCGGGAGGAGCTGCTGCGTTTTGCGATGCAGACCAAGGGGCTGCCCTTTTCCCTCTACCGGACCCACCGGTCGCTCTCCATGCAGGCCTCCTATGCCGCCGCCAGCGACATCGGGGCGCATCATGCGGCGGCATGGCTGATCAAGAGCGACCTGCTGGGCGCGTTCCCCTCTATGGAAGAGAAGGCCAGGGCGCTGATCACCTATCCGCGGGTCCGTCTCGGCAACGACAACCTCGGCCTCTGCAAGCTGCCGTGGGTGGATGTCTTCAATCCCGCGTCCGGAAAGATGAAAGATACGGACATCTACATCAATCCGGCGTCCCAGGAGATCTACGCGGATTTCTACAACGGGATGCTGGGGACGGAGATGACCTGGCAGCAGATCTTCGCGCAGACCGATCGGGACATCAACCTGCAGCGGGTGATGAACGTCATGGTCTATGGAAAGGAAACGGCCCGGCAGGACCGGATTCCGGATAGGGCCGTCGGGCCGACGGATGATCGGCTCTATGATGCCGAGAAGGATTACAACGACCGGGAACTGGCCAAGTTTCTGGGGAAGCCCCTCGCGGATGCAGAGGGCGCGCCGACGGCGGAAAAGCGGGAAATGCTCATGAAAAGAAGAAAGGAACAGTTACGGGAGCTGATCCAGGTCTATTACCGCGCGCGGGGATGGGACAGCTCCGGCGTTCCGACCCCGGAAACGCTGAAGCAAATCGGCCTGTGGGGATTTCTGACCGCGGAAGCAAGGGCCAAAATCATTGAAATGACCGGCTAAGATCCAAGGTCTCCGTATCCGATCTACTTTTTTTCAAAGAGATGTACATATTGTCCGTAGCCTTGCTTTTCAAGCTCCTCTTTGGGAATGAAGCGGAGCGCCGCGGAGTTCATGCAGTAGCGGAGCCCGGTCGGCGCGGGGCCATCCGGAAACACGTGTCCGAGATGGGAGCCCCCGTAGCGGCCTTTCACCTCTGTCCGCTGTGTGAAGAGGCGGTTGTCCTTCTTTTCCACGACTAATCCCGGAGCGAGCGGCCGGGTGAAACTGGGCCAGCCCGTGCCGGAATCGTATTTGTCCAGCGAACTGAAGAGGGGTTCGCCCGAGGCGATGTCCACGTAGATCCCCTCTTTTTTGCTGTTCCAGTACTCGTTCCGGAAGGCCGGTTCGGTGCCTTCCTTCTGCGTGACCTCGTATTGAAGCGGCGTCAGTTTCTTCCGCAGGGTCTGTTCATCGGGCTTCACGTAAACCTTACCGGCGGTTGGCGTTCCGGAACGTTGACCGTTTTTCCATATCTTTTCCAGGAACTGGTCGCGCCCCGACCCATGCCGGTAATACTTGTACCGGAGCGGATTCTTTTTGTAATAATCCTGATGGTACTCTTCCGCGTCGTAGAATCTGGTGAATTCCCGAATCTCCGTGGCTATCGGTTTGTCGAACCGCCCCGATTTTCCGAGGGCCTCCCGGGATTTCTCCGCGACCCGCTTCTGCTCCTCGTCATAATAGAAGATCACGCTCCGGTAATAGGGCCCCCGATCCCCGAATTGTCCGCCGGCGTCCGTCGGGTCGATGTGCCTCCAGAAGAGGTCGAGAAGCGTTTCGTATGTGATTTTCGGGCTCTTCAGCAAAATTTATGGGTGACCGTTGGCTGGGGTAGGTCACCAAGCGTATGATATAAGGCGATTTTAACCACCTCGTAGCTACGGAAACCATAGGCTTTTTTTGTGGTCAATTTCGCCTTGTTGTTAAAGCCCTCTACGGCACCCAGGGCAATTCGATCTTTGACCCGAAACCAGTTAAGCAAAAGGCCCCGGTGGTTACGTAACATCTTAGCCACTTTCTTCATCGGGTCGATACGGGAACGCAGCGTTCTTTGACACCATT
>MNZQ01000124.1 GCA_001873745.1 Syntrophaceae bacterium CG2_30_58_14
AAACAGCTCAACGCCAGAAAATAATCTACCCCCAAAATCCCCTCTCAAGCCCCAGCAGAAGGGGTATCTGAGGACACTCTACCTACGGGAGCCCGCCCGCAGATACCCCTTCTGTCCACCCATTGCCACACCTTTGATAGCCCCAATATCGGTGGAGTTAACCCCCTAAAATCTCATAACCGGCAACTTTCACTGGGTCCACTGAAAAAGCAAGATGGGTTCATTGAATATCGGCGGTGGCATCTACCAGAGGCTGCTGGCGAACCCCGGTCATTTCGCAAGCGAATTACGTTCCCTTGCAACCGGTCGGTGGGTGATTGTGGACGAGGTGCAGCGGCTGCCGAACCTGCTGAATGAAGTGCATCGTTTTATTGAAGAAAAGCGGTTGCATTTTGTGCTGTGCGGGTCGAGCGCCCGCAAGCTGAAGCGCGCCAGCGTCAACCTGCTTGCAGGTCGTGCACTCCACCGATCCATGCATCCCTTTGTCCCGGAAGAGCTTGGCGTCCAATTTGATCTGGAAGAGGCTCTTCAGTTTGGGTTGCTGCCGATCGTCTGGGACTCAACCGCCAAGGGTGAGACGCTTTCCGCTTATGCACAGCTTTATCTAAAAGAGGAGATCCAGGCAGAGGCGCTTGTCCGGAATTTACCTGGTTTTGCCCGTTTTCTACCTCTGGCGGCCCTTTTTCACGGCCGAATGGTCAATGTGAGCAACATCGCGCGTGAAGCGGGGGTGGCCAGGACGACCGCAGCAGGGTATCTCGACATCCTGGAAGAGACGCTGCTGTGTTTCCGGCTGCCCGCTTATGAGGCCAGGCTGCGTGTGCGGGAACGGAAACTGCCAAAATGGTACTGGTGCGATCCTGGCCTCGCGCGTGTGATGAAGCGAACGACCGCCCCTCTCGCGCCGGAGGAAAGGGGCGCCTTGTTCGAAGGGATGGTTGCGCAGTTAATACGAGCCTACAAGGAGTATCGTTTCATCTGTGACGACATGTATTACTGGGCGCCATCGGGCCGGTCCGGGATCGAAGTTGATTTCCTGCTTGTTCGGGGGGCGAACCTGATAGCAGTCGAGGCAAAGTCCGGCAACACGTTCAGGGATGACTGGTGCAAGGGACTGCGCGCGGTGGCGCAGCTCGAAGGGCTGCAACGCCGCATTGTCGTTTACCCTGACGGACCGGTGATGAAAACGCAAGACGGTATTGACGTCCTGCCTTTTCGGCGCTTTGCCGAAGAACTGGCCTCCGATGCTTTATGGAAGTAGAAGGGAGAGGGCAAGCCGGATGATCAGAGTGATTACCGTTGACGATCATCCTGTCGTGCGGCGCGGCTTGAAGCAGATTATCGCCGCAGAACAGGACATGCAGGTAGTAGGCGAGGCGGAAAACGCCCGGGAGGCCATCCACGTCATACGCCAGACCGCCTGCGATGCGGTTGTCCTGGATATTACCCTGCCGGATGCAAGCGGTCTTGACGTCCTCAGCCGGCTTAGATCCGAACACCCGACACTGCCGGTTCTGATCATGAGCATCCATGAGGAAGAACAGTACGCCCTGCGGGTGCTCAAAGCCGGCGCTTCAGGCTACCTGATGAAGAACAGCATCCCGGAGGATCTGGTCAAGGCGATCCGGAAGATCACCTCCGGCGGCAAATACATCAGCCCCTCTCTCGCTGAAAGGCTGGCGTCGGAGTTTGCTTCCCCGGAAACATCGCCCCACGAGAAGCTCTCCGACCGCGAATTTCAGATCATGCGCCTGATCGCCTCCGGGAAGTCGCTCAAGGAAATCGGCGCGGCGTTATGCATCAGCGGCAAGACCGTGAGCACCTACCGGGCCCGCATCCTGGAAAAGATGAGCATGGGCGCCAACGCGGATTTGACCCGCTATGCCCTGGATCATCACCTCATCTGAAAAACGTCAATAGACATCGCCCCGATTTTTTGAGGTTCGGCATGCATGAGTGTATGTCACCCTCAAAGCAAGCTCATGTAGTTTCGCGCACCATGCATGATGCGGTGTACCCAAATGACCCGTTTCTCAATGGTATAAAAGATAAGATAATTTTGCACAACGAGGAAACGATACCCCATATTGGCCAATTCATCTTCATCGGGGATTTTGCCAAGCAACGGATAGGAGGAAAGGCTGGATAGACGATTTTCGATTTTGTCCGCAAAGGCTGCGGCTGCGGAAGAATTGTCAAGGGCAATATATGTGATGATCCCTCTCAGGTCTTCCTCGGCGGCCCGCAACAACCTGATTGCATACTTAGGCGGCGTCATGGATAAGCTTTCGCATGTCTTGCATGACGTCGGAAAGGGTTCTTCCCATATCGCCGGCCGCTTTTTGAGATTGGGCGACGGCAAGCTTGCCCAACAGGTCGAGCCTCATCTGCAACTTGCCGTAATGGGCCATAGACATGACCACCATGTCGCCTTCGCCGTTTTTTGTAATGAATATAGGTTCATCGGAGCGATGCGCAATTTGCGAAATTTCGTTTGCTTTGTTTCGCAGGTCTGAAATTGGTTTGATGAGGGGCATAAGGGCCTCCTTGTTTTTATCAGGATTATATCATTTTATTGATAATATCAAGGGAAAACATACAGACCGCCTGCGATGCGGTTGTCCTGGATATTACCCTGCCGGATGCCAGCGGTCTCGACCTTCTCAGTCGGCTTAAATCCGAACATCCGACTATTTGCTCATTGTAAGGATATCCCTACACCAATATCAGCATTCCCTTACAGAAATATCAGGTTTCCCTTACAGACAAGCCGCTTCCAGATGCGCTAACATAAAATTGTGGGAGGTTTGCATCATGGAATCCCGCCGTTCACAGATCGTTTTTTAAAACGATCATCACCTGTTTTGGAAAAGAGGTTGGTATGAAAGTATTTCTTGTTGATGATTCAACCATTGTGGTCGAAAAACTGGCGGCGATGCTCTCCGGCATCGACGGCGTCGAAATCGCCGGGCAGGCCCTGAACGCACACGATGCGATCCAATCCATCGTGAAACTGAAGCCCGATGTGGTGATCTTAGACATCCGCCTGAATGGCGGCGGCAACGGGATGGATGTTTTGAAACGGATCAAAAAAGAAATTCCGCCGCCCATCGTCATTATGCTCACGAACTATCCCTATCCCCAATACAGGAGTAAATGCAAGGAATTGGGCGCCGATTACTTCTTCGACAAGGTGACGGAGATCGAGAAGATCTACGATACGTTCCAACGGTTGCTGAAGGGCAATCAGGGGTCAGGGACCAGGGATCAGGGGCCAGAATAAAAAATCATTTCGCTTACTGCATTGCTGGAGAAAAACCCATGAAGCGACTGCGTAAACTGGTTACATTCAGTCTGGACGACCGGAAATTCGCCCTGTACGTGTCCGCCGTTCAGAGGATCATCCGGGTGGTTGAAGTGACCCCTCTGCCGAAGGCGCCGGATATCGTTTCCGGCATCATCAACATGCAGGGGCAGGTCATTCCCGTGTTCGACATCCGGATGCGCTTCCAATTGCCTGCAAGGGAGGTACAGCTCAGCGACCAGATGATCATAGCCTCCACAACGAAGCGGACCGTCGCACTTATGGTCGATTCTGTGAACGATGTGATCGAGATTCCGGAAGAGAAGATCATCGCGGCGGAGCAGATCCTTCCGGAACTGGAGTATGTGGAAGGCGTCATGAAGACGGAAGACGGCATGGTTCTCATTCACGACCTCGAACGGTTCCTTTCCCTCCCGGAGGAAAAGGCCCTGGATGAAGCGCTGGAGGCATTGAATCGCGATGAAAGGCAAGACTGATATTCGCGCCATTCCCGAAGCGGTTCTGCAGAGACTGTCGGACTACTTGACGGCCAGGGTCGGGCTGCATTTTGCGAAAAGAAACTGGAAAGAGCTCCAGCGGAAGATGTCCGTCGCCATGACTGATTTCGGGTTCGATCAGGTCGAGGAATTCATCGAATGGCTGCTTTTTCTCTCTCCGACACAAAACCATATCGAGATTCTGGCAAGCCACCTCACAGTGGGAGAAACCTATTTCTTCCGGGAGAGGGGAGCTTTTGAAATCCTGGAACAGTCCCTCTTGCCGGCTTTGATCGCCGCCCGGCGGAAGACGGAAAAGCGACTCCGATTCTGGAGCGCCGGCTGTTCCACCGGCGAGGAACCGTACTCGCTTGCCATCCTGATAGACAAACTGATCCCGGATCTGAAAGACTGGATTGTGACCATTCTCGCGACGGACATCAACACCGGCGCTATCCGGAAGGCGGAGGAAGGGATCTATTCGGACTGGTCATTCCGGGACAACCCGCCTTGGTTCAAGGAGCATTACTTCGAAAAGGTGGACGGAAACTATTACCGGCTGCTGCCCAGGATCAGGAAGATGGTCAACTTTTCGTATCTGAACCTCTCGGAGGATCACTACCCCGCGCTCCAGAACAACACCAACGCCATGGATTTCATCTTCTGCCGCAACGTCCTGATGTATTTTGCACCCGGACAGATCGGCCTGACGGTCGAACGCTTCCACCGCTCCCTTCTCGACGGCGGCTGTCTGATCGTCAGCCCCGTCGAGACAGCGCTCCTGACCCATTCGCCGTTCGTTACGGTCCGCTCTCAGGATTCGACTTTTTACAGAAAGGACGCCCGTAAGACGAAGGCCGTACAAAAAGCCGCAAAACATATCGAAAAGGGAAACATCCCTTGTCCGTCGATACCCCCGGAAACCGCAAAGCGCCGCCGGCCGGAAAAACCATCGCGGCCCACAAGGCAGGCCGAATTAAAGAAGCCGGAGGAAGCAGAACGAACGCCCTACGAGGAAGCAGCCGCCCTGTATCGGAAAGGGCTGTATCCGGAAGCGGAAGAGAAACTTCGCAAGCTCATATCGAACGGCGGCAGAAACCAGGAATCCTGCGTTCTTTTCGCGAGGGTCCTGGCAAATCAGGGGAGACTCGAAGAAGCCCTCGGGTTTTGCGAAGAGGCCGTCTCGGCAGACAAATGCAATGCCCGTCTGCACTACCTGCTCGCCACCATTCTCGAAGAACAACAACAGGTCGAAGAGGCCAGGGTTTCCCTGAAAAAGGCGCTTTACCTCGACCGCAATTTCGTCCTGGCCCACTTCGCCCTTGCCAATCTTTCCCTGCGAGCGGGGAAAACGGCGGACGGGCGAAAACACTTCGGCCACGCCGCTGAAATCCTGTCGGGATACAAACCGGATGATATCCTTCCCGAATCAGAGGGGATCACGGCGGGCAGGCTTGCGAAAATCATCGGGACATTCAGGATGAGGGAGATGTCATGAAGAAGACAAAAAGAAAATCTCCGGGAACCCCGGAAGATCGGGGGTCTGTTCCTGCCGGGACACTTGAGGCGACACTCGAAGAAAAGAGAACCATTCTCCGCGCAAGGGCAAAAAGTCTTGCTCAGGAGCCTGAAAGAAAAGGGGAAGCCGAAGAACATCTCGAGGTGTTGGCGTTTCTTCTCGCCCATGAGATGTATGCCATCGAGACCGTTTTCATTCGGGAAGTTTACCCTCTGACTGAGCTGACGCCCCTGCCCTGTACGCCGGACTATATTTTAGGCATCATCAACATCCGGGGACAGATCCTCACGATCAT
>MNZQ01000153.1:0-2359 GCA_001873745.1 Syntrophaceae bacterium CG2_30_58_14
CGTCCATCGTGATGACGTCGGGTCTTTTATCCCGGACCGCATGGACGGCCTCCTCGCCGTTGCCTGCCGTTCCGATGATCCGGATGGCCGGGTCGGAAGAGAGGATGTAGGTCAGAAAGTCGCGCACAACCTGCGAATCATCAACGATAAGAACTTTGATCATTTCCGCTCCTCAAGGTTTTAAATCAGTCTCCTGAGCGTCTCCAACAGATTGCTCTGATCGAAATTGCTCTTCACGATATAGGCGTTTGCCCCCACGTCGATTCCCCTCTCTCGGTCCTCGCGGGACCCCAGCGCGGTAACAAGGACCACCGGGAGTTCCGCCAGCTTTTTGTCTCCCCGGATCTTTTCCGTGAGGTTAAACCCGTTCATCCTCGGCATGTCCACGTCCGAAACCACGGCGTCGAATTTATCCGTTTTCAACTGGGAAATGGCGTCGATCCCGTCCACGGCGGTCTTGACTAAATAACCGGAAGTTTCGAGGATGTTTTTCAACAACATTCTGGAAGTGATGGAATCTTCCACGACGAGGATGGTTTGTTTTGCCGCCTCGCTCCCAGCCTGCGGCGCCGCCGGCTTTGCAAGACGGACCGCGGAAGTCGCCGCCGACTTAACCAGGTCGGATGCGTTGAGAACCGGTACGACCTTTCCCGATCCGAGAATGGTTGCCGCGGCGATATTCCTGACCCGGGAAAGGGGTCGGCTCATACCCTTGATGAGGATTTCCTGTTCGGTCAGGATCTCATCGACACGGAAACCGATCCTTTTCTCCTGGGACTCCAGGATGAGTATGGTGATGACGGGCGACTCATCGTTTCTTTCCGAAAGTTCGAGAACATCGGAGAGTTTTACAAGCGGGATCGCGATCCCTTCCAGAGACAGGGTGTCCCGGTTCTCAACGGTTCGGATTTCCTCCCGTTTGATCCGGACCGTCCTTTCCACATCCGTTGTGGGAATGATGAATAGGCGTTCGGCGGCCGTCACAAGAACCCCTCTGAACGTTGCGACAGTGAGCGGAATGGCCATTCTGATCGTGGTTCCCTTATGGCGGTGTGTTTCGATCAATACCCGCCCGCTGAGCTTTTCGATTTTCTCCCGTACAATGGTCAGCCCGAGCCCCCGGCCGGAGATATCCGTAATGATCGGGCTTGTGGAAACGCCGGACTGGAAAACGAGGGATAGAACATCCTGTTCGGTCAGCTTCCGGGCCTCTTCCGGCGATACGATCCCGCGTTTGAGAGAGGCCCCTTTCAGGCCCTCCAGATCGATACCTGCCCCGTCATCGGAGAGGAGAATTTCCACCCTGTTGCCTTCGCCGCGGGAAACAACGATTTGGATCATTCCCCGAGGCGGTTTCCCGTTTTTCTTTCTCAACTCGGGCTTTTCGATCCCGTGGTCGATCGCGTTTCTGAGAAGATGGATGAACACGATGCGCATCTCTTCCATGATCCGGCGATCGATCTCGATTTCTCCCCCGCTGATCGAAAGTTCCACATCCTTCCCCTGGTCGCGGGACAGGTCCCGTAAAAGTTTCGGGAAGGCCTCGAACAGTGTCGAGAAGGGGAGCATCAGGATTTGTTTCACGTCCCCGAGCAGATTATCCACCATCAGTCCTGTGGCATAACGATCGTGGTCGGATCTTCTCCGGAGTTCCGCCAGTCGGCTTTCCAGGGCTTTTATGTTGTCATGGGTCAGCTCGCCAAACTCCAGGAGCTTGGAGAGGGGGAGCTTGTCGCTTTTTTCCTGCAGGCGGCGGTACTCGCAGATGATCGGGTATATCTTTGCCCACTGCTTATCCCAAAGCCCGAAAAGATGGGCCAGATCGAGTAACTCCTCCAGATGTCTGTCGGCAATCAGCTTCAGGGAGAGCAACTCCTCGCTTTGTCTCAAAAGAGAATCCAGCTTCTCCATGGAGATGCGAACCGTCTCGGCCATTGTTTTTTTCTGCGTTCGAGCGGTTTCATCGGTTTCGCTGACAGGGAGCTCCGTGCCGGGCGGAAAAGTCTCCGGTTCGGAAGTCTGCGGGTAATCCCGGGGGACCGGCTGGTCATTCGGGATCGCCTGTTTTGCCCCGCTTTCGCCCATGGCCGCCTTTGCCAGTTTTTCTGTAATCCTTGAAATTTGACCTGGATCAGCAACGACCTCCTCCGACGGTGAGAGGGTGAATGCGTTAAGCATGTCCACCGACCGGTGAAGGGTGTCGAATAGCGAGGGAGTCAGGTCGATTTCCCGGCGTTTTAAACCGGAAAAAACACTTTCGAGAGACTGGCAGATGGTCTCCATGTCTGACCGGTTGACGGCGCGGGCGGCCCCTTTCAGGCTGTGGGCTTCACGGAAGACGGTTTCAATAATCCCCGCT
>MNZQ01000153.1:2399-5411 GCA_001873745.1 Syntrophaceae bacterium CG2_30_58_14
CCGCCGTGATATTCTTTATGTGTTCATCCGCCTCGACCTTGAAGGTCGATAGGAGCCTTTTCATGAAAGCATCATTCTTCCCGGCCATTTTCTATCCCCTCATTGTCACGCTGAAACCTTTTGCGAAATGGTCATCACCGTTCAACTCATTATGGATTCCCACTTCCGTGGGAATGACAAAAAGGAAGCTCTCACACCTTGTAGAACTTCACGATTCCCTGCAGCCGCTGGCCCAGGTTGTGGAGGTCGTGAGCGGATTTCTCGGTCTGCTTCGTGCTGGAGGCCATCTGCAAGGCGGCCTCCCGGATGTTTTCCATGGCCGAGACGACCTGGTCCATCCCGATGAGTTGCTCCTGGCTCGATGCGGCAATCTGGATGGCGGCATTGGTTGACTCGGTAACGCTTTGGGCCAGGACATCGATCGCTTCCCCTGCCTGTGTGGAGAGCTTCACCCCCTCCTCGACCGCCCTGCTCCCCAACTCCGTCGCCATGACGGCCGAACTGATCGCCTTCTGGACGTCGAAGAGGATATTGCGCACCTGGGTGGTTGCCTGCTTCGACTGCGCGGCCAGGCTCCGAATCTCCTGGGCGACCACGGCAAACCCCTTTCCCTGCTCGCCGGCCTTGGCCGCTTCGATGGAGGCGTTGACGGCCAGCAGGTTCGACTGCTCCGCAAGGTCGTTCACCGTCGCGATGATCTCCCCGATCGCCTGGCTCTGTTCGCTCAGCCGGACAACCATGTCGGCGATGGATTCCACCTGCTCCTTGATGCGGGTCATGCCATTGATGGTATCTTCGATGGATTTCAGTCCTGTCTGCGAGATCTCGACGGACTTCTGGCCGAGTTCGGCGACGTGTTTCGCCTTTTGCGAGCTCACGTCTGTGGTTTGTTTGACCTCTTCCACGGTGGTCGTGGTTTCGCTAACAGCCGTCGAGGTCTCGGCCGCGCCGGAGGTCAATTGCGACACGGAAGCCATGATTTCACTCCCCGATGACGCCAGGACATTGACGCCCTCCATGATCTCCTGGATCTGCCGGCGGAGCGTCGCCATCATCGTCGAGAAGGCGTTACCCAGGGCATCCGCATCGGAGAGGGGTGCCGCCTCGGCGGTCAGGTCGCCGGAGGCGATCTTTTGTGCGATCTGAGCCTTATCCTTGAGAGAATTGACCATCTGCGTAAACGCCCGGGCAAGCGTGCCGATCTCGTCCTGGCGATTCCCGTAGGCCACATCGACAGCCAGATCGCCGTCGGCGATCTTTTTAGCGGCGCCCACGACATCGATCAGGGGGCGGGTGGCGTTACGGGCAAAGAAGAAGAAAAAGACGAAAGCCAGGATCAGGAATATCACGCCGATGGAAATGATCACGTTCCGGGTTTGATAAGCAGATGCATATAGATCATCGACAGGGATGGAATTCACAATACTCCAGCCGGTGATGGGTACAGATGCGATAGCACCTGCTTTCTTTACGCCTTCAAGTTCATACTCGGCAATGCCTGTTTTGCCTTCTTTTATCAGTTTGGCTATGCTTTCCCCGCCTTTAAGCTGGGAGACATTGACCTTCAGAATGTTTTCTTTCACGGGATGGGTGACGTAGAGGCCGTTTTTATCGACCAGATAGGCATAGCCCGATTTTCCGACTCTGATTTCATTTATAATATCCGTAAGGAATTTAATTTCTATGGCCATCACGACGGCTCCCGCGATCTCTTTCCCAGTAGATGAATATATGGGGCATGCAGCCGTGCAGATCACCCCGCCTGTTGCCCTGTTGAGCACGACGGATCCGACGTTGGGGATTCCCTTGAACGCAGCTTCGAGGTAGTCTCTGCCGGCAATATCCAGTCCCTTGAATTTTCCATTGTCGGACGAGGCATAGACGATTCCATTCTTCCCGACGAGCGTGATGTTCGAAAGATGTTCCGCCTCGGCGTTCCTTATTTTCGTTAGCGACTGCTGGGCAAGAAGGATTTCGTTGCGGCTGTTATTCTCACCGTACTTGGCCGTCTTTTCGGCGGCGCTGATGATGCTGTTTTGATAAGCGATGTTTCTGACCATGACGTTCTGCATGTGCATGGCGGTATTGATCCCTGCGGCCAGACTCTTCGCGGTATGGTCCATGCCGCGCATTGCGAGTTCGTTGATACTTTGCGTCGACTGATATACGGCCACGACGCCGATCACGATGATCGGAATGGCCACGGTCAAAAGGCCGCCGATGAGCAATTTCGTCCCCAGTTTAAGCTGTTTCATAAACCCTCCTTATCTGTCGCTGATTGTGATGACCCTGCCATCACGAAAAATGCCAAACAGGTTCCCGTTTCCGCCGTTGCCACGTTCCGGCAATTCTCTGTCTTTCGCTCCCTGCAAATGATGTCGCAGCATGGACTCATTCCCCCACCTCTTCGTGGACGATGAGCTGCCTGTCATTCAGAAACCTTTCCATATCCAGAAGGATGAGGCCTTCACCGGTAACCCCCTTGATATACCCGGCGTGGATGCCGGTCATCGTCGGAAGAGACGGGTTCAGACCGCTCTCGGGGATATTCCGGATCCCGTTGATCTCATCGGCGAGAATCCCTAACTCCATGTCCTCTTCCCGGACAACGATGACCCGGTTGAGGTTGGTGATCCCCTTTTCCGGAAGATCGAAAAATTTCTTCATGTCGATGATCGTGATGATCTGTCCCCGGATGTTGATGATGCCGAAAATATAGTCCGGCGTACAGGGCAAGGGCGTCAGATCCGTCAGAGGGTAAACTTCCCGGATAGAGGCGGTCTCGATGGCATACGTCTCATGGGCGAGAAGAAACGCCAAAACATCGAGATATTCCTCGGCTCTCTCTTTTCTTGCAGGCTCCTGAGCAAGACTTTTTGCCCTTGCGCGGAGAATGGTTCTCTTTTCTTCGGGTGTCGCCTCAAGCGTCCCGGCAGGAACAGATCTTCGATCTTCCGGGGCTCCCGGAGATTTCCTTCCTGTCTTCTTCATAACATCTCCCTCATCCTGAAT
>MNZQ01000109.1 GCA_001873745.1 Syntrophaceae bacterium CG2_30_58_14
CAATATAGGAGGCTTATCATGAAAATGGTTCCCAGACTTACCCTCGACGATGCCCGCGTCATGATGGGTGCGGCAGAGGCCAAGGCGCGCGAGATCGGCGTCGATATGGATATTGCGATCACCGACGACGACGGCGCCCTGCTGATGTTTCACCGCATGGACAATGCGCGTATAACCAGCATCGATATCGCGATCAGCAAGGCCTTTACGGCGGCTGCGGCGCGCAAGTCCACGCGTGCGTATGGGGAGACCAGTCAGCCGGGCGGACCGTCATACGGCATCCATGTCAGCAACCAGGGACGCTTCATGATCGTCGCGGGCGGGCTCCCCGTTTTTTGCGACGGCCAGATCGTCGGCGGCATCGGATGCAGCTCGGGCCATGCCGATCAGGATGAGGTGGTCTCGCAGGCGGGAGTGGACGTCCTCATGGAGAGGCTGAAGCGGTGAGGATTTCCGGGCCAAGAAGGGCATCCATAGGGAAAGGACGGCAGGACATGGCAAAGAGAGTAGGCAGCGAAAAACAATCCTGGAAGCCCGGGAACGTCCTCTCACCGGCGCCGGCGGTTCTTGTGAGCTGCGGCGGGACTGAGGGGTGGAAACCAAACCTGATCACGATTGCATGGGCGGGAAACGTGTGCAGCGATCCGCCCATGCTGTCAATCTCCGTCCGGCCCGAACGGTATTCCTTTGAAATCATCCGGACCACGCATGAATTTGTGGTGAATGTGCCCTCGCTCAAGCAGGCGAGGGCGGTGGACTGGTGCGGCATGGTCTCCGGGCGCAGCGAGGACAAGTTTGCCGGCGCCGGGTTGACGCCGGCTTTGGCCCAGAAGGTGCATCCGCCGATTGTCCTGGAGTGCCCGCTCAACATCGAATGCCGGGTAAAGGAATCCCTGGAACTGGGCTCGCATACAATGTTTGTGGCGGAGGTGGTCGCCGTACAGGTCTCCGCCGACCTGGTGGACGGCAAGGGGCGCCTCCGGCTGGAGAAGTGCGGTCTGCTGGCCTTCGCCCACGGGGAGTATTTCGTGCTTGGGCGCCGCATCGGAAAATTCGGCTTTTCCGTCCGGAAGCGCTGTCGCTAATTACCCCCGCCGGCCGCGCCTGCGGACCAGAAATACGAAAAAGAAGATCATCGCGATCGTGACCCACCCGCAGAATTGCATCAGGAATGCGCCACCCCATCGCTCGATCAGCATGCTCCCCAGAATGCCCCCCAGCGAGGATGCCAGCGATATTCTTGCCACGGTCGCGATGTTCAGATAGGTGGCGCGCATCCCCGGATGGGCGCGCCTGTCGACAAAATCGATGATCCCGAGCTGGGAGAGACCGTAGCCGGGTCCATGCAGCAGCGCGGCGGCCCACTTCCAGAAAAACGGCGTCTCCAGCGTGAAGAAAGAGAAAAGAATCAGACGGATTCCGCTCAACAACAGCCCGGATATGATCAGCCACCTGTTTCCGAACCGATCGATCAGTTCACGGGAAAACATCATCACCGGGATTTCAAAGATCGCCCAGGTGCCCAGGATAAACCCGATTTCCAGCGGCGTCCTCAGCACGTCGTCGAAAAAGTAGCCGGTGTAGGTGAATGAGGAGGCGGTCACCACCCCGTGGAGAAAAATGAAGAGCAGAAACCATCGGAAAAGGATATCTTTTTTCAGATGACTCCAGGGGATGATGATCGGAGCGGCCGTCGGCTTGGCCTCGATTCCGGACCAGGCAACGAATCCCAGCACGGTGAACGCCAGCGCTGTGCAGTAGAAGATCAGGGGGGCGTGGCGGAAATAGAAGAGCAGGCCCCCCATCAGGATCGTGGAAACGCTCCATCCGTAGGTGCCCCACAACCGGTATGCGCCGTAGAACTCCCTGCGGGAGTGTTTGTTGAGAAACAGCAGGGTCTCCGCATCCAGCATGGGCATGATCGGATAGAAGAAGCCGTTCAGAAAAAGCAGCAGGACGAAGATGTAGATGAATTTGCCGTTCGCCGTCCAGTCGCGCGCAAAATCCTCGCCGACCAGTCCGATCAGCGCCGCGAAGAGGGCGACGCCGAAACAGAAGAGGGTAATCAGGTGCTTTCCCGAGTGGAATTTGTCCGCCAGTATCCCCGCAGGGATGTTCGCGAGCAGGCTGACCAGCGGCATCACGAAGAAGATGAGTCCAATCAGGCCGATAGCTGGGGCGCCATCCGCATGGACGATGACGTGTTTGTAGAAGATGCCGAAAAACGGCGAGCTGATTCCCAGGCCGATGAAGAACAGAAAGAAGAGCGTTTTCAAGTAGGCCGACTGTTTCTGGATGGAATCCATGAGGCGGTCAGCGCGTCAGCAGGACCGGGATCGTGCTCTTCCGGATGACCGAGGAGGTCGTGGAGCCGACCAGGAGCTCCCGAAGGCGGTTGTGGCCGTAGGCCCCCATGACGAGAAGTTCCACCGTTCCCTCCAGGATGAATTTGAGGAGAGCCTTATCCTCCTTGCCCGGGAGAATGAGGGTGGCGCTGTCGATCTTGCGGGACGCCAGGAATTCCTCCGCCTTCTTCGATGTCTTCTCCCCGACGGACGGATCGGTCGTGATGATAACGACGGAGAGCGGCCAGGCGGCTTGCTTCGACAACGCGGCGGCGAGCTCCATCGCCCTGTGGGCCGGAGCGCTCCCATCGTAGGCGATGGCCATGCTTTTGATCTCGCGGAAATGTTCGGGTGTGACGAGAACCGGCTTGCCGGAGCGCCGGACGACGGATTGCGCCGTGGAGCCGAGGATCGCCCCGCCGTCGATATGGAAGTGTTCTCCCCGCTGGGCCAGCAGAATCCAGTCGCAGCACTTGCGTCCCTCTTCGATGATCGTTTCGTCGATCACCCCGGTGACCTTCTTCGTTTCGGGATGCACCCCCGCCGCCTCGCACTGCCCGCGGAAATCCTGGAGGATCGCGTCGGCTTTGGCGTCGAGACCGCTCTCGATGGCCGGCAGGAACTCCTGATACGGGGGGAGGCCGATGGAGCCGGAGATATCCGTGAAGACGGGACCCCGGATGAGGCGGATATCCACGACATGAAGCCCGGTCAGTTGTGCGTTCAGCTTCCGGGCGAAATAAATTCCGTAGGCGATGGCCGTTTTTCCGTAATCGGAGCCATCGGTGGGAATGAGGATATTCTGGATCATGGCGCCTCCATTGAATGCTAACAAACACGCGGCAGCGCGATCTGCTGCGGTTCTTCCGCCCCCGTCGGGATCATGCAGATGAAACGGAGGTCATCCGTGCCTCTGTTGATCAGGCAGTGGTTCTCCCCGCCGGGGATGAAAACGGTTGTGCCTTCCCCGATCGGGGTCTCCTTTCCGTCCTTGTCCCGCGCGAATCCCTGTCCGGCGAGGACGAAGATCTCGTGTTCCCATGTGTGGGCGTGGTCCGGGCTTGTATGACCGGGAGAAATTTCGAAGACGCGCATGATGAAGTTCGGCGCCCCTTCCCCCGGACCGATGGGAACCCGCTTGCTGACGCCGGGCATCGGCATCGTGGTCGGGATATCGCGGTAATCTCTAATTTTCATGAGAAATCTCTCCTTTTCAGCTTGTGCGGATCGGATAGCGATGCAATCTGGTCAATGCAGATTTTGAATATTCCATTTTCATGGTGATTGCAATCAATTTCCGGTGGCCTGTTCCCGAGATCACCGTCAAGGAGCTGCCGGCGAGGGACCTGAAGGACAATCAGTGAAAAAATGAAAGCCTCATCCTGTGGGCGCTGATTCTTTACGAATCCACGAGGAATTTTGAACGAATTATACAAGGCGGTATTTTTTTAACTCTTTTTACAGCGGACACGAGAACCGCTCGCTCATCGCCGGAAAGGGCGTCAAGGTCGCCCCCCTCAAAATAAACCAGAGCCTTGAGGCTCTCGCTCGGCTGAAACGTCTTGCCGAAGAGCGCACGCGCACCGGCCATAGCTTCGTCAAGCCGCATTCCATATTTGAGCATGGCGGCAATGTCACGATAATCCTTTGCCTCAATCCGTTGCAGAATAACTTTCAGCTTGTGTGCCATCATGTCGACCAGCGAAGCCACGACCATGACCCCGTCTGCCGTCACCTCCGGTTCGCTGACCCGGCCATTGTCAATGTTCCCGAAAAAAGAAAGCTTGACGTATGCCGTGGCAGCCGAAACATCTACCGGCACAATGACTCCCAACGAGTCGGGCGTATCCTGGATGACCGTGGCATCTGCAAGTATAGGCAGACTTTTGTAAAGCCCTGATTTATCAAGCGGCTGGTCGGAGAAAAAATCAAAATCGATGGATTGACGGTGACCAAGGCGTAACGCAACCGCAGTGCCTCCATAAAGCACGAATCCAGCCTTGCGTACTGGAGCCAACGAGGACCAGACTGTTTGTTGGGAAGGGAGAAATATCTCCATATGGGGTACAAATGAATTCATCAGCACACTCTCCGTGTCGGCATTGGCGGCACACCACCTATTTCGGCAAGCCCCAGTCGATAATGCCAGTAGTGCCACGAGCGGGGGGAAAACTGCCCTGCCTCGGCGCGGATGAGGAATTCACGGGCCTGATCTTCTCCGACAGCATCCAGAACAGCAGTTACGTCTGCAAAATCGCCAAGGTTCATAACTTGAATAGCAATCCGTTCAGGACGCTTGAGTGCCTCGTCCGGCAGCATCCACCAAAGATATTTGGCAGCAAGGGTTTTGAAGAGAATGATTTCAGAATCTGTCATATCGGAAACCCTAAAAGACCCCGCCTTTCGGCGCCCCAGCATAGATCGCCCGGTTGTTTTTGGGTTTCTTCTGGTTCGTTTCGCCCTCTCAGTTTCGCTCTAATAGTACGAGGATCACGAGCGCAATGGAAAATCCCGAACACTATGCTCTGGTCGTCTTCTATTGTGAAGTATACGGCGTACGGGAATCTCCTAAAAAGACAGCGCCGGAATCTGCTATGAACCCTTGGATAAAGCAGAGGATTACGAGTAACCTCACCGGCGTAGGCATAAAATATCCGAAGAAATTCCTCGCCAAGGCCCGGGGACTTAGCTTCGTACCATTGTAGGCAGACGTAATATCTTCCTCGATTTCGGGAACGAAACGCAGCGTGTACGTCATTTCCTTCTTTCTATTTGTGTCCGAAGCGCCTCAAGAGATAAAAGGTTTCCTGGAGCGGCCTCATACCTTTTAAGCCTTATGTCCAGCTCCTCCATATGGCTCTGAGGGACAGGCACCTCGGACTCATCCGAAGCGATGCTATTCCACAAATCCTCAACCAAAAGGATCTTTTCCGGCGTGCTCAATTTTTTGATTTCAGAAATATCGCTCACGCGCATTGTTTTGCTCCTTTCTTGGTACTTGATGTTTGCCAGAATAATAACACATTCATCTTCCCGAAGCTATCACTCCAGCGTGAACTTTCACCTTTCGGTCGCGGAAGTTCATTACAAGCGCGCCTTCTATGATGATGAATGTCTCGTCTGTGTCAGGGTGGCTGTACCAGAGGAAGTCGCCTTTGAATTTCACGATTTTGAACTCGTAGTCGTTCATCTTGGCGATCACACCCACTGCATAGTCGCCGGCGGGCAGCTTTCCGAACTTGTCCGAAATGTTGATTTTCTCAGATGTCATTCTTTCTCCTCGCATAGCGCACAAATCAGCCGGCGCTCAAGCGATCGGCTGCATTTGCCTGGTTAGGCACGAAAACATGCCGTCTTTTGCTAATACCTACAACCCCTTCAACGATGTCACGATTAGAACCGTACGTGCCTTCGAAAACTCCTCAAAGGAATCAAACCCGAGGTTGGTGAGATCGGGGATTAAGTGCCTTTTACAGAATGCCGCATCTCGCGTCTGAATCCACTTGTCAAAAGGTGTGGCGTTCTTCGACAAGTTCTCTGATTCAGTGAGCAACTGAAGGTTGGCGAGGATGTTGTACTTCGACATGTAGGCTTGAATCTTCGCCTCGTCGTAACCTCGCTTCTTCAAAGCCCTCAATTGGAACTCAGACTTAGGGAAGATATGGTCCTCGTGGAAAACTGAATCCTTCCAATCACGATCGGGATAGAGCAATGACAAGACCAGATATGTGTATCGGCCTTGGTAGCCATATCCCAGGATGCGATCGATTTCAGCCTCATCAAGTCGCGGGTCAATTCCGAGCGATTTGTAGAGGAGATCAGATGGGAACGGGGTCGTAGGGCTACAGGTTTTCAACAATTCCCGCAACCGGGTCAAAGTAGTATCAGACGAACCGCCGAATGCGTTCTTGAGAGTTGAGAAGGTGAACCACTTGCGGATAGCAACCTGGGCATCGGCGTCTTCGGCCTTAGAGGACGTATCGAATGACGAATTACCACGTTTCATGATGTAGAAAGCAATCGGTAGCAGTGCCAAGGGAGCCACGACGTTCTTAGTGTTAAAACCAAAACGGGAGATAAGCCGCACTGTTGCTGACAGAAAGTCCTTGATATTCTCCCAATTCCCTTCGATGGTGCGAAGGTTCTTCCTCGTGAAGTTCTTGACTTGGTATTGGATGGGCAGGTTCTCACTGAGGTACAGACATGCTTTCAGCACGAAGTCCTTACCAAAACCGTATCCATTACCAAGCCCGTTAAGTGAATCAGTGAAGTCGTGGATTTCACTGCGTGCATCCAGCGTTTCCCACTTCGCAGTTGCAGTTGCGAGCAAAAGATCAGAGTATTCGAGGGGCTGCCCCGCCGAATTCGCTCTCACGAAGACCTGCAATACCTTGTCGTAATCCTGCGAATTCTCTTGGTAGTAGTTTCCGACAAGCGTCGTATGGATGCGGTTGTGCAAACGCCCGATCAACTTGTTAGCATTCTCCCGCTGGTCTTCTGGTAACGCCACCAGTCGCGGCTTCATATCCGACTTCGCATCCTCGGCGTCCTCGAAGTCCAGAATCCGCCCCACCAAGTACCAAAGCTGCGGCTTTTCACCGTTCGGATCGGCACTTTCTCGAAATGCGAAGCCGTAGGTCAGCTCTTCAGGATTGTCCTCATTGGGCACGGCTGGCTTCAACAGATTCAGGTAGAGACGTGTCTCTCGCCAACGATAGTAGAAGTAACGGTATTTCCCTCTGAGGCCGATAAGGAGCGAAGTAATACGCTGTTGGCCATCCAAGACGAGCTTGATGTCTTTCATGATTCCGGCCATGTTTGCAGGCGGATTGTGCGGGGACTCTCCGTCGAAATCTCGTATGAACTCGTAGACAGGCCACTCATCCTTGTTCTTTTGCTCCAGTAGCCAAAAGAGAAACGAGCCAATGGGAAAGTCAGCCATGATCGAGTCAAAAAGCCGTTCAATACGATCCGTGCCCCATACCAACTCTCGCTGTATAGCCGGGAGATAGATGTCACGATTGACTTGCCTGATTATGTCGCTGACTCGAATTGGGATGTATTCCATTCTGCTTCTCTCCTTTACGTGCCTAACAAGTTATTCTAAAATTTCTGGATATCTCCGGCGCATATTCAGGACTCCAGATAATAACCGTGCAATCGTATCCTTGCACTTATGGAATGCCACCCCCCCCTATCCCCTTTTGAATACGGTGGAATATCTATAAATCTCTTGACAAGTATAACGCAACCATTTTCTTCTTCCGCCGGTACGGGATAGCCGGGGATGCCGACGACGGGCCGCCCGTCCACCTTGGCCAGGAGCGCGGGCTTTCCGGGCATGACGGTGATGTCGTGAATGAACAGTTCGCCGAGTTCCTTCATGAGGGCAGGGGTGAAGTCTTCCGAACCGGCGGACGAGCAGGCGATCAGCATGATAATGTTGGGTCGACAGGTTCGTATTTGTATGAATTGGTAATAATAAGTATGCGTATGTCATTTTTTATCTTGAAATTCCCTTCTCCATCGTTTATGCTGCCGCTCGGTTGAAGGAGGGAATCATGTCGGACGAGATGATGAACACCAAGGAGGTCGCCGGCTACCTGGGCATCCACGAAAAGCAGGTTTACGCCCTGATCAAGACGGGGCGCATGCCGGCGACGCGCGTCACGGGGAAGTGGATTTTCCCGAAGAAGGTGATCGACGGCTGGATTGAGGCGAACGCCAAATCGGGCCTCGAACAGGCCAGGCAGAAGAGCGGACGGATCGCGGGCGCCCTGCTGGCCTCGGGCAGCAACGATCCGGTCCTCGACATCCTCCAGACCTGCCTGAGGAAGGCCCATCCGGAGTTCTTCATCTTCTCGGCCAACACGGGAAGCCGGGAGGGGCTCAGCGCCCTGGAAAAGGGCTTTACCGACATCGCCTGGTCCCACCTGCTCGATCCTGAAACGGGGGAGTACAACATCCCCTACTTAGACAGGCTGGTTCCGGGTGTCAAGGCCGTCGTCGTTAACCTTTTCTACCGGGAACTTGGTTTTGTGATCGCCCGGGGAAATCCCCGCGGCATCCGGGAATTTGCGGATCTCGTTCGGGAGGGAGTCCGTTTCGTCAACCGCCAGCCGGGTTCGGGGACGCGCCTGCTGCTGGATCACCATCTGGAGAAGGCCGGGATTCCCGCCGCCCGGATCGCCGGTTATGACCTGGAGGTGTTCACCCATATCGAAATCGGTCTCGCTGTCCTCTCCGGAGAGGCGGATGTGGGAATCGCCACAGCGGCGGTTTCGAGCATGCTCGGCCTCGATTTTATTCCGATAACAAAAGAGCGGTTCGACATGGTCCTCGATCAGTCGGTCTTCTTCCAGAGAGGGGTACAGGCCCTCATGGAAACGCTGGGCGGGGAAGCGTTCCGAAAAAGGGTCGGGCATCTGGAGAGCTATGACTTCCGGATTTCAGGAAAGATTCTCTATTCAAAACCATAAACAGCTTTGATGAATACCAAAAGGAGTCGGAGATGAAAAAAAGGTTATTCGCGGTTTTGTTTGCCTTGGTGCTCCGTCTTTATAAGGAGAAGATCATGAAAAGAGAAAGGAGAAGATCATGAAAAGAGAGTTGAAAAAGGTTTTGGGTGCGGCGCTTGTCGCCGCGGTATTCCTGATCGGCATGGCGCTGCCTGCCTCCGCGGCGGGGCCGGCGCAGAAAAACCTGATCCTGGCGACGACGACCAGCACCCAGGATTCGGGGCTCTTAGACGTCCTGATTCCGGTGTTTGAAAAGAAGACCGGCTATTTCGTCAAGACGATCGCCGTCGGCTCCGGCCAGGCGATGGCGATGGGGCAGAAGGGCGAGGCGGACGTCCTGCTCGTCCATTCCCCCGATGCGGAAAAGAAGTTCATGACGGAGGGATATGGCGTGAACCGGCTGATCGTGATGCACAACGACTTCATCGTCATCGGCGCGCCGGCCGATCCGGCCGCGATCAAGGGGGCCAAGAGCACGGTTGAGGCATTCAAGAAGATTGCCGCGGCCGGTTCCCTCTTTCTGTCGCGGGGGGACAACTCCGGGACCCATGCCAAGGAGAAGGGGATCTGGAAGGCGGCCGGGATCAACCCGGAGAGGCAGAAGTGGTACCAACAGACCGGCCTCGGGATGGGGCAGACCCTGAACGTTGCGGCCGAGAAGAAGGGTTACACGCTCGCCGACCGGGGGACCTATCTTGCCCTGAAGAAGAATCTTGGCCTGGAGATCCTCAAGCAGGGGGACCCGATCCTGCTGAATGTCTATCATGTGATCCCGGTCAACCCGGCCAAGTGGCCGAAGGTCAATGCCGACGGCGCGAAGACCTTCTCCGACTTCATGGTCTCTGCGGAAACCCAGGGGATCATCAAGACCTTCGGCGTGGAGAAGTACGGAGGGGCGCTCTTCTTCCCCGACGCGGGCAAAAAAGAGGACGATCTCGGCAAGTAGGGGGGACTCTCTTTTCGTTATTTGAACATGGGCGTCGCGGGGGGCTGGGTCTGAGCCTCCGCGACGCCCGCCGGAACAGGACGGGCGGTGCAATCGATGAATCTGATTATCGAAGGGATCCAAAAGGCCTTTTTTCTCATCTTCACGCTGGACGCGGAGGTCCTGGGGATCACGCTGCTCTCCCTGCAAGTATCGGGGACGGCGACGCTGATCAGCCTCTTCATAGGAATCTCCGTCGGGACGGCCGTGGCCCTTTCCCGTTTCCCGGGGAGGCAACTGGTCGTCAGCCTGATCAACACCGGGATGGGCCTCCCGCCGGTGGTCGTCGGCCTCTTCGTGGCGATCTTCCTCTGGCGGAACGGGCCGCTCGGCTTTCTGGAGATCCTCTATACCCCGACGGCCATCATCCTGGCCCAGGCCGTCATCGCCACCCCGATCGTCACGGGGATCACCTTGGCGTCCATTCAGAATCTGCCGGTGAACCTCCGCCTCCAGATCCTCGCCTTGGGGGCCACGCGCGTGCAGATGGTCTGGCTCCTGGTCAAGGAGGCGCGCCTGCCGCTCCTGGCGGCCGTGATGGCCGGCTTCGGCGGCATCATCTCGGAAGTGGGGGCCTCCATCATGGTCGGCGGCAACATCAGGGGCTACTCCCGGGTCCTGACGACAGCGACGGTCATGGAGACGGGACGGGGGAACTTCGATGTCGCAATCGCGCTCTCGATCATCCTGATGCTCCTCGCCTTTTTCGTGAACGCCATCCTCACGCAGATCCAGCAGCGGGAGAGGCCCCGATGAATCCCGGAACCCATGCAGAAGCCCTGCTTCGGAACAAGAGGATTGTCAGGGGTGGCGACGGTTCCGGATATCCTTTGGATCCGGCGGCGGTTGCCCTGCCCCCCGAATCCCGTCCGGAAATCCTGCTGCAGGCCGAAAACCTTCTGGTCCGCCGGGGGGGGGCGACGGTCCTCGATATCCCAGCCTTCGATGTGCATCCCGGAGAGCTCCTGGCCCTGATCGGTCCGAACGGCGCGGGGAAATCGACGCTCCTGCTTACGCTGGCATGTCTGCTGAAACCTTCACGGGGCCGCTTTTCTTTCAACGGGCGGGAGATCGACGCCGGTCGCGGCGATGTCGAATACCGGCGCCGCATTGCGATGGTCTTCCAGGAGCCGCTCCTGTTCGACGCGACGGTTTTCGACAATGTCGCAGCAGGGCTGAAGATCCGCGGCATGGGACGGGAGGAGATCGGGCGGGTCGTTCCGGGTTATCTGGAACTTTTCGGCATTGCTCACCTGACGAAGCGCTCCGCCCGAAAGCTCTCCGGCGGGGAGGCGCAGCGGACCAGTCTCGCCCGGGCTTTTGTCACGAAACCGGAGATCGTTTTCCTCGATGAACCTTTTTCGGCACTCGATCCGCCGACGCGCGAGGCGCTGATCGGCGATTTCGAACGGATCATACGCGAGACGCACACGACGGCGGTGGCGTCGACCCATGACCAGACGGAGGCGCTCCGGCTGGCCGACCGGATGGCGGTGATGAACGGGGGGAAAATCGTCCAGATCGGGCCGGTCGCCGAGGTGATCAATCGGCCGGCGGACGGTTTCGTCGCCTCCTTCGTGGGGGTGGAAACGGTCCTGCCGGGACGCGTCCTCCGGAGTTCCGACGGGGTGTTCACGGCTGCTGTGGAAGGCGGCGAGATCCAGGCGGTTGGCCATCTCCGGCCTGGAGAAAGGGTCCTCTGCTGCATCCGGCCGGAACATGTGACCCTCTCCACGAACATCCCGCCGCCCGGGACGAGCGCCCGGAACGCCTTTCCCGGAACGATCCGGAAGATCACGCCGCTCGGGCTTTTCAACCGGGTCCTTCTGAACTGCGGTTTCGACCTTGTGGCCTATGTGACGCGCCAGTCTCTCGAAACTCTTTCCCTGGAAGAAGGAAAGCGCGTCATCGCCTCCTTCAAAGCGACGGCGGTCCATGTGATTCCCCGACAGGAACCGCGGCAGACGTAGCCCCATGCCGTCGCCCAGGGGATGCCTCTGGTCATTCCGATGCCGGCCGATGCCGGGTCATTTTCGGGGTGAACGCCCTCATGGATATCCGTTTTCTCAATCGCCGACGCCGTCCTCGACCGCCTGATCCACAACGCCTATAAGACCAACTTGAAAGGAGGATCGCTGAGAAAAAAATATGCCGGCTTGACCTGAAGGACCGTCTATGAGAAAGAACGAATAACCAGCGTCGCTACGCTCCGACTAGGGGTGGCGGAATCAATCGGAATACCCTGGCGCTTTGAATCGGAACAGCATGGCGGCTTCTTACGGAATCAGGTGGCGGAATAGGCGGAATAGGCGGAGGCCGCGCGAGCGGAATGAAACGGGAGCGGAGGCGAGTTATGGCGGGAAAATCGGTAAGAAAGGAAGAGAATAAGGAAGCGAAGAAGGTTCTGGCGCTGCTGGGGAGTCCGCGGAAGAAAGGGAACAGCGCCATTCTGGCGGCGCAGATCGCCAAGGGGGCCAAGGCGGCCGGGGCGAAGGTGGAAACGGTTTTCCTCCACGGTTTGAAGATCGCCCCCTGCAACTCCTGTTACGCCTGCCAGAAGAAGGGGAGCAAGGGCTGTGCCATCAAGGATGCCATGCAGGATCTTTATCCGAAGCTTCTTGCGGCGGACGCCTGGGTCATCGCGAGCCCTGTTTACTGGTTCACGATGTCGGCGCAGACGAAGCTCTTCATGGACCGCTGCTTCGCGCTTTTAGCCTATGGCCAGGACGCCTTCGCCGGGAAACGGATCGCCATCGCGATGAGCTACGGCGACGCCGATCCGTTCGCTTCGGGCTGTGTGAACGCGCTCAGAACCTTTCAGGACGCATTCAGATATGCCGGGGCGAAGATCGTTGGGATGGTCTATGGGAGCGCGCTCGGGGCGGGGGAGATCCGGACGAACGAGCCCCTGATGAAGGCGGCCGAGGATCTGGGGAAAAAGCTCGGGCGTTCGTTACCATAAAGAAACAAAATTCCCACTGGAGGGGGTTGGAAGGCGATTGGCGAGGGACGGCGTCAAGCTACCCTGTCTGGTGCTTTACAAACGGATGAGGTTCATATAGGCTATCTCCCCGTGACCAAGCCCTTTACAAGCGTAATGCATGATGTTCCGTTAATAACAAGGAGGCGTCAAATGGCCAGAAAGAAAAACGAGAAGAGCTCCCTCGGCCAGCGGGTGAAGGCCGGCCGGGCGAAGATGGGGATGAGCATTGCGGACCTTGCCCTGGAGACGGGGTACCAACCGGAGATCCTCAAAGGGGTCGAAGAGGAGAAGATCGTCCCGCCCGTGTCGCTCGTCCTCCAGCTCAGCCGCGTCCTCAAGCTGAACATGGACGAGCTGGAGACGGAGGGGGAGACGCAGGCGACGAAGCGGCGCTCGAAAAGCCACAAGAAGCGTGTTGACTCTTATGCTTACACATCGCTAAGCAAGCCGGGACCGGATAAGCACCTGCGGGGTTATCTGGTCACGGTCGACGCGCAGACCGAACACAAAGGGGTGGAGTTTCACCATGAGGGAGAGGAGTTCGAATTCGTCCTCAAGGGGGGGGTCACCATCCAGATCGGCGAGAACGTCACCCGACTGGCCCAGGGAGAGAGCATCCATTTCAATTCCGCCCTCCACCACAAGCTGAGCAACCCCAATCCGGAGGCCGCGGAACTGCTGGTGGTCATTTACGTTCCCTGAAAGGAGGCTGCGATGGCTTTTCAACTGACCCCGGAGCAGGAGATGATCCGGTTGATGGCGCGCGATTTTGCGAAGAAGGAGTTGGAGCCCTTCGCCGGCAAGTGGGATCGGGAGGAGACCTTCCCGGAAAAGGCCGTCCGAAAAATGGGGGGGCTCGGGCTCATGGGGATGATGATCCCGGTCGAGTACGGCGGCGCCGGGGCGGGCGCCGTGAGCTACTCCCTTGCCCTCCAGGAGATCGCCTACGCCTGCGCCTCCACGGCGGTGACGATGTCGGTGACGAACCTCTCCTCCGATCCGATCCTCAAGTTCGGCAGCGAGGAACAGAAGCAGCGCTACCTCGCGCCGCTTGCCCGCGGGGAGATGCTCGGGGCCTTCGCCGTCACGGAGCCGGACGCGGGTTCCGACCCCGGGGGGATGACGACGCGCGCCGAGGAGAGGGGCGACCATTATCTGGTGAACGGCTCGAAGATCTTCATCACAAACGGCTCTTATGCCGACGTGATTGTTCTGATCACCCGGATCGGCGCCGAGAAGTCGAACCGCGGGCTTTCCGCCCTCCTGCTGACGAAGGGGACGCCGGGTTTCCGCATCGGTCGGAGAGAGGACAAGATGGGGCTCCGGGCCTCCAATACCGTCGAGCTCCTCTTCGACGACTGCCGGATCCCGAGGGAAAACCTGCTCGGAAAGGAAGGGATCGGCTTCAAGATCGCGATGGTCGCCCTCGACAGCGGCCGGATCGGGATCGCCTCCCAGTCTCTCGGGATTGCGCGGGCCTGCCTCCACGAGGCGGTGGCGTACGCGAAGACGCGCAAGCAGTTCGGGAAGAACATCGGCTCTTTCCAGGCGATCCAGTGGATGATCGCCGACACCGCCGCCGAGATCGAGGCGGCCCACTGGCTTACCCTCTTCGCCGCCGACAAGAAAGACCAGGGGCTGCCCTTCAAGCGGGAGGCCTCGATGGCCAAGCTCTTCGCCTCCGAAATGGCCAACCGGGCGGCCTACCGCGCCGTCCAGATCCACGGCGGCTACGGTTACATGAAAGAATACAAGGTGGAGCGGCTTTACCGCGACGCGCGGGTCACCACGATCTACGAGGGGACCTCGGAGGTGCAGCGGCTCGTTATTGCCCGCGAGGTTTTAGAAGAGTGACCTTATGCTGACGGGTTTGCCTTTGGAGACGGACAGGATTGCCATCATCGGGCCGGGGCGCCTCGGGACCGCGTTTGCCTACAAGTTCGGCCGGGACGACAAGCGGGTGATCATCTATTACCATGATGGCGATGTCTGCCGAACGATCAACCGGGAACACCTGAATCCGCGGCACCTGACCGAGGACCTCGCGCGGCGTCTCGGCGGGATGGATCAGGTTCCCCGCCTCTCCCCGAAGGTCCAGGCGACCAACGATCTGGAACGGGTCGTCGAGGAGAACGATTTCATATTCCTCTCCGTCACGATGGACCGGCTTCCGGAGATCCTCAACCGGATCGAGCCGATCCTCCAGCACAAGGTCACGAATACCTGTTTCATTTCGGCGATCAAAGGCCTTACGGCGGTCGAAACGACCCGCCAACTCATCACCCCTTCCCAGCTCATCCGGAACCATTTCTTCAAACTGAAGGACCGGTTCGCCGTGGTTTCGATTGGCGGGCCTTTCTTCGATATGGACATCGCCTTGGGGAATCCGGTCTGTCTTACGGTGGCGGGAGCGAAGTCGATCTGTCGGACCGTTCGCAAGGAGTTTCTCGGTTCCAACCGCCGCGAGCTCACCTCCTACTACAATTTCGACTCCGTCGGGATCGAGGCGTGCGGCGCGCTGAAGAACATCGTGGCCAACGTCAAGGGGGTGGCGGACCGCCTGAATCTCGGCGACTCGATTCCCGGGACGCTCTTCTCCCGTTCCGGGGTGGAGGTGAGATCCCTCTCCCGGATCCTCGGCGGGAGCTTTCAGGCCTTCCAGAGCCAGGCGGGCGTGGGGGACATGTACATCACGCTTTCGTCGGATGCGAGCAAGAACCACCGCTACGGAAGCTATTTCTATGAGAGCTTCACCGGCAATCCGGTCGAGACCCATCTGAAGGTCCTTCAGCGGATCGACGGAAAGCCGGAGGGGCCCAATACCATCCTGAATGTCCATAAGTTCCTGGAGAAGCGGAACATGTACAGCCCGATCTTTCACTGCGCCTACAAGATCTTCAACGACGAGAGGACCCGGGAGGCCATCCGGGAACAGATCCTCCAGGCAACGCAGTTCGACCGCCGGACGAAGGAGTACATCGGCCCGGTATCGAGACTCCTCTACCGATTCTTTCCCAACCTCTGGTACCGGCGTAACCGGGGAGTCCTCGCGAATCCATAAAGGGTGTCCGATAAATTGATAAGGGCGATTTTGACGCCGCCGCACGGTGTTTCCAAAAGTCTTCCCAACGGTTGCTCAGAGTAGTGCAGCGCAGGGCGATAATGAACATGCCGACAACACGAAGAGTCTCTCTTTTCCTCACTTGCGGCGCCGACGCCCTCTACCCCAGTGTGGGCCGGGCCTCGGTGCGCGTGCTGGAAAGCTATGGCGTTGACGTCGATTTTCCGGAAGAACAGACCTGTTGCGGCCAGCCCTGGCTGAACACCGGCGACGCCAAAAGCGCGAGAATCATGGCGCTTCATTTCCTGAAGGTTTTCGAGCGCTCGGAGGCCATTGTCGCGCCCAGTTCTTCCTGCGTGGATACGGTCAGGAACCGTTATTGGCCCCTATTCAAAGGGGAGCCCAAGCTTCAGGACCGCTTCCGGAAACTGGCCTCAAAAACCTACGAGATTTGCGAGTATATGCACCGCATACTGGACATTCCAGGACTTCCGCCCCATCCGGAACCCGCCCGCACCACCTACCATTCCAGTTGCCGCACCCTGCGCGGCATCGGACTGCGCGGAGTGGCCGAGAACTACCTGAAGCAGATGTTGGGCGATCATTTCGTCCCCCTGCCCGATGCGGACGCCTGTTGCGGGTTCGGCGGCAGTTTCAGCGTCAAATTCCCTGAAGTTTCGGGCAAAATGATGGAAGACAAACTGGGGAATATCGTTCTTACCGGCGCTTCAACCGTTGCCGCCCTGGACATGAGCTGCCTTACCCACCTTTCGGCGGGCGCCAGGAGGCAAAATCTTGGCCGGCTTCGCTTTGTCCACCTTGCCGAACTGATGATGGAAGCGCTGGAGGGCAAAACGCGATGAGCCCTATTGTCCCCAATTTCCGAAAAGCATCCCGCGAGGCCGTGCGAAACTCCCAGGTCATCGCCGCAGTGCGAAAAACCGCCAACCTCCTTTCCGGAATGATGGCGCTGGCCGTCGCTAACACACCCGATTTTGAAGCGCTTCGCAACTATGGGCGCACCCGAAAGCTGGAAATCTCCGGCGATCTGGAGAAATACGCGCAATCTTTTGCCGCCAATGCCCAGGCCGCCGGTGCGGTTGTCCATCGGGCAAAAGACGCAGCAGAAGCGGCCCGTCTTGCCATCAAGATAGCCGCCGACAACGGCGCCAAAACCGCCGTCAAGGGCAAGTCGATGACCGCCGAGGAAGTAGAGTTAAACGAGGCGCTGGAGGCAGCGGGCGTCACCGTCACCGAAACCGATCTGGGCGAGTTCATCATCCAGCTTGCAAATGAGAAGCCCTCGCACATCATGGCCCCGGCAATCCACAGAAGCCGCGCCCAGGTGGCGGAACTCTTCACCGACAGGCTTGGCACGCCGCCGGACCTAAGTGTTGAGGCGTTGGTAGCCGCCGCGCGAAAAGAGCTGCGCGAAAAGTTTTTGGCCGCGGATATGGGGATCACCGGAGGCAATTTCGCCATCGCCGACACCGGCGCCATCGTGCTGTTAAGTAACGAGGGCAACATCCGCATGGCAACCACCCTGCCGCGCATTCAACTGGCGGTGGTGGGCATCGACAAGATCATCCCGGAAATGGCCGACATGCCCAAGTTTCTGGCGCTGCTGGCCCGGTCCGCCGCCGGCCAGACGATTTCCTCCTATCTGTCGATCGTCACCGGCCCGCGCCGCGCCGGAGAGGAAGAGGGGCCGGAACAATTACACATCATCCTTTTGGACAATGGCCGCTCCCGAATCGCCAAAGGCCCTTACCGCGAGATATTGCACTGTCTGCACTGCGGAGCGTGTCTATCCCACTGCCCCGTGTACCGGGCGGTGGGCGGCCATGCCTATCAGGCCGTCTATCCCGGTCCGATGGGTTCGGTCCTTTCACCGCTGATCTCCGGGCTTGAAATCTACGCCGATCTGCCAAACGCCTGCACCCTTTGCGGTCGCTGCGCCGAAGTGTGCCCGGTGTGCGTGCCTTTGCCCGATTATCTTCGGGATCTGCGCTCCGACGTCAATAAACCGCCTTTGATGATGAAAATGGCTGCCTTTGGCGCGCATACCCCTTCCCTCTACCGGCTTGGAATGATCGCAATGCGTCAGATGCTGAAAAAAGGCGTCAAGGGGCTGATGGCGCCGGCGCTGAAAGAATGGACGGTGTGCCGTGAGCCGCCCGAACCGCAAGCGGGAGAGAGTTTCCGCGACTGGTGGAAAACAAGGAGCCACGGCCAATGATCCTCAATCAATACTTGGCAAAGGCCCAGGGCGTGGGCGTCCATGTTGAGCTTTTGAGCTTGTCCGATCTCAATCGGCGCCTTGCGGCGCTTGTCGGCGAACTCAAGGCCAAATCCGTCGCGCTTCCACTGATCGGCTGGCCTGAGCCTCTTCTTCGCACCGTGAAGACCGAAGTTGAGAAGTGCGGTTCTGCTACAGTCTCGCCACGACGAAGAATGGACGGCGGCTACGAATGGAACCGGCCGGCCCTGGGTTCTGCCAACCTGGGCATCACCTTTTGCGGCGCATTTATCGCGGAAACGGGAAGCCTTGCCTTCCCCTCCGGGCCAGGCCTTGGGACCTTGGCCTCCCTTTTGCCGGAAACACACCTTGCGCTCAGTTGCGCAAAAGATTGCCGGCCCGACCTTGGCGGCTATCTGGCGGAATTCGGCGCCGATATCCCCTCGCGCCTGACCTTCGTCACCGGCCCAAGCCGCACCGGAGACATTGAAGCCTCGATGACCACCTGCGTACATGGGCCGGGAAGGGTTCTGCACTGGATTATTACGGGGGATTTTAGCTGAAAAACAGGAATTCGGTTAGACGGTAAGGCGGGTGATGGCCTATACCATCAAATACTTCTTCTTCACCTCTTCGTTCGCTTTGAGCTCGGCAACGGTCCCTGAGAAGCGAATTCTCCCGTTATCGATGACATAGGCCTTGCTGATCATCTTCAGCGCCGATCTTACGTTCTGTTCTGACAGGAGGATGCTGATGCCTGCATCCCGCAGCTTGAGAATCTGCGCTTCCAGGTCACGGACAATAAGCGGCGCCAGTCCTTCCGTCGGTTCGTCAAGCAGGAGCAGTTCCGGCCCCCCCATAAGGGCCCTGGCAATGGTGAGCATCTGCTGTTCGCCGCCGCTCAGGTTCCCGGCCCTTCTTGTTTTGATTTCACCCAGAGCGGGGAAGAGCCCGTAAACCCTCTCTTTATTCCATTCGGTTCCCCTGCGGAACACGATCTCCAAGTTGTCATCGACGCTTAAATCTGCAAAGACCCTGCGATCATCAGGGACATAACCGATCCCTTTTCGGAAGAGCAAAAATGGTCTGTGGCCTGTAATGTCTTCATTGTTAAAGGAGATTTGCCCTTTTCGGGGAGGGGTAAGGCCCATGATGCTCCGCATGGTGGTGCTTTTCCCGGCGCCGTTTCTCCCCAGAAGACCGACCACCTCTCCTTTGTTGACAGCGAGGGAGACGCCGAAGAGGATATGGCTTGAGCCGTAATATGTTTCAATCCCCCTCACATCAAGCATACGTCGCTCCCGCCAAGATACGCATCCTGTACCGCCTCGTTGCACCGCACCTCCTCGCAGGACCCCTGGATCACCGTACCGCCTCTCACCATAACCATAATACGGTTGGCGATCCCGAAGACGATCTCCATGTCATGTTCACAGAAAAGGATGGTAAGTCCCATGGTTTGGGAAAGCTTTTTTATGAGGTCAATGCACCGGGAGGTCTCTTCGGCGGCCATGCCTGCGGTGGGTTCATCGAGGATCAGGAACTCGGGGTTGCCCCCCAAGGCCATCGCGATCTCCAGGACTTTGCGGTCACCGTGGGAGAGCAGCGCCGTAGTGCGGTTTTTTTTCTTCAGGAGGCCGACACTTTCGAGGATCTCATCCGTTTCTTTGATTGCCAGACTTGCCGAAGGGGTAAAGAGGTTCCAGGTCATTTTCTCGCGTGACAATACCGATATCTGCACGTTCTCAAAAACGGTAAGCCTTTGAAACACATTGACGATCTGAAAGGAGCGGGAGATTCGCTTTCGGCAGACTTCATGGGGAGGAAGCCCTGTAATGTCTTCATTTTTAAAGAGCACCCGGCCTGAATCAGGCTTGATAATTCCTGTAATGAGGTTGAAGAGGGTTGTTTTTCCTGCCCCGTTTGGCCCGATCACTGCGACGATTTCACCTTTTCCCACGGCAAGGTTTGCATCGTTCACCGCTTTGAACCCATCAAAGGTTTTTGATAGGGATGTTACCTCTAACACTTATTGTCCCTCTATTTCCGGTTCCATAAATCCCCTTTTGAATTTTTCCTCAACATAGCCCAGGATGCCGTTGGGCAGGAATAAGATGACGAGCATCATGATGATGCCGAGAACAAGCGCCCAATAGTCTGTATAGGCGCTTACAAATGTTCTCAGGGCCACGATGACGGCAGCGCCGAGCATAGGCCCCAGGAATGTAAACCACCCCCCCAGCAAACACATGATGAGGATTTCCAGGGAGAGGGTCCAGAAAAGCATGTCGGGGAAAACCGTATTATCAACAACAACAAAGAGAGAACCTGCAACCCCCGCAAAAAATCCGGCAAGGACAAGGGCAAGGAGTTGATGCATTCTGACGTTTATGCCGATCATCTCGCTTCTCACCGGATTGTCCCTGATGCCCTGGAGGGCGCTCCCGAAAGGAGAGCGGATAATTTTCCACATTACAAAAAGAGATGCGAGCGTAATGATCAACGTATAATAGTAGGCGCTCTTTGGTGATGAAAGCATCTCCGGAATGGGTATGCCGTGTATCCCGTCGTCGCCTCCGGTAAAGGAATACCAGCGGTAAACAATGGCCCAGACAAGGGAACCGAGAGATATCTGCAGCATGCCGAAGTAAAGCTTGGAAAGGCGGATACAGATGATGCCGATAACAAGGCCGAATGCGGCCGATGCCAGGGGCCCGACAATGAATGCAAGCATGGGGGGCAACCCTGTCTTCGTCAGCATAAGCGTTGTTCCGTAGGCGCCAACCCCATAGAATACGGCATGGTGGAACTGAAAAATCCCTCCGTATCCGAGAACAAGATTCAGGCTTGTGGCAAGAAGACCGTAGAGCAAAATGATCGAGACGAGATAAACGTAAAATCGCGGGAGAAATACAGGGAACAACAGAAGAACGATGATGCCCGCACCCAGCCCCAAAATGGTTTGCCTGCTCATACGCACTCCATTACCATGTGGACTTGAGGAGCCCGGTTGGCCTGAACAGCAATACGACAACTACGGCGAGATAGGGGAAAATAATTCCAAATTTCGGCCATATGAGAATGCCCAGCGACTGCGTAAGGCCGAATATCAAGGCGCCGAGCAGTGCGCCCCAGATGTTCCCCAATCCTCCCATAATGACAATGAGAAATGCCTCTATAATGAGGTTATGGTCCATGCCGAGGGTAACGCTTACCGTAGGCGCCACAAGGACGCCCCCAAGCCCGGCAAGGTAACAGCCGATGACAAAGACGGTTGCAAAGACCCGGCTTACGTTGATGCCGACAGCGCCTACCATCTCCCTGTCCACTGCCGCCGCCCGCGCTATCTTCCCCATCTTTGTCTTGTTCGTCAGAAGATAGAGGAGTATGGCCACAACGGGGCCTGCAAGGAGGAGGAAGAGGTTATAGAGGGGAAAGGGAAGGCCTCCGAATAGGGGCACAAAACCCTGAAAAATATGGGGCACCGGTACGGATTTGTACTCGCCGCCCCATACAAGTTTAACCAGGTCGCCAAAAACAAGGGAAAACGCAAAGGTCAGGAGGAGGAGCATGAGGTGCTCCCGCTCGTAGAGAAACTGAAACATCCCCCTTTCCGCAATAAGGCTTATCAAGGCCACAATTAAAGGGGCAATGACGAGGGCTATCCAGAAACCGGCAGAGCCGCCGCCGGACAGCTTCGTTACCGTGAAAGCGGTAAATGCCCCGATCATATAGAGAGAGCCGTGGGCCACATTGGGGATTCGGAGGACTCCCAGAATGAGGGTCAGGCCTGAGGCCACAATGAAGAGGATGGTGGTGCGGCTCAAACCCACAAAAACCTGCGACAGAACACCCGCCGGTATGATCGAATAGACGGCCTCCATGTATAGAACTCCTGTGAGAAGGCTCCTACTTGCGGACCCTGAGTACCTCATCACAGGTAGGCATATAATCTTTTGCCTGGATTGCCTGAACATCGCCTGCTACGAGAAAGTCATACTTGGGATTCTTCGTCGTTACCCCGAAATACATGGGAAGCTCAAGCTGGTGGTCGCACCCTCTGATGGCCATTGGGCCCACAGGGCTGTCGAGCGACATGCCTTCGAGGGCCTTGATCAGACCTTCCGTATCAATCTTGCCGGCCTTTTTGTACCCTGCGGCTATGAACCGGGCTGTCATATACCCGGAAAGGGCGCCGATTCTCGGTTCTCTGTTGTATGCCCTCTTGAATTCATCGACAAAGGCCCTGTTCGACGGGGTATCGGGATAGTAGAAGAAATAGTTGGCCGTTCCGAAGACGCCTTCAGGCGCGTTTTGTCCCTGGGGTTTCAGAACGGAAAGCTCGATCGCCGTATGCTGATAGAATGGTATTTTCTGGCTTAACCCGGTTGCCTTTGCGGCCTTCTGGAAATTGACCATGCCGGCGCCGCCGGTGGCTGCGATGATGAAATCAGGCTTGGCTGCAAGAATCTGGGTAATATAGGGGGTAAAATCGGCTTCTCCGACCTTCCACCACGATTCTCCAGCCTTCTGTACCTGCGGTTTCAACTTTTTCAGGTTATTCCATAGACTGTTCGCAATGGCGTGGCCGTATTCATAATCGTCGCCGGCGATCCAGTATTTTATGTATGGTTTTTTCGCCAGTGCAACGGCGGCGGCCTTTCCTACCATTGCGGTATTTTCGTTCATATTGAATATGTACGGGTGTCCTTTTTCGCCTATGATCTTCTCACTTTTCGAAAAGGTCACAAAAAATGGCAGCTTTTCTTTTTTCGCGAAATCGGAAATGGCGAGGGCTGTGGCGCTGTTGATCGTACCCATGAGAATGTCAACCTTTTCCTTCAGTACAAGCTCTTTTGCCATGGCAAGGCCGATATCCGGTTTGAACTTCTCGTCGCGGGTCGTATATTCAATCTTTTTCCCGAGGACGCCGCCCTTTGCATTAATTTCATTGACGGCAAGCTTGAAACCATCCAGGACATCCATGGTAAATGTCGTTGCGGGCCCTGTGTAGGTGTCAACAATGCCCACCTTTATTGTGTTTTGGGCATACGTGAGTGGACATACCATGAACAAACCGACAAAAAGCAACAAAGACATGGAAAGTAATACTGATTTCTTCATAAATACACCTCCTTGCGTTGGATTTGGATATTCTTTTTGATAAGACATCACTTTCGAGAGCTTGAAGTATAAGGAGGCTGTTTTTGTTTGTCAAGGGATATTTTGGTCATAAATAACCCCTTGACATCCGTTTTTACCCTGTGTTAGGAAGACTCTAAAGTCGGGAAAAGCAGGAGTCGTGAAGATGCGTGCAAGAGTTAAAATGTTGTTCTGGCGGTGGCGGACGATGGTCGTCTGCCCGTAGCTCTTCAAAAAGAGGGGCTGTGGGCGGGGTAAACCCCTTCCCATGCTCAGAATGATCATATAGCAAGCCATGGGAAGTTCCCATGGCTTTTTTGTTTTGAGGGGTTTGAAGGATTATTGCAGTCATGGACTTTTGTTATGGTGAGCTTGTCGAACCATGACGCAAACGGTCATCCTTCGACAGGTTCAGGATGACAGGGATTTCCACTAAAAAAAGGAGACGGATTATGGAACAGACCAAGGTTGTTTTGGCGGATCACGAGATCCCGAGGCAGTGGTACAACATCCAGGCGGATTTGCCCAAACCGATGAGTCCCCCCCTCCATCCGGGGACGGGGAAACCGGTCGGGCCGGAGGATCTGGCGCCGATCTTC
>MNZQ01000149.1:0-20480 GCA_001873745.1 Syntrophaceae bacterium CG2_30_58_14
GGCGGCGGTGTCGTCGTGCTACCGGTTGTCCCGCCGGTTGAGGAACCGGCGGGGGCATCCGCCAGGCCGCCCGTACCGCATCCGGAGAGCAAACCCAGAAATGCAATTATCAGCACCGGCATCATCAGACCGGGAAAACGCATTGCTTTTCTAAACATCCCCATTCTCCTTTCACATGCAATAAAACAGGGCCGACCTCATTTTCCCGTTATCCTGAATTCGCGCGCCAGGCGCTGGGCATCGGCGATCTGCGCGGGGGTCATCCATATCGTGATCCGGTCCCGCGCGGCTCTGGCCTTGGTTTCCCCCTGGATCGCCGCCAGATTGTACCACATCAGGGCCTGCACTTCGTCCGGCAGCACGCCCTGACCCTTTTCATACATGTAGCCGAGGTTGTACTGGGCCAACTGATTCCCCCGCTCTGCCGCCTGGCGGTAATGTTTTGCCGCTTCCACATAGTCCTGCGGCGTTCCCTCGCCTTTTTCGTTCATATAACCGACATTATACTGGGCCAATGGATGGCCCTGCAGGGCGGCTTTTTTAAACCAGGTCAGGGCCTCCAAGTAATCGGGCGGGACTCCCTGCCCTTTGTAATAGATCAAGCCGACCTTGAACTGGGCGGCTGCGTCCCCCTGCGCGGCAAGGGCTCTAAATTCCTGGAGCGACTTCGTATGGGCGTCCTGCGGCTTGAATTCCCGGGCCAGCTTTTGCGCTTCCGTAATTTGCGCCGGCGTCATTCGGTTGGCCAGATTGTCTCTGAATTCAAAGGCCTCCATATCACCCTTGGCCGCGGCGAAGATGAACCACATGAGAGCCTGGGGATAGTCCTTCTCAACCGCACCCTGCACCCCCTCGGCATAGATGGTTCCCAGTGTGGCCTGGGAGAAGATATGACCCTGTTCGGCGGCCTTGCGCAGCCACTTGACCGCCTCCTTGTAATCCTGAGGCACTCCCCAGCCCTGGTAATAGAGTGAACCCAGGTTGAACTGGGCTTCGGCATTGCCCTGCTCGGCAAGCGGCCTCAACTCGCGCACGGCTGCAGCGACATCATCCGGTTTATATTGTCTGATCCCTTTCTGGTAATTGGACGAAGCGCAGCCCGCAAGGCCCCAAAACATGGCCGCCGCGAAGACCAAAAGAAAAAATCTGGCCAGATGTTTCATAATGCCTCTCTCCTTAAAATGATAACATCCCGATACATGATAACGGTTCAAGTCTCCGGCCTGAGCCGGAATGGGTTCTGAAATAATCGTCAAGTCCCTTCCTGGATACCGACCAGCGTCTGCGGTTTTATGATCGTGGGGGTAATGAAGATCAGCACCTCTTCCATGGATTCGCTTTTCCCCTCTCCCTTGAAGAGCCATCCCAGAACGGGAATATCTTTTAACCAGGGGATCCCGCTTGTGCCGTCAAGCCTTTTCTGCTTGGTCAGCCCGGAGATCACGATGGTCTCGCCATCCTGTGCGATGAGGTTGGTTTCCGTCTGTTTTTTGATGATATAGGGATTGCCGTCCACATTGCGACTGGGGTCCACCTCGTTTTTTTTCACCACAATTTTCATTTTTAAATTTTTCCCATCGATCACGTGGGGGATAATTTCAAGACGGAGGGTGGCTTCTTCTTTTTTTATGGACCGGGTAAGGGTGCCGCCGCTGGTTTCCGTAGTAGCAAACGGAACGATATCGCCGTTTTCCGTAAAGGCCATCTGGTTATCCAGCGTGGTAATCGAAGGACTGGAAAGGATATTCAGCTTGCCGTCTTTCTGCAGGGCATTTAACTGCACCTCCAGAATATTTTCCCCGATGGCGCCGAAAATCAGGCCTAATGACCCCGAGGCCGTCCCGGTCATCGCAGCCACCGGGAAATTGACCCCGAAGCCCTGGCCGGCGATCCCCATGGAGCCGGAGGTAGGCGAATATCCGCCGGAGAAGGCCGAACCAGGCGGGGTGGCGACCCCTCCTGTTCCTCCGGGCGTTATGTACAAACCCTGACTTCCAATCTTCTGCCCCCACATGCCACCCCACTGGATGCCGAGGTTGCGGGCGGTGTCTTTCGTTGTTTCCACAATATTGGCTTTGATCAGGATCTGTGCGGTCGGTTTGTCGATTCTCTCGATCAGGGGAAACAGCCGGGTCATTTCCTGGCGGGTGGTCTGGATGATCAGGGAATTGCTGTGCTCATCCACTTTCACCGAGCCCAAGGCCTTGCCGTCCTTGTCTTTCGTCAGAAAATCACGAATGTTTTCGGTAAGTTTCTTTGCATCATTGTAATCAATACTGACCACCCTGGTGATTAAAGGTTCTGGCGCCGGCTGGGCCCGATCTAATTCCGATTTCCGTTTGGCCTCCGAGGCCGCCTGCCGGTCCGCTTCATCCTTTTTCATCTTCTCCAGGCTCATCACGGTGATCACGTTGCCGACCTGTTTTTTGCCCAGCCCGGTTATGGTAAGGATCGTGTCGAGCGCCTGCTCCCAAGACACATCCTTCATCTTGAGAGTCACCGTCCCTTTGACGTCTTCGCCGGAGACGATGCTCACGTTGCCTTGCTCGGCCAGCAGCCGGAGCACCGACTTAATATCGGCATCCTGGACATCCAGGAAGATCCGGGGGCCGCCATCGACCTTCTTGTCCTTACCGGCGTCTCGCGCAACGTCCATCGTCGCCGCGCCCCCGGGCGTTGCCGGTTTTTCAGCGGTCCGCGCCGCCGGGATCTGCAAGGCCGGCAGCGGCTTTTCCTGCGCAGGCCCTGCCGCCGCCAAGGAGGTCACGTTGAAATCGATGAGGATATTCATCCCCTCCTGCCGCACGCTGTACGGCACCTTCTGCTTCAGATCAATCGTCGCGATGACCCACGATCGGCCTTCGGCGGTCTTCTGGACGGGCGTCACCCGGACCACATTCGCAAGTGCGGCATCGCTGAGAGGACGCCGGAGCCCCTCGGGAACGAAGAGGTTCTCCATGCGGACCAGCACTGCATTGCCGGGCTGGTTCTCGACGGTCACGCCGGACTGTTTTGATACCGCGAGGGTCACCCGTTCCTTGCCCGGGAGCCTTTCAAAGGTGACGTTTTCCAGGTAGCCCGCGTTGACCGTCTGTGCAGCCGCATCCGACGCCCCGGGGGTTGCACCCCACGCCAGCGGGAAGGCCATCGTCATGATCGCCGCTAAAAAAACAAGCCATGCCCATCGTATTGCCCGTTTCATGGTTTCCCCTCTTCTTCCTTGTGAAGCATTACCGTCACGCGTCTAATCTGCGCCTTTTTTGCCTGTTTTTCGGCTTTTTCCTCTACAACCACCCGATCGGGCAGGATCGCTGCAACCCGGCCACCGTTCATGCCGATATAGGTCCCGACAAAAAGGGGATAGTATTTCTTTGCGACCCCATCCTCGACAATCGCCGTCTGCCTGGCCCGATCACCGGCGATCCCGACGAGACGAAACTGCCCGAGTTCTGCCTGTTGAAGCGGCGAGATGGGACGTTCTTGCAAAGCCGCCTTTTTCTTCTGTTCTTCTTCCATCTTCTTTTTCAGAGCCGGATCCGTTTCCATGAATGGTTTAAAGGGATCCGGTTTCCCTGCTGCATGGTACTGGTAGGTTGGCGCCGCCGGCGGAGCTGCGGCGGGAACCGACGTTGCCCCAGGTCCGCGGGAGCCGCCGGCCGGTGCGGGGAGGGGCAAGGTCTTCAAATCAGCAGCCCGGAGTCCAGGCGCACTTGTCCCCCCGGCAAGTAAAAGGACCAGGATGCCACCCATCATAACGGATATGAAATGCCGTCTCATCATTGTTTTCTATCCACAAACATATAGGTTTTTACGGTGCAGGCGGTCCGCACGATTCTCCCCCCACCCTTCACATCCTGTGCATCCCCCATGACGATCTCTTCAACATTGACGATCCGGGACAGTTGGGCAATCTTTGCATAGAAGGAGACCGTATTGTGGAAACTGCCGGCAAGCTGCACCTTGATGGGGATTTCATCGTAAAACTTCTCCGGAACGGCCGGCTTCGGGGGGGAAGGCGGGGCCTTGGCAGCAACCGGCTTCGGGGGAGTCCCCGGTTTCACCTCCGGGAGCTTCGGCTCCGGGGGTTTCGGCTCAAACAGGAGGAAATTCACGCCGGCTTCTTCGCCGGAGAGAACCACCGACGCCAGAAGACCTGCGATCTCCCGCGCATTGGGAAGTTTCAGCAAGGCGATCGTAAAGGATTGCTTTAGAGCGTTGATCTCCCGGATATACCGGTCGAGCTGCGCCACCACCTTCTCTTTTTCCACAATCTGCTGCTGCATCTCCGTCAGTTTGGTATCGAGGGCCATCTGCTTCGCAAGGATTGCCTGAAAGAAGAACATATAATAAAAATAGCCCAAGAGGAGACAGATCAAAAAAACGATCAGCGCCTTCAGCTTGGAGGAAAGTTTCTTCAGGTCATCGACATTGATGTCCATAGGTTCATATCTCTTTTTTCATGACACAGTTCAGAATGAATTGTTGCAGCTTCACCCCGGCCACTTCTTTTTCTTTGGAGACCACCAACTCGACCGATTGGACAAATTCTGCCTTTCCCAGGCTCTTCATGAAGCGGGCCACCGTGCCGTTGTCGCGGGCCATCCCCTCGATGCGGAGTTCCTGCCCCTTTTGCGTAATCTTTTCCAGCCAAGCCTCCTTGGAGGGAACGAGCAGATTCAGTTCATCCAGCATACGGACGGGGAAGAGCCGGTTTCCCTCCAGGGAATTGATCACCCCCAGCTTCTGTTCCAGCTCCTTTTTATCCCGCTTGAAACCTTCGATATCGCCGACCTTCTTGTTCAAGACGACAAGTTTGGCATCCGCTTCCTGGATCTTCGTCTCCATGCCGCTGATGAGAGCGTTGAAATAGAGATGTACGGCGAGGATGATCAGAATAAAGAGCGCCAGCGTGCCCGAAAGGATAACAATCTGGCGCTGCAGATTCTCCTTTTTTTCCTTTTCGCGATAGGGGAGAAGATTGATTTTGATCATTGATCGCCTATCTTCCGCAAAGCCAGCCCCACGCCGACAGCGGCAATGGGACCGATGCGCTCCGCCGCCCCCGGCTCCAGGACTTTTTTGTTACATTGGATCTTCTTGAATGGATTGACCATTTCCGTTTGGATCCCCAACCGGCGCCCCAGGTCGGCAGCCATGCCGGGAATCATGCCCCCACCGCCGGACAGAAGGACTTTACCGATGTTTTCCGCCCCAAACGTGGAACGGAAGTAATCGACCGACCGCTCGATCTCAGAGCAGATCGGATCGGCATAGGCAATCAGCCCCTCGCGGTACGCCGCCCTGGCCCGTTCGTCGTCGCCGGTCCCCTCGATCTTCGCCTTTTCCGCCTCCTCAAAAGAGACGCCAAGATTTGCGGCGAGGGCCTCGGTGATGGCGTTGCCGCCGAGGGTAAAATCACGCGTGAAGATCGATACCCCGCCCTTCACCGCATTCAAGTTGGTTATGCTGGCCCCGATGTTGATGAGAACGGCCACATCGTTCTCCTCGAACTCGTAATTTTCCTCGTACATCGTCTCCAGGGCAAAGGAATCGACATCCATGATGACCGGGATCAGTCCCGCCGCATCGACGGCCTCCGTATAGCCTTCGATGATCTCCTTCTTGGCCGCTACGATGAGGACTTCCATCTGACTGGGGTTATAGGGATTTTCACCGACGATCTGAAAATCATAGTCCACCGCGGCCATGTCGTCAAAGGGCAGATACTTCCCCGCTTCATCATGGATGAGGCCGCGAAGTTCCTCCTCATCCATCTGCGCGAAGGTCGCCTTCTTTACGATCACGGCATGCCCGGAGATGGATGTGACGATCTTCTTGCTCTTGCAGCCGGACTGTTGGTAGAGTTCTTTGATGGTTGCGGTCAGGGCTTCCGGCTCCACCACGGCGCCATCGACAATGACGCCTCTGGCCAGCGGGATCCGGGAAAAACGGGTAAGGATGCGACCTTGGGGGTTATCCTGTATCTCCGCAAGCTTGATGCAACTGGAACCAATGTCCAGCCCGGCAAGCTGCTTCCCCCCTGAAAACAATCCCTTGATGTCGAACATGCGGTCACCGTCTTCAAGATAGAAAGTATGGACCCCGCCTTCCCAAAGCGGAAGCGGCAGTCCTATTGCGCCGATCGGTAAACCAGATCCCCTTTTTTAACCATGCCCAGCCCGCTTCTCGCCATCATCTCAATATAGGAGAGATCATCTCTCAGCAAGGTGATATTTTTTTTCAGGGCAATGTTTTCAAGGGTGAGCTCATGATTGACCTTCTTCAATGCCATCAACTTTCCCTTCATCCGGAAATTGTCGATGAGTCCCCGGTCGCCGAACGTGATCAGGGCGCCCATGAGCAAAACAAAGATGGTGAGATATCTTCCTACCTTCATCCCTTCGGTACCCCTCGACTCAGGAATGACCTCAAAAGAAAGTTGCGGTATATATATACAAAATAAAGGGGTTGTGCAAGACGAATTTTACGAATCGAAAATCAGCTCGTATGGCCGAATCCCCCGGCCCCCCTTGGTGTCGGCGGAAACTCCCCGCAGGCGGCCCAGACCACCCGGCAAACCCGGTGCACCACCATCTGGGCGATGCGGTCCCCCCGCCGGATGATGAAGGGCGTCCGGCCGTGGTTGATCAAAATCACCCCGACCTCGCCGCGATAATCCGCATCGATCGTACCCGGCGCGTTGACCAGCGTCACGCCGTGTTTCAGGGCCAGCCCGCTTCGGGGCCGGACCTCGGCCTCGTATCCTTCGGGAAGGGCCACCACGACGCCGGTCGGGACCAGCTTCCTTTCCCCGGGAAGGATCGCCGCATCCGCTGCAACCGCCGCAAAGAGATCCATTCCCGCCGCCTGGTCCGTCATGTAGGAGGGTAGCGGCAGATCTTCCGTTCCCGGCAGTCTGCGGATGGATACGCGGATCTCTTCTCCCATCAGTCCGCCCTCTTCAAGAAATAGGGGGACAGCGCCCCTATTTCCTATTGCAGATCCTCTTCGGAGACCGGGCCGAGCGCCGCGACCGTCAGGGCCCCGGGCCTAAACATCCGGCCGGCCAGGGAGCGGATCTCTTCACACCCGACCGCGTCGATCCACTCGATGATCTCCTCGGGCGTCATCTGCCTTCCGAAATAGATCTCGTTCTTGGCCAGAGATGTCATCCGGTTGTCCGTGCTCTCCATGCCGAGGAGGAAGTTACCTTTGATCAGTTCCTTGGCCGACTGCAATTCCTTCGCCGTCAGCCGTTCGGCGCCGGACCGCTCCAACCCCTCCCGAATGAGACCCAGCACCTCCCGGACCCGGGCGCCGTCCGTTCCCGCATAGACGCCGAACATGCCGGCGTCCCGATAGGGGGCCAGATAGGAGCCGATATCGTAGGCAAGGCCCCTTTTCTCCCGGATCTCCTGAAACAGCCGGGAGCTCATGCTCCCCCCCAGGACGGCGTTCAGAAGAAATGCCGCATGACGGTCGGGGTCCACCGCGGAGGGCGCCGGCGCCCCGACGATCAGATGAACCTGTTCCAACTCCTTCCGGAGAACGGCCCTCCCCGACCTGGCCTCGGGGGTCTCGAGCGGCCCACGGACGGATCTCCCGACGAGCGATCCGAAGGCGCGCCGGACCAGTTCCGTAAGTTTCTGGTGTTTGAGATTCCCGGCCGCGGTCAGGACCAGATCCCCGCCCCCATAGCCGGCCTGGAAGAAACGAAAGAGATCATCGCGGCGGAAGGATTCGACCCTTTCCTTCGTCCCGAGAATGGGAAGACCGAGGGAATGTCCTTTCCAGAACATCCCCTCGAAGAAATCATGGATGTAATCGTCGGGGGTATCTTCGACCATCCGGATCTCCTGGAGGATCACCGACCGCTCCCGGCCGATATCATCCTCGGCAAAGCGCGAACCGGTGAAAATATCGGCCAGCAGATCGATGGCCATCTCCAAGTGGTAATCCGGGATCTTGATGTAGAAGGAGGTCATCTCCTTCCCCGTGGCGGCGTTCATCACCCCGCCCACGGAATCGATGGCAGAGGCAATATCGAAGGCGGACCGGCGTTCGGTCCCCTTGAAGAGCATGTGTTCGATGAAATGGGCCATCCCGTTGGTCCAACCGTTTTCCCGGCGGGAGCCGCCCTCCACCCAGGCCCCGATGGAGATCGACCGGACATGGTCGATCTCCTCGGAAATCACCCGGATATCGTTGTCCAGGATGGTCTTATTGACCATTTTCAGCCAGTGCTTCCTTCCGGCTGAGGCGGATCTTCCCTTGCTTGTCCACCTCCAGCACCTTCACCCTCACCTCGTCCCCCTCTTGGAGGATGTCGGTGACCTTGTTCACCCGCTCCTTGGCGAGCTGCGAAATGTGCAGGAGCCCTTCCGTACCCGGCAGGATCTCGACGAAGGCGCCGAAATCGACGATCTTCTTGACCGTCCCGTTGTAGATCTTGCCGACCTCCGCATCCTCCGTGAGCCACTTCACCATGGCCACGGCCCGCGCGGCGGCTTCCGCGTCGCTGGAGGCGATGGTTACGGTGCCGTCATCCTCCACGTTGATCTCGACGCCGGTCTCCGCCACGATCTGACGGATGTTCTTGCCGCCGGAACCGATCACGTCGCGCACCTTCTCCGGCCGAACCTTGACGGTGGTAATCCGCGGGGCGTAGACAGAAATATCCGCCCGCGGCGCGGCAAGGGTCTCGCGCAGTTTGCCGATGATGAAGAGCCGCCCCTCACGGGCCTGGTTCAGGGCCTTCCGGAGGATGCCCCCGGTCAGGTTGTCGATCTTGATGTCCATCTGCATCGAGGTCACGCCCTTTTCGGTTCCACAAACCTTGAAGTCCATGTCGCCGGCATGGTCCTCATCGCCCAGAATATCGGAGAGGATCACCACCTGGTCCCCCTCCTTCAGAAGCCCCATAGCGATCCCGGCGACCGTGTCCCGGATCGGCACCCCGGCGTCCATCAGGGAGAGGCAACCGCCGCAGACCGTGGCCATCGAAGAGGAGCCGTTGGACGACAGGATATCGGAGACGACCCGGATCGTATAGGGGAATACCTCCTTGGGTGGCAAAACCGGCATCAGCGCCCGGCGCGACAGGCCGCCGTGGCCGATCTCACGCCTGCCCGGGCTCCGGAGGGGTTTGGCCTCGCCCACGCTGAAGGGCGGAAAATTGTAGTGGAGGAGGAAGGCCCGCCTCTCCTCGCCTGCGATGTAATCCATCCGCTGCTCGTCATGGGAGGTCCCCAGGGTTACGGTCACCAGCGCCTGCGTCTCCCCCCGGTTGAACAGGGCCGAACCGTGGGCGCGGGGCAGCAGCCCGACCTCAGAGCTGATCGGACGGATTTCCGTATTGGAACGGCCGTCGATTCTTCTGTGTTCCTTGAGAATCATCTCGCGGAGAATGCGCCTCTCCAGCGACTCGATGATCTCCAGAATCTTGCCCTTGAGGGACGGATTCTCGGCCGTCAGCGCCTGGACGGCGCTTTTCCGGACCTCGGCCAGCTTTTCATAGCGCTCCATCTTGCGCGCCATGCCGTAGCCCTCTTTCAGCCCCGGCAGGGCCGCTTCGGTCACCTTCGCGACAAGGGCCTCGTCGACGGCCGGAATCACGACTTCCCGTTTGGCCTTGCCCGTCTCCTGACGCATCCGGTCCTGAAGATCGATGACCGGCCGCAACGCCTCGAGGCCAAAGTTGATGGCATCGACGATGACATCCTCCGCGACCTCCTCCGCCCCGCCTTCCATCATGACGAGGTTGACGTCATAGGCCCTTCCCTCCGTACCAGGAACGATCTTCCGTCCCACCAGGAAGAGGTTGAGATCGCTTTTCCCCTGGAGCGCCTGCGAGGGGTTGCAGACGAAGGCGCCGTCCACGCGGCCGACCCGGACACCGGCGATCGGCCCCTTGAACGGGATATTCGAGATCTCGAGAGCCGCCGACGCGGCAAGCATCGCCGCTACATCGGAGTCGTTCTCGTTGTCCACGGAAAGGACCGACGCCATGATCTGGGTTTCGTGGAAATAGTTCTTCGGAAACAGCGGCCGGATGGAGCGGTCAATGATCCGTGAAGTCAGGATCTCCTTCTCGTTTAGACGCCCTTCCCGTTTGAAGAACCCCCCGGGAATCTTCCCGGCCGCAAAGGTCATTTCCTGATAATCGACAGTTAGCGGGAGAAAATCGACCCCCTCCCGGATTGTCTTCAACGAAACGGCGGTTACCAGAACCACCGTATCCCCGTATGTTGCCAGGACGGCGCCGTCCGCCTGCCCCGCGACATAGTCCGTTTTGAGGGAGATGCTCCTCCCCGCAAAATCTGTACTGAACAGTTTACTCATATTTTTCCTCTCAATGGTTGATTTGCAGTGCGGCACATGAAAGGAGTAGGCAGTAGGGAGTAGGGAGTAGGCAAAAGCGAAGCCTACTTCTTACTCCTTACTTCCTACTCCTGATCGATACCCCGCACCCTAAAGCCCAGGTTACTTCCTGAGCCCCAGACGCTGAATCACCGCTCTGTAGCGTTCCACGTCCTTGTTCTTCACGTAATCCAGAAGCCTCCGCCGTTGACCGACCAGCTTCAGGAGCCCCCGCCGGGAGTGATGGTCCTTCTTGTGGGTCTTGAAGTGTTCCGTCAGATACTCAATTCTGGCGCTGAGGAGGGCAATCTGGACCTCCGGAGATCCCGTATCCTTTTCGTGCAACTGATAACTTCCGATGATTCCCTTTCTCTTTTCTACATCTAACACTGTTCTCATCCTCCCTTAAGTCAATCGCGCAAGTATGAGGCCTCCGGCCTCTTGCGAGTCATCAATCGTTCAATACCCGTAAAATCCGGACCGCCTGTCTCTTCCCCTCCCGCGAAGTTAGTTCATCCGATGCGCAGAGCATCCGGGCGACGGCCACCAGATGTTTGTCATGGAGGGTGAACTTTATCACATCTCCGGCGACAAGAAAAGGAATATGATAACGGTTCAGAACCTCGCCGTCCGGCTGATAGCCGTTCCGCAACCTTTCCGCCAACTGCGGGTCCACATCGATGACGGCAAGATCGGGCAGGAGTTCCGCCATCGGCAGCAGATGCGCCGTAAGCCTTTCCCGCTTTTCCTCACCCGTCAATCCCCCCAGGGCGACAGCCTCCTCCACACGAAAGTTGCCGCTGCGCATCCGGCGCAGGGCCGACATGCAGCCCCCGCAACCGAGCGCCTCCCCGGCCTCCGCGCAGAGAGAGCGGACATAGGCGCCCTTCGAACAGGAGACCGTAAAGGTCACCTCGGGGAGACAAATCCCCTCGATCCGGATGTCGTAAATCTCCACCTCCCGCGCCGGCGCCTCGACGTCGATCCCCCGACGCGCCCAGTCGTAAAGGGCCTTTCCCCGGACCTTCACCGCTGAGTATCGGGGTGGAATCTGCTCCCGCCTCCCCTTCAGACCGCTCAGCACGGCATCCACCTGCTCCCGGCTCACGCATGGCTCCTCCCGCGTGAGGACACGGCCTTCGGTATCGAGGGTGTCGGTCCGGAACCCCAACCGCAGGGTCGCCCGATACTCTTTGTCGTCGAGCGCCAGGAACTGCACCAGTTTCGTCGCCTCATCGAGGCAGACCGGAAGGACGCCGGTCGCCAGCGGATCGAGGGTCCCCGTATGGCCCGCCTTCCGGACCCCGAGCGCCCGCCTGACCTCTTCCACGACATCCCGGGATGTCGGCCCTGACGGCTTGTCGATGACAATGACCCCGTTCATGATTCCAACGCGAACGCCCGGATCGCCTCGATCACACGCCTGCGGATCTCCGACAGTTCTCCGTCCGCCTGGCAGCCGGCGGCATTGATATGGCCTCCGCCGCCAAAGACGCGGGCCACGCGCTCCACGTTGAAGTTCCCCTTTGAGCGCAGGCTCAGCTTGAAACTCCCGTCCGGCCGCTCCGCGTAGAGAATGGAGATCCCGACCCCGCGGATGGACCGGGGCAGATCGACAAACCCTTCGGCATGCTCCGGCAGCGCCCCGGCATCGGCGAACGCCTTCTGCGTTACGGTGAGTGAACCGACACGGCCTCCTTCGTCGATGGTCAGTGTGGGGAGAACCGCCGCCAGCAGGCGGATCCGGGCAGGCGGATCCGACTCATAGACATTTTCCGAGATCCGCTGGGGATCGGCGCCGTCGGCCACCAGATCCGCCGCGGTTAGAAGGGCGCCCCGGCGGGTGTTCCCGTAGCGGAAGCCCCCCGTATCCGTCAGGATCGCCGTATAGAGGCAAGTCGCCATCTCGCCGGTCACCGCAAGACCCATATCCCGGACGAGTCGGAAAATCAGTTCGCCCGTCGAGCTTGCCTGCGAATCGATCAGCCGGACATCACAGAACCCCCCGTTGGAGACGTGATGATCGATGTTGACAAGGTTCGGGATCAACCCGACCCTGGCCGACTCTTTCCCGATCCGCTCCAGTTCGCTGCAATCGAGAATAAAGGCGACCTCGAAGGGTTCGAGAGGAGGAAGCTCGCGGACGATCTTGTCGCTTCCCGTGAGGAAAAGGTAATTCTCCGGCGTCCGATCCTGATTATAGATAGCGACCTCTTTCCCGAGCCCCCGCAGCATATGGAAAAGGGCCAGCTCCGAACCGAGGGCATCCCCATCGAGCCGCTCATGGGCCGTGATCAGAAAAACCCGGTGTCGGCCGATCAGTTCGCTAATCCTCCGGAACATGCGCCTCCTCTTCCCGGTGGATCTCCGAAATCAGCCGCTCGATCCGGTTCCCATAGGCAAAGGAGGGATCGTAGGCAAACAAAAGCTCCGGAACACAACGAAGCCGGAGCCTGCGGCCCAGCTCCCGTCTCATGAACCCCGCCGCCTTTCCAAGCCCGGCCTGGACCTCCTCGCTGCATTGATCCTTGCCCAATTCAACGAAAAAGACTCTCGCCGTCCGCAGATCGTCGGTGACCTTCACGCCAGTGATCGTTACAAGACCGATCCGCGGGTCCCGGACCTGCTTGAGGAGGAGATCGGAGATCTCTATTTTGATGAGGTCGGCCACACGGTCCGCCCTTTTAAAACTATTCATAGGATTTACAGTTTTCTCTCGATCTGTTCCTTCACATACGCCTCGATCACATCCGCCACCCGGATATCGTTGAATCCCTCGATGCCGATGCCGCACTCAAACCCCGCGGCCACCTCCTTCGCATCGTCCTTGAACCGGCGCAGGGAGGCGATTCGGCCCTCATAGACGACCACGCCATCCCGAAGCAGCCGAAGTCCGGCCAACCGGGTGATCTTGCCGTCCGTCACGTAGCTCCCGGCGATGGCCCCTATCTTGGGCACCCGGAAGATCTCCCTTACCTCGGCGCGACCCTGGACGACCTCCTTGAAGATCGGTTCGAGCAGTCCTTCCATGGCAGCCCGCACATCGGCGATCACGTTATAAATGATATCATAGAGTTTGATGTCCACCCCTTCCTGCTCGGCCACCTCCGCCACGCGGGCGTCGGGACGGACGTTGAAGCCGATGATCACCGCATCGGAGGCCGAGGCCAGCATGACATCGGTTTCCGTGATCGTCCCCGTGGAGCTGTGGATGATCTTCAGCTTGATTTCCACCGTGGAGAGCTTATTCAGGGCGTCAATCAGGGCCTCGATGGAACCCTGCACGTCGGCCTTGAGGATGACGTTGAGTTCCTTGACCCCCTCCTTCATCCGCTGATAGAGCTGTTCCAGGGTGATCTTGGAGGAGACGGAAAGCTCCTTTTCCCTTTCCTTCCGGATCCAGTATTCTCCGATGCTGCGGGCCTTCTTCTCATCCTCGACGCAGATGAATTCCGAGCTGGCCTGGGGGACCCGTGAGAACCCGATGACCTCGACCGGCATGGCCGGACCGGCCTCGCTGATCCGCCGTCCCTGATCGTCGATTATCGCCCGGACCCGGCCGAATTCCGTCCGGGAGACAAAGGCGTCCCCTTCGCGCAGCGTGCCCTCCTGAATCAGGACGGTCGCAACCGGCCCCCGGCCCCGGTCCAGCTTCGCTTCAATGATAATGCCGCGGGCGGGCCGATCGGGATCGGCCTTGAGCTCCATGACGTCGGCCTGGAGGAGGATCATCTCCAGGAGTTCCTCGATCCCCTGTTTCTTCTTCGCCGAGACCTCGCAGAAGATCGTGTCGCCGCCCCACTCCTCCGACAGGAGTTTGTATTCGGTCAGGGTCTGGCGGATCTTGCCCGGGTCGGCGCCCGGCTTGTCGATCTTGTTGATGGCGACAATGATGGGCACCCCGGCCACCTGGGCATGGTTGATCGCCTCCACCGTTTGCCCCATGACGCCGTCATCGGCGGCGACAACCAGCACGACGATATCCGTCACCTGGGCGCCCCTCGCCCTCATGGCCGTGAAGGCCTCATGGCCCGGCGTATCGAGGAAGACGATATCCCTCCCCTTGAGGTGGACATGGTAGGCGCCGATGGCCTGGGTAATCCCGCCCGCCTCGCCGCCAATCACGTTGGTCTCGCGGATCGCATCTAAGAGCGACGTCTTTCCATGATCCACGTGACCCATGATGGTCACCACCGGCGCCCGGGGCTTCAGATTCTCCGGAGAATCCTCGGTTCTCTGCAGGGTCTCGTCACGCTCATTCTGCGCCGATTCCACCTGGTAGCCGAAATCGGTGGCAATCAGCGTGGCGGTATCGCAATCGATCGCCTGGTTGATGGTCACCATCAGACCCATACCCATCAGCTTGTTGATCACCTCGGATGCCTTGGTCCCCATCCTTTTCGCCAGTTCCCCGACACTGATCGCCTCGTCCACCCGGATCCTTCTCTTGATCGCCTTCGGCGTGGTGATCAGGGTCTTCTTCATCTTGACCGGCGCGGCCTTCTTTTCCTCACGCCATCTCGAGGACCGATCTTCGCGCTCAACATCAATCTGCCGACCCTTCCGGTCAACCAGTTTCTTGATGAAGGCCTTTTTACGCGGCGGCGCCTCCCCCATCAGAACTTCAACGGGCGGTTTTCCCCCCTTCTTCCTCGGTTTCTCCGCTTCCGGCTGCCGGCCGGACTTTTCCATACGGGGAGGAAGAGGAACGGCGCCCCCGACATCCTTGACGATCTTCAGGTCCCCTCTTCGGGGAAACTCCTTCCGTCCCCCCGGCATCGGTCGCGGCGCTTCCGGAGGCGTCTGTGGCTTTTTCTCCTGCTCCAGGGGTGGGCGCTTTATTTCGCGTGATTCCGGAGGTTGGACGGATAGAGGTTTTCTTTGCTGCTCAGGGGCCTTCGAAACGGTTTCGTGACCCGGCTTCTTTCCCGACTCTGCCTTCCGCTCGCTCGCCGTGGCTTCCGGCTTTAAAGCCGCAGTCTTTGCTGTCGGCGCCGCCGGCATGGCCGCCGGTGTTGGGGCCGCCTCTCCGGTCACAAGTTTCAATGCAGGCGGCTGCGGAGGCGCCGGGGGCGAAACGGGCTTTCGAACGGCGACGCCTGCAGGCGCATCCCGGTAGATGGACGTTCTCACCGGGGCTTCTTTGGGCGCCGTCTCCCGGACGACCTCTGCGGGAACAACATCCGCAAGCGGCGGCGCCGTATCCGCTGGCGCTTCCTTCTCCGGCTCGGCGGCAAGTTCCTCCGGTTTGCTCTCCTCAACCGGCATGCGGACCGATCTGCGCCGGATTACCGTGGACTTGATCCTCTTTTCAACCACCTCACGGGCTTCCGGAGCAAGCAGTTCCGCCTGAATCCTCTCCAGATCGCCGTCTTCGAGCGTGCTCGAGTGGGATTTGACCGCAATACCGATTTTTCCCAGGCGAGAGATCAGCTCCTTATTTTCCAGCCCCAAATCCTTCGCCAGCTCGTAAACTCTTTTTTTCGCCATGCCCGACACTCTCCCCTATCCAAATGCAAACCCCAGGACATCCTAAGCAGGAACAACCTTGGACTCGCCTGCCTCTTGGTCGATCATCTTTCCCGCCTCCTGAATCCAGATCGCGGCGGTTTTCTCGCCCACGCCCGGAATCGCCGCCAGTTGTTCGGAATCGGCCGCCGCCAGCATGGCCAAGCTCTTCAGTCCCACCTTGAACAACCGCTCCGCAGTCGCATCGCCGATGCCCGGGATTTTCAAGAGGGCCTTGTATCCTTCGTCCGCCTTTGCAGCGGCCGTGGATTCGCTTTTGACGTCGATCTTCCAGCCGGTCAATTTCACGGCCAGTCTCACATTCTGCCCGTTTCTCCCAATGGCCAGGGAGAGTTGATCATCGGGAACGATGACCTCCATCGCCCGGTTCTCATCATCGACGAAGACCCGGTTCACCTTTGCCGGAGAAAGGGCGCCGCAGACATACTTGGCCTGATCTTCCGAATAGGGGACGATATCGATTTTCTCGCCCCGGAGCTCCTGAACCACGCTCTGGACGCGCGTCCCCCGCATGCCGACGCAGGCGCCGACCGGATCGATATCCTTGTCCCGGCTCCGGACGGAGATCTTGGAGCGCTTCCCCGGTTCCCGCGACACATTGACGATCTCGATCAACCCCTCCGAAATTTCGGGAACTTCCACATCAAAGAGGGCCTTGAGAAAACCGGGATGGGTCCGGGAGAGGATGATCTGGGGCCCCTTCGTGATCTTCTTGACCTCGCAGATGAAGGCCCTGATCCTCTCTCCCCGCTTGTAGGATTCCTTGAAGATCTGTTCGGAAACGGGGACGATCCCTTCTGCGCGCCCCAAGTTCACAATGATGTTACCGCCTTCGAACCGCTGCACAAAGCCGTTGGACAGCTCCCCCTTCTTGTCGTGGTATTCATCGTAGATGTTGTCCCGCTCCGCATCCTTTACCCGCTGAATGATGATCTGCTTGGCGGTCTGAACGGCGATCCGGCCGAAGGTGCTCGTCTCGATCTTGCTGCCGAGGACATCTCCAGGTTCCGCTTCTTCATCCAGGGTTCTTCTTGCCTCCGTTAGGGAGACCTGGGTTTCGGGATCCAGGACTTTTTCCATGACATTCTTGAACTGGAAGACCTCGATCTCGCCGGCCTCCTCATTGTAATGGGCCTCCAACTCGACATCGACTCCCAACTTCTTGCGGGCCGCCATCAGCATGGCATCCTCCAGGGCCTTGACGATGATCTCCCTGTCTATCCCGCGATCCTTGCCCATCTGTTCGATCAGGCGTTTCAGTTCCGGAAACATTCAAAAACCTCCGTTATTAATCTCAGGTCATCTCACAACTCATACTCCAAATTGGCCTTAACCACCGTCTTCCGGGGAATCTGGAAGGTTTTCCCCTCCACATTCACGACGAGACGCTTTCCGTCGTCGCTATCCTCGTACTCGACCAATTCGCCTCGAAAATCGCGCCGTCCCTCGATCTTTTCCGTCAGACGAAGATGGACCCGGGAACCGCGATACTTCCGAAAATCCTGATCCCGGTCCAGCGGCCGATCCAGACCAGGCGAGGATACCTCCAGGGTGTAGGGGCCGGGGGGCATGTCGTGGACATCGAGCAGATCTCCCAACTGGTTGCTGATCCGCGCGCAATCATCTACGGTGACGCCCCCTTCGCGATCCATGTAGATCCGCACCAGCCAGTGACTCCTCATCTTCAGACACTCGACCAGAATCAACTCCATCCCTTCGGATGTGAGAAGCGGTTCGGCCAGTCGCCGGATCTGTTTCGCATGAGTCTGCATGTCTCTATCCCATCCCCGGGAAAAAAAAAGTGGGCTGAAGCCCACTCATCAAAACCCGCCGATGATTTTCGCGATTCCTAACACACAACCGAACCGATTGCAAGAGGAAAAAAGGATATTGCCGAATTTCTACCCGCGGAGGCCGGGGGGATAAAAAATGGAGCGGGCGATGGGACTCGAACCCACGACGTCCAGCTTGGGAAGCTGACATTCTACCGCTGAATTACGCCCGCTCACGAAAGGGCCGCTTTAGTCCGTTGGCCTTCGAAATGATCGCCCATCTTAATCAACAAGACCATTTTGTCAAGATCTTTTTGCGGCGCGGTAAGAGCCTGCTGTTTTTCCCAGGCGCAGACGAACGGAACGGCCGTGTCCGCTGAGCCCTTCCATTTCGGCGAAACGGGCGGTTGCGCTCCCGTACCGTTCGAGTGCATCCCGCGAAAAAGAGAGGATGCTGGTCCGCTTGACAAAATCGTAAACGCCCAAGGGAGAGGCGAAACGGGCCGTTCCTCCGGTCGGGAGCACATGGCTGGGTCCCGCCGTGTAGTCGCCCAGCGCCTCCGGCGTATGCATTCCGATAAAGATCGCCCCGGCATTCCGGATCTCCGCGAGGAGCTCCCGGGGGTTTTGCACCATCAGTTCGAGGTGTTCCGGCGCGAAACGGTTGGCCAGCGCGACCGCCTCGGCGAGATCGCGCGTGACCACCAAAGACCCGAAGGCCGCAAGCGCTCGGAAGGCGATCTCCTTCCGCGGGAGACTTTCGAGCTGGCGGTCGACCTCCCCGTCCACGGCGCGCGCAAAGGCCTCATCCGGCGTCAGCAGGACGGCGCCCGCCATTTCGTCATGCTCGGCCTGGGCCAGCAGATCCGCCGCCGCATGGGCCGCATCCCCCGTCCCGTCGGCGATGATCAGCACCTCGCTGGGGCCGGCGATCATGTCGATGCCAACCTGGCCGAAGACCATTTTTTTGGCCGCCGCCACATAGACGTTTCCCGGACCGACAATCTTGTCCACACGAGGGATGGACGCCGTGCCGAACGCGAGGGCGGCGATGGCCTGGGCGCCGCCGATCTTGAAGACGCGGTTCACGCCCCCCAATTCCGCGGCAGCGGCGATCAGCGGCTGGAGCCGACCGTCATGGGAAGGCGTCACTAAGCAGATTTCGCCGACGCCGGCGATTCGGGCGGGGATCGCCGTCATCAGTACGGTGGAGGGATAACAGGCCAACCCCCCCGGGGCGTAAATGCCGACGCGCCCCAGCGGAAGGATGCGCTGACCCAGTTCCACCCCTTCTTCTTCCGCAATCAGCCATCCTTCTAGGCGCTGCCGCTCGTGGAAACGCGCGATCCTCCCGGCAGCCATGCGGAGAATCTCCAGATCCTCCGGGACGACCTCGGCAACCGCGGCCGTCCGCTCGGCAGCCGAGGCTTCGACCGTCGCCGCGCTCACGGCATGTCCGTCCCACCGGGCCGTATAATCAAAAAGGGCTTCGTCGCCCCTCCGGCCGACCTCTTCCACGATCCGGCCGACGGCGGCCCAGAGTTCGGGATCAAAGACCCGGCCCCGCTCCCGGATCCTCCGGAAATGGACTTCAAATTCCGCGCTGTCCGTTCGGATGATCTTCATGCCTTTCCCTCTGCCAAATCAAGCTGGCGGCGTTGCAAGCGCCTCTGCCGGCGACCTTTGATTTCCTAATCCGGTCGCCCCAAACCCCGCGGCCGGGTGAAATCCTCCCCATCGCAATCGTCCCCGCCGCGTCAACCGGAGACCCTGCGGATATCGGCCCCTAAAGCCGACAGCTTCTTCTCGATCTGCTGGTAACCCCGGTCGATGTGATAGACCCGGGAAAGGGTCGTCGTCCCCTCTGCCGTAAGACCGGCCAGGATGAGGGAGGCCGACGCCCGGAGATCGGTCGCCATCACCGGCGCCCCGTGGAGCTTCGGGACCCCCCGGACGATCGCGCTCTTCCCCTGGATGACGATATCCGCCCCCATCCGCATCATCTCGCTCACATGCATGAAACGGTTTTCGAACACCGTCTCGGTGATGACGCTCAAGCCGTTTGCAATCGCCATCATCGCCATGATCTGCGCCTGCAGGTCCGTCGGGAATCCCGGATAGGGCAAGGTCTTGACGTCTACGCTCCTCACCGTCACGCCACCCATCGCCCGAACGGCATCCCCATCAAGCTCAATCCTCACACCGGCATCCCTCAGCTTCGCGATCAGCGCCTCGATATGGAGGGGATCGCAACCGAGAACCCGGATATCCCCGCCGGTCATCCCGGCGGCAAGGAGATAGGTGCCGGCTTCGATCCGGTCCGGGATCACCGCCGCCTCCACGGGATGGAGCGATTCCACCCCGTCGATCACGATCACATCGGTTCCCGCCCCGCTGATCCTTGCTCCCATGCCGATCAGCACCTCGGCCAGGTTGACGATCTCCGGTTCGCGCGCCGCGTTTTTCAGGATAGTCTGCCCCTTTGCGAGCGTCGCGGCCATCATGATGTTCTCCGTTCCCGTCACGGTGGCGATGTCGAAATAGATGGTTGCACCCTTCAGACGGGATGCCTTCGCCTCGACATACCCGTCCCGCAGCGTCACCTCCGCCCCGAGATCCCGGAGCGCCTGGATGTGGAGGTTGACCGGTCTCGCCCCGATGGCGCAGCCTCCCGGCAGCGAAACCCGCGCCTCCCCCATCCGCGCCACAAGGGGACCGAGGACCAGGATCGAGGCCCGCATGGTCCGGACCAGGTCATAGGAGGCCTCGCAACCGGTCAGACCGCCGGCGTTGATCCGGACCGTCTCCTCCCCCTCGATC
>MNZQ01000149.1:20490-22902 GCA_001873745.1 Syntrophaceae bacterium CG2_30_58_14
GACCGTTGAGAAGTTTTCGGATCGTCTTGATGTCCAGAAGGTCCGGAATGTTGTGAAAGGTGTTCCATCCATCGACGAGAAGCGACGAGACCAGGATCGGCAGCGCGGCGTTTTTCGCGCCGCTGATCCGAACATCCCCCTGAAGCTTCCGCCCCCCGACGATCACGATCTTATCCATTGCTCAAACCTCGCATTAAGTTTCATTGGAAAGCAGTTCACCGTCAGTCTCGGCCAGATGTGCTTCAATCAGCCGTCGTTCCCGCTCCAGCTCCAGCGCCAATTCCTTTTCGGTCGGCAGGTAGAGCATGTACTTCGATGCGAAAATCTGCTTGCGGTCATTCAGAACGGAATACTTCGCCACGGCTTCATTCTTTTCTGTACAAAGGATAAGGCCAATGGTGGGATTGTCGTCTGTGGCGGTATATTGAGCGTCAAACATGCGGACATAGCCATCCATTTGTCCCACATCCTTGTGCGATATCTCTCCTATTTTGAGGTCGATCAGCAGGTAGCATTTGAGGATGCAGTTATAAAACACCAGATCAACATAGAGATCGGTATCCTCGAAGCGCATGCGTTTCTGACGAGCAACAAAAGCAAAGCCCTTGCCAAGCTCCAGTAGGAAGTTTTGCAAGTGGGTGATAATTGCGGATTCAAGCTGCTTCTCATGCAATGAAGACACTTCCGGAAGTCCCAAAAACTCCAGGACATACGGGTTTTTCAATGACTCAAGACCTTCCTTGTGTGGTGCAACTTCCCGCCTTGCAGATTCAATCATCTGCTGCGGGTTCTGGCTCGCCAGCATCCGTTCGTAATACTGCGAATGAATCTGCCGCTCCAGTGACCGTTTGTCCCATCCGCATTCGATGGCTTCTCGTTCATAGAAATCACGGGCAGCGGGCTTGACAACCCTCATCAGCGCGCGATAGTGAGACCAGGAAAGATGCGGTGAGAAACTCTGAATGGATTCGCTATCCGTTGGATGTTTTTTCCCTGAAATAGTCAATTCAGCACCCATTGGGCGTGAAATCTCTATGGAACTATTCACAATGGAAGATTCTGCGCCCACCGGGCGTGCAATTGGGGATCGTGCGGTATATGCCTGATAAAACTTTCTAAAATACTGCAAATTGGTAACAGAGTAACCGCTGCCATACCGCTGGGCAAGCTGTTTGGAAAGCTTTTCAATCACCTGCTTCCCATACTCCGCCCGTTCATCACCGCCTTGGAGTTCCAGCACAATTTCTCGTCCGATCAGCCAATAGGCCGTCACCATATTGCTGTTGACCGCCCTGACCACATTGGCGCGAGCCTGCTCTAAAATCAGGACGACACGATCAAGCAGAGAAAGTTCATCCGCCTTTTGCGTGTGTTTCGTGGTTAAATCGACCTGGTTCATACGGCCCCCTTAAATTGACTTTACTTCCGTTCTGGGAGACAGCCCTTCTATGCTGATGTCCTCGTCTATATCTGCCCAATGAATTCCTTGCCCCCTGCCAATCAGCCTACATTTTTTTCTTTCTTTCGGGGTAGCATGCAGCAGACGGGGATACCAAGCCGTGGGAACTAAAATTGTTCTGCCATCACTCAGATTAATGGGATTTTGATGAATGAAATATGACCAATTATTCACAGACTTTTCTTCGTAATTTCTCCAACATTGTATCTGGTAATATTTGATTTATCTTGTGATCTACTAAAGAGTCTGTAAAAACAAATAAACTCTTACCCTCATCATTATAATCCACATACATAGTATTCTGATATGTATTCTTCAAACAATCAATTTCATAAAGTGTTGTCCTATCGTGTAATTTATTATAATCACTTTGTGGTATCAGTTTTTGTATGTTTTGAATCCATTCTTTATTTTTTTCTTTCCAACCCTTAGAATATATTACATTACTCCAAATTCTTGTTATATTTGGACTTACCTTCACCATAGAACTATTATCATAATACCACTCACCGTCTGATGTTTCTCCATACAATACCCATCCTTCTTGTTTCGTTTCCTTATACGTCTCATAAGTTTTGAATAACAATACTTCTCCAGTATCTACCTTCAAGACTTTCGTTACCTTACTATTATCATATATCAATCTGAGAACAATTATATCTATATTGAGTAACTTACCCAACTTGACCGTATCACTATCTGTAAGACCAGTCATTGAAAGTTTTTGTTCCTCCAAGACCGTATTCAAATGTCTTCTATCAACTAATTTGTATTTGTCCTTATTCCTTTCTATCATACCGAAAAACTGATTTTCCTCTTCATTCTCCAATATTTCTCTTTTAGATACCTCCAAATCTGGAATTTTGGTCTCAATTACCAGACCAATATTGATTTTTTCAGTTTTCTTTGTCAGAATATCGTCAATGTCATAATTCCACCCTTGTTTTGGTGGA
>MNZQ01000142.1 GCA_001873745.1 Syntrophaceae bacterium CG2_30_58_14
TGACCGGACCCGCGTAGGTGGGAACATAGCCTGTTGCGGTCAACTTGTTATAGAAATTGGCATCCCTCGGCAAGCCGCTGAAGGTGTAAGCGCCGCCGCTCCCCGTGTTGGTGAACTTGCCGTTGTCGCCGTTCAGTTCAAGTCTGGCGCCGGCAATACCGGCGCCGGCGGTATCGACCACGGAACCGCTCATCGTCACATAACCGGGCGCCGTGCCGTATATCCTTCCCATGCTCACACCGTCCGCATGGGTGTTGTAGGTCACGGAGCTGAAGGACCAGCCGCTTTTCGACGCCAATAGCGTGACGGTATCACTGTCATCAACGTTCAAAACGTAATAACGGCCGTTGCCGGACGTCGTGCCGCCCTGGACCAGAACCCCGAACGGATCGCGGTAGAAGACCGGATAGACCTTCCCGCCGTTGCCCGTGGCCGTCACGAAAACACTTCCGACCGTGCTGGAATAACGGTAGGTTGCGTCGGCCACGCGGCCGGCCATCAGGCCCTTGCCGGCAGCAGGCATCGCGCCGAAAGCCGTCAGGTCGGCCGCTGTCGGCATCATAAAGGGGGTGCTGCCGGTGCTGCTGACATTCAGGTTGAAATTCCCTCCCAAATTCACGTTGGGTGAATAGACATCCAGATAGCCCGCCTTGCTGAACTTCAGCGAAAACGGCGTATTCGCGGGAACGTCGGAGAGGCTGAAGCTGCCGTCCGTCGTAGAGGTGGTCGTTGTCTTCGTCTCATCGCCAACCAGCAGCACCGTAACGCCGGGCGCCGGGATGAGATTGCCGTTCCAATCCTTCACGATTCCGCTGACGGTGATCGGCGAAGCGGCAGCCGCCCCCCCGATGAGGAGCGCCGCAAAGAAGACAACGGCGATGGTCAACATCTTATTAAAATCTTTTGCAAACATATGGACCTCCCTTCAGGCTGCTTCACGATTTCATCGACATTTCATCGACCGGAGCGAATATCAAATCAGGCGTCTTCACCCTGATTTGCCGCGTACCGTAAGCGTCACCTCAATCCGGAAACCTCCTGGAGGATGTAGATCGCTTCCGGCAGGCCGATGCGGTTGTCGGTGTTTACATCCCCGATCAGCGTAATCGAAGGCTTCAAACCGGAAACTACCTGGAGGGCAAGAATGGCATCCTCCAGATTCACCTCGCCATTGCCGCTGATGTCGCCCATCAGGGGCGGCTGGATCGTAAAGCGGTACATCACCCGGTTCGCCAAATTTCCCTCCGTATTGACAAAAGCCCTGACATAACTACGGGGATCTATCGAGGGGGTCGTCCGGACCGTCCAGTAATAGGTGCCCCCGGGTTTCAGGACGCCAGCGGGAACGGTCGCCGATGTGTCCGTGGACCAGGCGCTATTCCAGAGGTGGATCCCCAGGGGATCGAAGATCTCGAGACGGTAATACATATTCGGATCGCTCACCGGGTTCCAGGAGAAGGTCGGCATCGACGTTTTGAAGTAATAGTTGCCGGACGGGACCAGAGACGTCACATCCACAGCCTGGACGGCTTTGTAGGCGTAAGAAATCCCGGTTTGGGTGATCATAGGTCCGGAACGTTTGACGTCCATTTCGAAGGAATAATCGTTCCCATCGGACGGCGGAGCATCCGTCTGAAAACCAGGATTGAATAAGGAATCATCGGCGCGGACATCAAAGTAAGGCGCCGTAGTCCCCTGGGCGACAACGGTTGCTCCCCTCTTGAGCCGCCAAGCAGTAACATCCCAGGGGGCAAGACCCTGAACCTTGGCATCCACCCAGTTCGAATACTTGAGATTCGAACCCGTGGGAGGTCTCGTACCCATCTGGACACTTAAAAAAACGGGCTCAGCCGCATATGCGCCGGTGTAGAGGGCATTTACGGGGCTCATCGTATAGTTCATCGGATTATTTGCGCGGTCATAGAGCCTCACGAACCAGTAGTACGGGGTATCGGGCAGGAGGACGCCGGCGGGGATGGTCACCGACGTGTTGGTCGTGATGTCGGAAACATACCAGGTAAGGTTGGTACTGGAGTAGTTGTAATCCACAATCCAGACCTGGTAGGCATAACCATCGGCCGGCTTCGTCCAGCTCAGCGTCGGCGTTGTGGACCCCCCATAAGAGCCGCTTGCGGGCGTCAAGCTCGCAATGTTGGGCAAATCGTACCGTTCTTCATAATGGTAGGTCGCTTCGGTTTTCCTCCCCAGCGAATCCACCGCCGTAAATGTGTAGTCGCCGCTCGGCAGCGAGTAAAGAGTGGTCCTGTAAACGAGACCCCTTTCACGGATCACCGCACCCGGCATCAGCGTGTATTGGCCGCCCGGACCGGTCACGGTAATGGTCACATCGTCCGGGCTGGGACCCGTCAATTGCGCGGCGATCACCACGTTCCAGTTCCCGGGCACGGTGAGAGAAGAGGGCGGCCGTTTTTCGTGATAGACAACGGCCGTATAGAACCGGGGCGGCGGATAGCTGGCATGGTCGTCACTGGTCGCCAGATCCAGGCTGTTATCGCCCGCGACGGTCGTGAACGGCTGGTAGAAATTCGTGTAATCCCCGGGACTAATGACGCCGTCGTTGTCCCGGTCCCAGAAAACCGTCACAAAGACCTTGCTCCCGACGGGAAGGTTGGTCACGGTGTAAGTCGCGGGGAGTTGGCCCGAACCGTCCGGATAGATCCCGAGCGAGCCGAACCGCTTTTTCGGATCTCTGCTGAAATCCGGGCCGTATTCGAACACCCCGATGCGCACCGGCCCAACTCCATCGTAGCCCGGCACGCTCAGGGTCCCGGTCACGCTCGCCGCCGGCTGGATCTGGAGGCAGGTGGGGTTCTTGTCGTAGGGATACCAGTATTCCCATCCGGTGGGATTATAGGTATCATAAAACCAGGCATCCGTATCCGCGGCCAGGAACCGGCCGCCGAGGGGCCCCAGCGATGTCAGAGGAACCCGCCACTCGACGATCTTGCCGGCGGAGACCGCAGCGCCCCCTTGGGCCCCCAGATCCACCATCGTTCCGTACCATCCGTATGTCTGCACGGTTTGGAGCTTCACCTCCCAGACGCCGCTGCGGTTACGTGCAAGAACCTTCACGTCGCCCGGCTTGTCGGGGCCGTCGCCGGGGGATTGCCGGAAGCGGATGCCATACATGAAGTTCTGCCCGGTCAGATTCCAGTCTCCGGCCAGATACATTCGGACATAAAGATAGGTATTGTCCCGGGCGAGGAAGACCTTCTGCAGATCGCCGTTGGCGGCCATATACTGCCCTTCCTCCCCGGTCACATCCGTCAGGGCCGGGGTGATGATCCCCGCCGTCGTCCAGTCGTCCGTGCTGCCATCGACCGCAATCGCGCCATCGGTCACTTGGGGGATGGTCAGCGGCCCGGTCGGCATGAACGCCCCGCCCATCTCCTTCAACCACTGATCCTGGGTAGCGAAATCGGGCAGGATCCCGCCCAGCATCGGGTCATCGTTCAGACCATGCCCCATCGTCCCGGGAAGCGGGTATCCGTATTCGTTCAACTCCGGCAGCAGATCGCGCAGCGCCTTCGGGGCTGTCGTCTCGTTCCCGAAGAGGGGGAACAGATTCAGTGTGAAATGTTCTTCGCGGGCGATGTTTGCTACATTCGTCAGATAGACGGTTAACGAAGTGATCGGCGTCGAAGGACAGATCACGATGAAACCATAGTAATCACCGCCGGAATTACCTGCGATAAGGCCATAGGTTCCATCCGGCGCACCGCTGATGTTCTGCCACTGGGTGATGTTGCTGCCTATATCGGCCCGGTAATACGATCCATCCGATCCTTGAACAGCGTCGACCGGCGCCATATTCCCCGGTTTCGTCGTGATGATATAGTAATTGTAAGATCCGTTGAAGGTTGCCGTGTTACTTGCCTTACCCAGATAGGTGTAACCGTGCTGCTCGGGATGATAGCCCTTCTCCCACGAAGAGGGCTCCGTTGTCGTAAATGAAGACCCTCCATAAACGGAATACTCCGTCCCGATCCTTTCCGTAACGAGGTCTGCGGTCGTGTTCCCTTGCAGAGAGGTCTTTATTTTGGCAAGGTTTTCCCGCAGCAGCGCTTCGCTGTAATTATCCGGTTCCAGGCTAATAAGTTCCTCCGCACCCCATTGCACCGTGCTGTCGCTGCGGATCTTCTCTGAGGCGATCATATAATCATCGATCGCTTCGATCAGCGTCAGGCGCGCCTCATTCAGGCGAGCGGCGTCGCGGATCTTCAGGAAATCGGGGTAGCGATCCAGGAGTCTCTTGATCATCTCCGGCCCCGCATCCAGGTTCGCCAGCGCAACGATCTCCCGGATGCTCACGTCCGAGTTGTAGCCGGCGCTCATCAGGGCGTAAGTTTTGAGAAACTTGAGAACAGCCCGGAACAGGTAGTAATCGCCGGCGTCCACCTCCACGTCCGGCTGGGTCACGTCCTCGGCGTCGATCAGAGTCTTGGCAATTACTTCCCGGTCAACCCCTTCGGTCCCGTCCGTGGGGCACAGCGCGATCGCGGCGTCCATGTCGGCAATCGAGGCGTTGACGGCCGTCAGAAAAGGCCCGGAGAAGAAGCTGCGCAGCGCCTCAGCGGAGGAAGGGGCGCCGGCGGGGAGGATGACCTTCTGGTCGTCGTTCAGGGGAAGGTTGAACTTGATGCCGTCAAAGGCATCCCCCGCCCGGGTGATCCCGTACTGGGCCAGCAGCTCGGTCAGGGTGTCGACCGTGCCCCCGTCGTTCCGCAGGACGACACCCAGGATGCGGGTGAAGGCCAGGTAGGCGCGGATATTGATCTTTTCGGCGGCCGCGGCCGATGCGTAATCGCCGCCGTTAAACGCCGCCAGGAAGGTCTGGTAGGAGTTCAGAACGCCGGAAACCGACTTTTGGAATAGTTGCGTCTTGCCGGTGGCGATGGCGTCGGACGCTGACTGCGCGTAGCGTTGGGCAAAGAGAGAGTGGAAAAGAAGACCTACGCAGGCAAGGGTCAGGAACAACGAAAATACGGTGAACGCGATACGTTTGAAAACGATTCGGCGCTTCATGTTACCCCTCCTTTAATGTCTTCTAATCTTTCTTCGGATGGTTTCCCCTCTTCCTTCGGATAGTCTCCCCAAACCAGGCGCATGGCATGTCTGATGTTCCGAAACCCACTCCTTCCGGATCCGCTGCTTCAGCGCCTCCAGATGGCCGATCACGATGGTGTTTCCCGAAAGGGCGATCAGGTTCTTTTCGCGCAGGGAGCGGAGCGCCTTGTTGACGCTTTTGATATTCGATTTGATGATGAGCCAATTGCAAAACTCCCCATTCTGTCATTCCCGCAACGATTCTGAGCGGGAATCTGGTTCTAACGGCTTGAAAAACCATATTCCCGATAGAGGCATTCGGGAATGACAAATGGTTTTGCAATTACCTCTGCTATCATTTATTTATGAGTGCAATGGCCGGTTTTTGGTGATATTAGTGGTGATACTTCCGGATCACCGCGGTGACGATTCCCCCGAGTTTAAGCTCCTGTCGCGGGCGGATCA
>MNZQ01000043.1 GCA_001873745.1 Syntrophaceae bacterium CG2_30_58_14
GGATCACCTCGTGATCCCACGGAATATAGTAGGCGGCCAAGAATCCGGCCGCGATTATCAGCAATTTTGTTTTTTCTTTCATGATATCAAATTTTTCCTTTCTTCAGGGGACATCCTCTACTTTCCTTTACCGTCGGACATGCCCGTCCTGGCAGCCGCTATGGACATCTCCGGATGAGTCCCTCGGCGAAAACCGGGGGTCAACCCGGGAGAATTGGCATGGCCATGAAAAAATGGAAAATCACTCACGGGTCCGACAGATATCCTCCCGGTGGAGACCCTTGCTCCTTTCGAACAGGTCCCGGATCTCCGGGTCGTCCTCCAGCCAGTGCTTCAGGTTTCCCAGGAGAGACGCCGCATAGGGGCTGCGGCCTCCGTCGCTCAGGGAGTAGTTCACCCAGAGGCCTTCTTTCTTCCGGCCCACCAGGCCCGCATTCTCCAAGCCCTTCAGATGCTTGGAAACGGTGGGCTGGGCGATCCCAAGGGCGGCCTGGATCTCGCAGACGCACATCTCCCGTTTCTGAAGCAGTTTCAGAAGTTTCACCCGGTTGGGATCGGACAGCGCCTTCATGACCTTGATGAATTCCTTCATGGCATCTCCTCCATATTTCTAATTAGAAATATAGTGCTGGTCAGTGATCCTGTCAAGGGGAAATTTCATGCGCCTCAGACAACCCCCATCTTCGCGAGTTGTTCCTTGACCTTCTCTTCGCTCATGAAACCCTGATGACGGAAAATCTCCTTGCCCGCGGGGTCGAAAAAGATCACCGTCGGGATGACCTGAATCTGATAGTCGGAGGCCAGTTTCTGGTTGTTCCGGACATCGATGATCAGCACCTCCAGCTTTCCCGCATAACCTTTGCGGATCGTCTGTAGGACGGGGCGAAGCTGGCGACAGGGGATGCAACTGTTGGAGCCGAAATCGACGATCATGGGCTTGCCGCCGGTCAGGGCCTTGCGGAAGTCCGCTTCCGATTGGGTTTCCATCCCGGGCGGAATAACGGCCAGCTTCTGAAGTTCCTTCTGGTTGACATCGATCTTGGCGTTCTTGCGCAGATCGGCGATCAGCTTCTCCGCCTCTTCGCCCTGGCGCTGCTGTTCGATCATCTGCTTGATCAAAGGCGCCGCTTCCTCCTTTTTGCGTCCGCCCAACTGAGCCTTGTAGGCCTCATAGATCCGGTCAACCTCCTCGGGCGCGACCGGCGGCAGGGCCGCCATTTTCTTGTCGAGATAGGCCATGATCGTTGCGGTCTCCTCGTCTTCCCCCGCGGCCGGCGGCGGCGCGCTTACCCCTTTGGGCGCGGCGACCCCCTCCTTTTTCGCCTGTTGCAGCAGCAAGGTTCTATTGACGATAACATCCAGCAGTTTACCGGGGTCCTCCTTGACGAGATCCCGGGCGGCGGGATCGGTTTTGCCCAGTTCCTCCTGGAAACGGGCGACCGGGATCTTCTCGCCGTTCACCGCGGCGAGCACGAGCTTTCCGAGGGGTCCGATCGTAAACAGGTAGGCCGCGACGCCGCCGACGATGATCGCCGCTGTCAGCGCCAGAATGACAATCTTCCATTTTTTCTTCATGAAATGTCCTTTCAAATTGTGGTGATCCCGGCCGCCAGAATCAGCCGGTTGCTTCCCTTGTTGCAGCATTATTCGGTCATCTCTCCTCCTTATCCAGGAAATAAGGTTGAACAAATACCCCGCCGTCATGATGCCGGGGCGGGGAGGCCGATAAAAACGCCGGAAATGCTTTAACCGCAGCCTATATATTACCGCACGGCTATATAATCACAAGCGTCCCTTGTCAAGATAATCTTTCCGGATCTTTCATCGGGGAATTTTCACAGACGGCGTTAGAAATGGTCCGAAAATCATGATATACTCTGCCGCAATATCTCTATGGATATTTTGTTCTGTCGTTTTCACGAGGGACATCATGATAAAAAATAAGCTGGTGGTCATCGGCGGCAGTGATGCCGGAATCAGCGCAAGCCTTCGCGCAAAGGAACTGTCACCCGATACGGAGGTCACCCTGATCCTTGCGGACCGGTATCCCAATTTCAGCATCTGCGGGCTTCCGTTTTACCTGAGCGGCGAGGTCTCCGACTGGAAGACCTTGGCCCATTGCACCGCCGGTGAAATCGAAGAAAAAGGCATCCAACTGGTTCCCGATCATCGCGTCACGGCGATCATCCCGGATCGGAAACACATTCTTGCCACCGATGCGGAAGGCCGCAGCAAGACTTTTCCCTACGACAAGTTGGTGATCGGCACCGGAGGCGTCTCCCTTGTACCGAATCTTCCCGGCATCGATCTTCCGGGGGTCTTTTTTCTCAGATGGATGACGGATAGTTTTGCCTTTCAAGAATACCTTACCATTCGTCGTCCAACCTCCATTGTCATCATTGGCGCGGGCTATATCGGCATGGAAATGGCCGACGCCATGATCCGTCGAGGGCTATCCGTTTCCGTGGTCGAATTTTTACCCTCCGTTCTCACAACATTCGATCCGGCGCTGGGCGGCATCGTACGGACCGAATTGGAGCGGCAAGGTATTCAGGTTTTCACCGGCTTTGCCGTGGAGCGGATCGAATCCAGTGGAAACCGGCTTTCTGTGCGCTCAGTCGCAGCCGACACCATTACCGCAGACATGGTGCTGGTGGCGGTCGGCAGCCGGCCGGAGACCCGTCTGGCCCGATCCGCCGGCATTGAAACCGGCGTCAAAGGCGCAATTTGCGTCAACCGACGAATGGAGACCTGCATCCCGGATATTTACGCAGCCAGCGATTGCGCGGAGACCTATCACCGGCTGCTTGGGAAAAACACATATCTTCCCTTGGGCACCACCGCCCATAAACAGGGCCGCATCGCCGGTGAAAACGCAGTGGGGGGAAACCGGGAATATCCCGGCACGTTAGGAACCCAGTCTGTCAAGATTTTCAATCTGGTGGCCGCACGAACCGGTCTGAAGGACAATGAAGCGCTGAAGGAAGGGTTTTCACCCCTGTCGGTGGATATTGAAACTTGGGATCACAAGGTCTATTACCCGCACGCGGAAAAAATGAGAATTCGGATCACCGGCGATCAAAAAACCCGCGAGCTTTTAGGCGCCCAGATCATCGGCGCATACGGCGCCGAGGTTTCCAAGCGCATTGACACGGTGGCTGCATCCATTCATAACGGTATGACCATGGAGTCCCTGAACGACCTGGATCTCAGTTACACGCCGCCGCTCTCCAGCCCCTGGGATCCGGTGCAAATGGCCGCCCAGGCATGGAGTCAGGCGAACCGACGCACCGACGGCGCCGAATCTTCATAGGTATCGTTAACGCTGCCGTGAATCAACCGGGCGGGAGGATCGTTGATGCTTCCAGCACTTCTCTTCTGATCGTCATCCTGTTCCCCTCCGCGGCTTGGCCCCAGGAAGGTTCCGGCCTAAAAATAGTACCCGACCCGCAGCTCCAGCTTGAAGTCGAAGGGTTTCTCCCCGTACTCGCTCTCTACGGGTCCGGTGATGAAGCTCGCCTTGAGACGAAGATCCAGATTCGTAATCCGCGTATAGACCATTTCGGGAGAAACCGTGAAGCTCCGGTCGTTGAGGTTCAGGATGGTCGTGATCGCCGGGTTGAAGTAGAGGATGTCGAACGGCTCCTTCTGGGCGATCCGCAGATAGAGGTAATCGCGCATGGGGTTCGCCCGGCCGTAATTGCCCTCGGAGAGCGCGGCGGCCTTTTGCAGGGCGGCGTCCTTGCCGGTCGCCGTATAAGTCCGATAGGCGTCGTTGACGAAACCGAAGAAATTTTTCATCTCGTCTTCGGTAAATCCCGTTCCGTTGCGGTAGTATTCGAGGATGAAGGTGGTATCGCGATCGGTCAGGTATCGCGTTCCCAAAAGAAAACTCGTCGCGTCGTACTCCACCGCCGAAACCTTTCCGGTCGGGTCGATCCGATTCACCCGGAAATCCTTGATGTAGGCCGCCTCGCCGTGGATCTCCCAGTTCGTCCCGATGTTTCTTGAAAAGTCCGCACCGAAACGGGTCGTCCGGCTGCCGCCGGTCAGGAAGATCAGATCGATGTCGGTGTCGTAGAAGAGCAGGTAGAGTTTACCGGCCAGATTCACATAGTCTTTCTTCCCGAACTCGGCGTTGATATGGTCATAGACCGGCTGGAAGACCGGGGTGAAGGAGATGGTCTTGAGCGGCCCGTCGAAGCTCTTCGTGTAGTCGGCCGACAGGGCAAAGACCCCCTCCATGCCGACCTCGGGATCGTCGGGGTCCTTGGGCCGGTCGATGAACGCCACGGGGTTCCAGGCGTACCCCTTCCCCCACTTGAAGGTCTTCTTGCCCGTGTCGATCTTCCAGGAAGACGAAGGATTCAGAGAGAGAAAACCCTCGTAGAGATCCGTCTTCTCCTGATCCCCCAGGCGGGAGAGCTTGTAGTCCGTGTTGCTCTTGAAATAGAGGCGGGCGATCCCCTTTTCATAACTTCCCTCCAACTGGAGCTTGAAGTTGGCCTCCTCCAGCGTCTCCCCGAGGTCCCGGTTGTAATACTTCAGACGGTAAAGGGAGGAATCTTGGCGGGTTTGGAAGATCGTCGGTTTCATTTCCATATATCCGCCGAAATGGTAAGGTTTCTTCTCAATCTCAGTGAGGTCGAACGTGTAGTTCTCCTCGGCGCGCAGGGACGGCGGCCAGAGGAGAAGGAGGCTCAAGAGAATCATTGGTATCGCACCGCAGGCGAAAAACCGTCGCAGGGGTAGTCTTCTACCGATCAAGATTGATTTTTGGTCCATCCGTCCCCCTCACAACAAGCCCGGCAGAGGGATCATCGACAGGGGCGGGATCGCCAGCCAAGCGAACAGCCGCCACGCCTGATCCTCCAAGAATGGAGAATTTTACCCCAAAAGCGTCTACCGTAGCGATTCGATGTTGGGCATGAAGGTCAGGGTGAAGACCTCATCCTTGAAATCGCGCTTCTTGATCCCGGCGAACATCATGACCGACTTGTACCCCTTGAAGAGGGGGCTGTCCGTCTCGATCACCGCCGGCCGCGTGATGCCGCCGCCGAAGCTCTTGACGTCCTTGAAATAGAGGGTCTTGATCAGCATGTTTGCCTCGGTGAGGCATTCGATCCTGGTCGGCAGGACGTTCTTCTTGTCGGCCCAGATCTTCAGGCGGTCGTAAGCCACGGTCTTGGTTTTTGCCTTCAGATAGAGGAGGTATTCGCCGCCCTTTTCCTCGACCTTTTCCACATCGTATTCCGCGGTGTAATCCAGTTGGAGGATGTCGGCATTGTTGAAGACGCCGCCCACAACGGACTGAAGGCTCGTGATCCGGATCGGCTTGCCGACGTTCGGGATGTAAAGCCACAT
>MNZQ01000004.1 GCA_001873745.1 Syntrophaceae bacterium CG2_30_58_14
TGAGTTCGCTTTTTCTTTAATCGAGCTTGGCCGTATACAAAACCATTATGCTTTTGAATCCGATTAAGGATATAATTAATCCGCATCCCGTTTCTCCTCTGGTGTGATGGTTTGTTTTTGCACAACTTCCATCTTGCCAGATTTGAGAGCGGGATGCACTTCTATTTTTAACTGACTTTTATACTCGAGTGGGGCCCTTTATTACCCATAAATTCTGCGGAAGAACCCTTTTTTCAGGCTCAGGATCGCAGGGTTTGTTCCAAGGATGCTGTCGAAGGTGTACCGCTCCGCGCGCAGGGTCAGCAACTCCTCTTCGTACATCTTTAGTTTGGACTGAAGAAAGGAAAGATCTTTGGCGAGCTTGCCAACATCGCTGACATGTTTGAACATGACCTGCCCGAAGACGGCGACCACCTTGCCGTCCTGCTTGATGGGGATGCGCTGCACCACCATGTTTTGTCCCTTGATTCGGTGCGGCTTGTTGATTTCCGCCTCTCCGGTCTTCGCCACGATGTGCATCCGGGTATTTTCAATGACCTCCGTCGCATGTTTCCCGATCTGGGCGTCTGCATCGATGCCCAAAAACTGGCCGTACGGCTTGTTGAAAAAGATGACATAGCCATCCGCATCGGTGACGATCACGCCATTGTGGATATTGTCCAGGATGAGTTCCAGAAGCCTGAGCCGGCTCATCGGGGAATCCTGATCACATTTTGAGACGACTTTCTCTCGCATCACAGAGACCCTTGGTTTGTCGCACAATGACGACAATGGATCGTTCCCATATTTCTACACAATGTAGCAAACACTCTACAAGTTGGATGATACACCACCTCCCCGATTGGAGACAAGCGAAAAATAAAATGATCATCCTCCCAGGGAGAATGGCCTGTAATCATTACAACATTTTTTTGAAACCGGCAGGTCTGAAAAAGAATGGTACGGGCTTTGCTTCATTTAAAAGGCAAATCAACATAATGAGGGGGATCATGGCTGCATATATCAAGGAACCCGAGATCCGGCAAGACGACATCTTGACGGTAGCGGACGGAGATTTCAATATCCATAACGTCTGCATCGTAACCGGCGCCGGGAGCGGCATAGGGCGGGCGACGGCCATCGCCGCATCTGTCAACAACCTGATGACCGTCGGACTCGATGTCGATGCCGCGGCAGGAAAAAAGACGCAGGCGCTGGCGCGGAAGCTGGGCGGCCAGATGATCTTCATCAAAACCGACCTTACGAAGGACAGCGAAATGGACTACGCCGTACTGGAAGCGGCCAAGCTTGGCAGCATCCGCTACCTCGCCAATATCGCCGGCCTCCAGCATATCGACTCCATCGAGAACTTCCCGATGGCCAAATACGACCAGATGATGAGAATCATGCTGCGGGCCCCTTTCTACCTTTCCAAGCTGGTCATTCCCCATTTCAAGAAGAACGACGACGGCAATGGCGTCATCGGCAATATGAGCTCCGTTCACGGCCATATGTGCACCCTCAATAAACCGGCCTATAACATCACCAAGTTTGGGCTCCGCGGACTCTCGCAATCGATTGCAGCTCAGGGAGAGGGCCGGATACGCGCCTTTACCATAAGCACCGGTTTTGTCAAAACGGCGCTTGCCCTGAACCAGATACAGGCGCAGTCCGAGCAGCGACATATAACTCCGGAAGAGGTCGTCCGCGACGTAATGATGGGAAGATCGCGAATAAAAGAGATGATGTCACCCGTGGAAGTAGCCAACCTTTTTATTCTCGGATTCTCGCGCTTTGCAACGTACCTCAATGGCGGCGATCTCCTTTTTGACGGCGGAATGGTACTGACATACTGATTGGGAATTGCGGTCCGGAGACGGATGCGCAGTGATTGATTGGGGACAGATTTGAGATCTGTCCCCACAAACAAGGAGGGAATAAAATGAATTTCAGAAAAACAGCGGCGTTCTTCGTTACGGTTATTACATGTTTATTCTTTTTTGGCATGACCGGCGCCAAGGCAGCGGAGCCATACCATCTCGGCGTAGCGCTCGGTCTAACAGGCACGGGCGCACTCTACAGCGCCGACCAGGTCGAGGCGATCAAGCTGGCGGCGGAAGAGATCAACGCCAAGGGCGGCTTTCTTGGCCGGCACAAGATCGAGCTTTTCATCCGCGACACCCAGACCAAGCCCGATGTGGGGGTCCGCGAAGTGAAAGACCTCATTCTCAGGGATAAAATCAAGGCCGTCATCAACGACTATTCCAGTGCCGTCGCCATGGCGGTCAAACCGATTGCACAGGAGTACAAGGTGCTGCATATCGCGGCCATCAGCAACTCCGAGAATATTACGAAGATCAACCCCAGCCCGTATACCTTCCAGGTGGTTCCCAACAGCTACATGCAGGCCAAGGCGGCCGCCGTCGCCACCGCCAAGATGGCCAAACTGAAGGGATGGAAGGAGTACATCACGATCGCCTCGGATTATGAATGGGGAAGATCAACCCAGGCAGAAGCCGTTAAAATCCTGAAAGAGATGGTCCCGAACCTCACACTGAAGAAAGAGTTCTGCCCCCGCCTGGGCGAGGCCCAGTATACATCCTACATCACCGGAATCATGGCCCTGAAGCCCGATTTCGTTTACGGCAGCCTCGCATCCAATGATAATGTCGCCTGGATGGAACAGGCAAAGACATACGGCTTCTTTGACAAGATCGCCTATCCCGGCTCGCTGATCAGCGTAACCGAATTGATCCTTCAGGCAAAAACACTGCCCCGCAACCTCATCGCGCTCACCAGGGCGCCGTTTTTTGCGCACCTGGACATCCCGATGATGGCCGATTTTGTCAAGAACTACCGCGCAAAATACAACAAGTTCCCCAGCGACTGGGCGGTTCTCGGATATGACGCGGTATATGCATTGAAACAGGGCGTTGAAAAGGCCAAAACCATCGATACGGAAAAGGTAAAGGATTCCATGAAGGGTCTCACCGTCAACCTGACGAGGGGCAAGCTCACCTTCCGAACCATAGACAATCAGTTGAGCTGCTCGTCCTATGTGGGAACGATCACCGACGACCCGAAGTACCCGTTCCCGATTTATAAGGATATCGTCGAGGTTAAGGGCAGCGAAAGCGAACGCCCGGAGAGCGAGATCCTGGAAGCCAGAAAAGCAGCAAAGAAATAACGCCTTGAGGAAGCCGACGTGGATATAACCTCATTATTTACACAGTTTCTAAGCGGACTGACCTACGGCACGATACTCTTTCTCGTTGCCGCAGGTCTGTCCCTTATTTTCGGCGTCATGAACATCCTCAATTTCGCCCATGCGGCCCTCTGGCTCATGGGCGCCTATTTTTCCTACACCTTCTGGAGCTGGATGCAGGGGAATTCCTTTGCGTTCTGGCTCAGCATACCTCTTGCAGGCCTTGCCGCGGCGGCGGTGGGCTGGGTCATGGAGGTCGTGCTGATCAAGCGGATATACAAGCGCGAATTGTATGAGCAGCTTCTGATTACCTACTGCATAGCCCTGATCATCAGCGACACGATCAAGCTGACTTGGGGGGTAACGAACAAGCTGATCGTCCGACCCGAGATGATTCGCAAGCCGGTCTTTATATTTGGAGCGCCTCTCGATTCCTACTTCATCTTCGTGATCCTTGCCGGCGCCGCAGTGGCAATCGGGCTCTGGTGGTTTCTGAAATATACCCGTTACGGCCATATCGTCAAGGCGGCGGTTTACAGCCGGGAGATGGTCGGTGCGCTGGGCATCCCCATTCCGCGGATCGACACCTGGGTTTTCACGCTGGGCATATTCCTGGCCGGCTTTGCGGGGGGCATACAGGCGCCGATCGGCTCGATCACGCTGGGCATGGATACCGCCATCATCATCCAGGCGTTTTGCGTGGTGGTGATAGGAGGATTCGGCAGCCTGCTGGGAACACTCGTGGGCTCGCTCATTGTGGGCGAGGTATTTTCGTTCACGATACTTTTCTGGCCCGAGGGGGCAATGGTCCTGATTTTTGTAATAACCGCCGCCATCCTGATCGTGCGACCCTGGGGACTGTTCGGCACACCGATGAGGACATGACCGATGAAAAACAAATACCTTTTCCCTCTGATATTGTTTCTGCTCGCGGTCGTTCTGCCCTTTATCGTGCCCGAATTCTGGGTTCATGTACTCACCGAAATCCTCATCATGGGGCTTTTTGCCGCCAGCTTTAACATGATCTTCGGCTACATGGGGCAGCTTACCTTCGGCCATGCCGCCTACTACGGCGTCGGCGCCTACACAACCGGGCTGTTGATGGTGAAGGCCAACGTGCCGCTGCTTCTCTGTCTCCCCCTGTCCATGCTTTCGGCTGGTCTCTGCGCCGCCGTCCTGGGCTATTTCTGCGTAAAACTCCGCGGCATATACTTTGCCATCCTCACGATGGCCTTCGGACAGCTCGTCTATTACATCATCTTCCAGTGGTACTCCTTCACGGGCGGCGACAACGGTCTGCAGGGCATCGTCCCCCCGGATTTTCTCGGAAGGGCGGCCAACCCTTATTATTTTTTCACACTGATCGTCGTTGCGATCGGGATGATCGCGCTTTGGATCATCAGCGCGTCGCCTTTCGGCTACACGATGCGGGCCATCCGCGACAACGCCGAACGGACCGAATTTATCGGCATTAACGTGCAGCGGTACATGCATCTGAACTTTATCATTGCCGCGATGTTCGCCGGACTGGCCGGCGCGCTCTGGGGACCATTCAACCGCAGCGTCGCCCCGGACCTTTGCAGTTGGCAACACTCCGGAATGCCGGTGTTCATGACGGTCATGGGCGGGCCTTTCAACTTTCTCGGCCCGTTGATCGGCTCCGCGATCTACACCATGCTCATGGCCTTTGTAACCAGTTTTACGGAGTACTGGCCGATGGTGAGCGGAATCGTCATCATCCTTGTCGTTCTCATAATGCCGGGAGGGCTTTTGGGCCTGCTGGGCGACAAACTACCGTTCCTGAGGCAAAATGAGCACAGTACAAAAGAGACCAACGGGTAGGACGGACAGGACCATGGGCGATACGGACAAACGCGTTTTACAGATCGACAGACTCAAAAAGTCTTTCGGCAAATACAAGGTGTTGACCGACGTCAGTTACAGCCTGCCGAAAGGCGAAATCGCGGCCATCATCGGACCCAACGGCGCCGGGAAAAGCACCTTTTTCAACCTGATAACAGGCTACCATCTCGTGGACGGCGGGACCATCCGTTTCATGGGAAGGGAGATCACCAATTGGCCGCGCCACCGCATCGCCCGCACGGGAATCAGCCGTGCTTTCCAGGTGAGCAACATCTATGCGCGCCTGACCACATTCGAAAACGTAAGACAGGCCATCCTGTCGCAGCAGAAGCGTACACTGAACATCTTCACCCCGGCGCACCGGCTCGCCCGGGAAAACACGCTGGAGCTCCTCGAAC
>MNZQ01000104.1 GCA_001873745.1 Syntrophaceae bacterium CG2_30_58_14
TGAACATGCTCCTCCCGGCCGACTATCACGAGGCTTCCCTCACAAAAACCGTGGCGGTTCTCCCGTTCGGCGGACCGGACGGAGCCGCGACCGCCGCCGAATTCGAGGCGGTCCTCGGCGGCATTAACATCGACAACAAACAGTATTTCACCCTCGTGGACCGCTCGTCCATAGACAAAACGATCTCGGAGCTGAAACTCGCACAGAGCGGTCTCGTCGACGCCGGGACGGCAGCCAAAATCGGGGGCATGGTCGGCGCTCAGGGGATCTACGCGGGGGTCGTTACCCAGGCCGGATGGAACGACAGCCCTTACAAGGAGACACGCCAGGATTGCGTACAGCGGGAGATAAAGCGTGACGATAAAGGCAGGACCTATGAGGGGAGTTGCATCCGCTGGCGGAGCCGTCAGGTGTCCTGCATCAAACGGGTGGCCGGTTTCTCCTGTTCGCCGAAGCTGATCGAGGTCCGTACGAGCCGCATTCTGTACGCCCAGAACCTCTCCGGCTCCGCCGACGCCTCGGGCTGCGAGGACGGGAGGCCGCTTCCTGGCGGCCAGGAACTCCTGCAGAAGGCCAAGGAAATCGCCAAGGCGGAGTTCCGCAAGGATGTCGCCCCCCATTACGTCACAAAGGAAGTCTCCCTGATGGACGACACCGCCGGCATGACCTCCGGCGAGGCAAAAGAGAAACTCAAACAGGGAATGGAATATGCCGCAAAAGGGCGGATAGATCGGGCCTGCGAACTCTGGGGGGAATCCCGGATTCTCTCCCCGAGCGCCCCGTCGGTCCTTTATGACCTTGGGGTCTGCGCGGAGAGTCGGGGCGATTTCGACGTGGCGCTCAAACTCTACCGCGAGGCGGACAAACAGCTCGGAAAACCTGACGATAAGATCACCCTCGCCCTCAACCGGATGACCGAGGCGATCCGAAACCGGACAAAGCTCCAGCAACAGCTAAAAAACTGATGATTCCGCCCCCTTTACGTCGCCGCCCAGATAATCCGCCATTCTCGATCCGGAAGGCGAAACGGGCCGTCATCCAGGGATCGGCGGCGCCGTTGAACACCCGCTCGATGAAGGTCACGCTTCCATTCCGGTCGATCAGCAGAACCGTCGAAGAGCGTGTTCCGTAGGCCTGACTTTCGATGAAAAGCGGCGAGAGAAGCCTCTCCCATTCCAACCCAACCCCCGTATCCGGAAGACGGTCGTCCGGCGCCGGGGTCCGGTCGGCCAGCAGTTTAAAAAGCGCCTCCGGGGTCACTCCTTTTTCATCGTGAAGAATCGCTTTTAAACCCCTCTTCCCCTTTTCCACTTTCGGCCAGGGGGTGTCCAGGAGGCGGTTGCTCAGACCGTAGATCCCGGGTTGCAGACATTCCCGGGCGCCGCGGTTCGAGAAACAGAAAAGTGCGTCGGGATCGCCGACAAGCAGGTTGAAACCGTTGAAACGATCGGCCTCGGATGCAACCCGGTCGAGATAGACCCCCGGGGGGGCGAGACTGCGGAGGTAATCGCTGACCAGCGTCCCCCGCGAAGGGGCGCCGGTTTTCAGGGAAGTCGGATCACGGTAGTTCGTGAGTGCGGCCACCCTCCCTCCGCGGGTGATCCCAAGCCACGTCCCCCCATCGCGCAAATCCCGGCCCGCAAGCAGATCCGGCGCGTCATCCCAGAAGTCGGCCGGCGCCGACGGTCTCTCATAGAACTCGTCCCGGTTCGCCGCGAGGACGAGCGGGTAATTTTGATCCTTTTTCCAGGCAAATAAGATCAGGCACATGATTCGGCAAACCCCGATGCCATCGACATCAAGAATGATCTTTTTTCAGTTCCCCCTTGTAAAGGGGGATTCTCACGACATTCCGTAGAATCACCCCCGGCCCCCTTTTGGGAAAGAGGGGCGTCAAAGCGCTTAATTCAACGACATCGCAGCGAGCCTCTGTCTCACTCCCGCGAGGATGCGCCCCATCGTCTCCCCCGCGGCGGCGTGGATCACCACGTCTGCAATCTTGTCCGCCGGCGTGGGGCTCCGATTAACGATCACGAGCGAGGCCCCCGCCTGCTTGGCATAAAGCGGCATGTAGGCCGCCGGGTAAACGACGAGCGACGAACCGACGACCAAGAGGAGGTCGCAGTGGCCGGCATGCCAGGCGGCCTTGTTCAGGGTCTCCTCGGGGAGGGCTTCGCCGAAGAAGATCACGTCGGGTTTCAGGATTCCGGAACAGCGGCCGCAGACCGGAACCTCTTCCGACGCCCCGTTCTTTAGGAGAATCTCCTCCAGCGGGTAGCGCTCCCCGCAATCCATGCAGAGGATCCAGCGCATGTTGCCGTGGAGCTCGAATACCTTTGCAGGATCGTTTCCCGCTTTCTGGTGAAGATTGTCGATGTTCTGGGTGATGACGCAGCTTGCTTTTCCGAGCTTCTCCAACTCCGCGATGGCCTCATGCGCGGCGTTGGGCCGGGCCTCCCTGAACAGATCGCCGGAGAGGAGGAAGCGCCACTGTTTCCGCCGGGTCTCCGGGCTCGTTAGAAATTTGTCGATCGTGAAATCCTCCGGATCGAACTTCGTCCAGAAGCCGCCGGGGCTGCGGAAATCGGGAATTCCGGATTCCGTGCTGACGCCCGCGCCCGTAAAGACGACGATGTTTTTTGCCTTCGCTATCATTTCCGCGACACGGCCGATCTTCTCTGCCTTCCCCCGATCGATCATTTTTCCTCCCATTCCGCGCGCTACCCACTGTTCAACATTATAGCCGAACCTGCTGGAAAAGACAAAATCAAACCCCGTTTCCCGCAACAAGGACGGAAGAGAGGTTGACCGGTCTTTTTGAAATGTGATGAAATCCGATATCTTCTTGACACGCCGCAACGCTTTTGTTTATATATTAAAAAAGTTCGTTCGACTTTTTCAACCGCTTCCTGCAAACAGACCGGCCCTCTTCCCGGCGGGCAGAAAGATGAGTTTTCCCGATGATCGAAAATACCTTGACGATGCTCAACGCCTTCCGGATTCAGGACATCCTGGACATTGCCATCATCTCGATCATGATCTCGGCGCTGCTGATCTGGTTCAAGGATCGGGCGTCCCGTTTCGTATTCCTGGGCATCACCTTGCTGGGCGTCGTCTATATGCTCGCCCGCTTCTTCCAGCTCTACCTGACCACCGTCGTCCTCCAGGCCTTCTTCGCGATCCTGCTGTTTGTCCTCGTCGTCATCTTTCAGGAGGATCTCCGGCGTTTCTTTGAACGCCTGGCCCTGCTGGGGAGTTTCCGGAAACGGTTCTTCGCCGTCGCCGCGTTCAACGAAGGCGCGGAGGTTCTCGCCCAAACCGCCGCTGATCTTGCGCGAAAAAAAGTCGGCGCCCTGATCGCGCTCCAGGGACACGATCCTCTGGATCGCCACCTGACGGGGGGAAGCAACCTCGACGGCATCCTCAGCCAGCCCCTCTTAGAGAGCATCTTCGATCCCCATTCGATCGGTCACGACGGCGCCATCCTCGTGGACGGAAACCGGGTCATGCGCTTCGGCTGCCATCTTCCGCTGTCGGCCAATGCCGCCCAGCACGGCAATCTGGGCCTTCGCCACACGGCGGCCCTCGGCCTTTCGGAGCGTTCCGACGCGATCTGCATCGTGGTCTCCGAGGAGCGCGGAACGATCTCGCTCGCCAAAGGAGAGAGAATCCAGGAGATCGCCAACGCCTCGGCCCTCCGCATCGAATTGGAGGCCTTCTTCGCCAGGCGGGCGCCGCTCGCCAAACCGGGACCGATCCTCCGCTGGCTGAAGGAAAACAAGCGGGAAAAGATGATTGCCATTGTGCTGGCCTGCATTCTCTGGGTCGTTTTCGGCTATCAGCGGGAAACGATCCGGCGGGATTTCATGGTCCCCATTGAATACCGGAACGCCCCGGCGGAATGGGTTCTGGAGGAACCGAAGGCCACGGAGGCAAAGGTCATGCTCATGGGACACGCGCAGGCCTTTCAACTCCTGAATCCGCAGAGTCTCAAGATTTCTCTCGATCTGGCGCAATTCCCGCCGGGCAAGCAGGAGGTCACGCTCACGCGCGACATGGTGAAGACCCCCTCCAACCTTGCGGTTGCCGGGATCAGCCCCGAGCGGATCACGGTCGTCACCTCGCGCCTCATCTCCATGACCGTCCCCATCGAGGTTCTGACGGAAAACAACCCCCCGCCGGGTCTTGCGGTTCAGCAGATCATCGCCACCCCGGCGGAGGCGCGAATCCTCATCCCCCGCCGGCTTCGCGGCAAACGGATCCGGATCCTGACCGAGCCGATCGATCTGGCGCAATTAGACGTCCAGAAGGCATTCTCGCCATCTCTGCGTTATCCTCCGGATATCCAGTTCGCAAAGGGGAAAGCGCCGGTCGTCCGGGTTATCGTCAAGACGCGGCAGGAACCCACGCCGTCCCGGCGCTGAATCCGTTAGCGGAACGTCTCTTTTCGGATATTGTTTTTACGCATGAGTTTGCTGATCTGGCGGACCGTGACGCCGGCCGACTCCGCCGTCCGGTTGATCCTCCCCCCGGTCCGGGCAAGCAGCTCCTGAAGATAGCTTTTCTCCACCTCCGCGACGGCGCGAGCGCGCGCCTCCGCCAGCGTGAGGCCGGTTCTCCCGGTGGGCGCCGACAATGCAGAAGGCGCCTTGGTGAAGAGCTCCGCCGGGAAGCTCGTCTGTGTCAGGATGGAAGAGGTTTCCAGAATGCAGGCCCGCTCCACCAGGTTCTCCAGTTCGCGGATGTTGCCGGGCCAGGGGTAGCGCTGAAACGCCTCCATTACCTGCGGATGGACGTAGTGAATCCCCCGGTGGTTGAACCGGTTCATCTGCCGGAGGAAGATCTCCGTAAGCTGGGGGATGTCCTCCCGTCGTTCCCTAAGAGGCGGGATCTCAATCGGAAATACGTTCAGCCGGTAGTAGAGGTCGTTCCGGAAGAGCCCCTTCTCCACCATCTGCCCGAGATCCTGGTTGGAGGCGGCGATGATCCGCACGTCGGTCTCGATGACGGTCTCCCCCCCGACCCGCTGAAAGGTCCGATCCTGAAGGACCTGGAGGAGCTTGATCTGCGCGGAAGGGGTGATCGTGCCGATTTCGTCGAGAAAAATCGTTCCCCGGTTGGCCAGTTCAAATTTGCCTAATTTCCGGCGTACGGCGCCGGTAAAGGCCCCCCTCTCGTGACCGAAGAGCTCGCTTTCGAGAAGGGTGTCGGGGATGGCGCCGCAGTGGATTCCGATGAACTGCACCCCCCGCCGGTTGCTGTGGC
>MNZQ01000017.1 GCA_001873745.1 Syntrophaceae bacterium CG2_30_58_14
TTAAAATTCCGGCCACGACCGGGGCAAAGGCCCTGAGCCACGACATAAATCGACCCAGAAAGATAGTCTTCCCGCCATGTTTGTCGAAGAACCCTTTCGTGTTGTCAAGATATTCTTTATTGAAAAAAAAGTACCTGCCGTATTCCAGGAAAAATCCCTCGCCGAACCGGCGGCCGATAAAATATCCTGTCGTGTCTCCGAATATCGCGCCGAGCGAGGCAACCCATATTACATCGCCCAAGTCAAGCGTTCCCCTCGCAGCCAGCAGTCCGGCGATGACCACCACGCTCTCGCCGGGCACAAGCAATCCAAGAAATGCCGAAGTCTCAAGAAAAGTCATCAGAAAAAGGAGATAATAGCCCCAGTGATCGAAATGAGGCAGGATCAGGTTTAAAATGTCCATTCCCATCTCCTCAATATTGTACCTGCTACCGAAACGATGAAGCAGACCATTCCTCCCAGCATCCAAACCCAGGACAGGCCAACCCGTTCGTGGCGAACACGGAGGTAATAGCGCAAAGCGGCGGTCAACGCCACGAGCGAAGCGGCAATACCGACTCCGGCAACCAAGGTGTCAAGCATCACCTTTCATTCTCTTTGAAACATCTTGTAGCACGACCGGATGTTGATATCAAATGTCTGAATGTCGTCGAGACGGGACAAATTTCCCCGTGCTGATCCTCTCCAAGACTTACTCTCCTTTCCAATTCAGTAATGTTTCCCCGGCCTGCCCCCTTTATGAATTTCATTCTTTTCGCTTTGCCTTATTGATTTCTATGGAAAGCATGGGTTTCGGGGGTATTTCCTGCACGCCGAAGATTTTAACCAAATGACCAATGCCCTCGTCGATCTCCGCGAGGTCATTTAAATCTATGCCCTCCAATCTTGCCCCCAATAAACCCTGGACGACCTCGGGCACCGATTGAACGAGCCCCTTGCCGCCCTGAGTTAATTCAAGCCAGACGACGCGGCGATCATCCTTCGACCGCTTTCTTGAAACAAGATCGCGCGCTTCGAGCCTGTCGACGATCCCCAGAACGGTTGTCGGGTGAAGATACATGCGCCTGGCAATATCCGAGATATTGATGGGCCCATGTTCATGAATCACCCGTATGGCCCAAATCTGCGGACCTGTCAGACCGGTTTCCTGCTTGATCCTCTGCGACTGTTCGTTCAAGATCTGGAAGACCCTTCTTATATTATCCATAATATTGGATATTACTTCATGTTTATTCTGCATATCTTCTCCCGATGAAGTTTCATTGACAGACACAGGCGCCTATGATAGATGGTATGCCAATGATTGGTGTATAACATAGTTTCAGACTTGAATCAAGAGGAAATAACCGTGATGAAAAGACGTACCGGACGGTGAAAGACGCAGAGAAGGCGGCGGTTGTAGCGACCGAGGAGGCGCCCCCGGTTCAAAAAGCAGGAGTTCTAGGTTTTCAGTCCCGTCACACTGAAATTCTGAGATTGGAAGGATCTCACACATGCCTTTAGAATATCTATGGTTGATTCCACTGGGCTTTGTCATTGGGGCCTACGGAACGCTGATCGGCGCCGGGGGCGGCTTCGTACTCGTGCCCATCCTGCTCCTGCTCTATCCCCAGGCGACGTCGGAGACCATTACCGGCATTTCGCTGGCGGTCGTCTTCTTCAATGCCCTTTCCGGCTCCATCGCCTATGCCCGCATGAAACGGATCGAGTACCGCTCCGGCCTGCTCTTCTCGGCGGCAACGATACCGGGGGCCATCCTGGGCGCCCTCGCCACGCCCTATATGCCCCGACGTCTCTTTGACGGCATCTTCGGCCTCTCGCTGATTGCCGTTTCAATCTTTCTGTTTGTCAAACCCGGAGGCCGGGAGAAGGCGGCGCGGGCCTGTCCGCCCAACCACCGGGAGTGCACTGTGACCGAGGCTGACGGCACGGTCCATCGTTTCTCTTATCATCAGCCCCTGGGGATCGTCGTGAGCATGGCGGTCGGTTTTCTCTCCAGCCTGTTGGGCATCGGCGGAGGAATCATCCATGTGCCCGTGCTGATCCACCTGTTGAATTTTCCGGTGCACATCGCTACCGCGACCTCCCAGTTTGTCCTGACCAACATGGCGCTGACGGGAACACTGACCCATATCGCAACCGGGGCCTTTACGCAGGGCATTCGCCGCACCCTCTTGCTGGCCGCAGGTGTTTTACTGGGCGCGCCACTGGGAGCCCGGCTCTCCGGCAAGATCCACGGAACATGGATCATCCGGGGGCTGGCATTTGCCCTGGGGGCGGTGGGGATACGCTTGCTCATGATGGTGCTTTAGTGCAGGAGAGGTCCGGGCACATACCCGTGGACGCCCCGCCGCGGACCGTGAAAATGTGAATGCATATATTGGTTTTTCATGGTAGATCGTTTCCCGTGACGCTTTATCCATGGAGGAAATGCGACCGTGAATATCGTCTGCCTGCCCGTTGAAAAAACCGTCCACCGCGCCTGGCTGCGCAAGCCCGTCGCCCGCGAGGCGTTCGACCTCTTCCGGGAGGGTCTCAAACGGCTGTTCGGCCGGATCGATCAGGGCGAGTCCGAGGAGCATTTGAAAAGGATCATCGCCGATTTCCTCACGGAGGTCTGGTATCGGGATGTCGGCGAGATCAACACGAAAGAGAGGGCCGACCTGGTCATCCACGCGGGGAGGTCCTCCCGAGACCCCGTCGCCGTCATCATCGAAACGAAGCACCCGGCCAACGCCGCGGAGATGATTTCCGCCGCCCGCCCCAATGCCAAGGCGCTGCACGAACTGATCCTCTACTACCTCCGGGAACGCACCGCCGGCAACCTCGGCCTGACACGGCTGATCGCCTGCAACATCTATGAATGGTACATCTTCGATGCGGCGGAGTTCGATCGCTACTTTTACAGCGACAAGGGGCTGGTCCGGCAATATCACGACTGGGAGGGCAACCGCCTCTCCAGCGCCCGAACCGACGCCTTCTATGGGGAGATCCTGCGCCCCTTTCTGGAGAGATCCGACATCGAACTGACCTGCACGCATATCGACCTGCGCCCCTGCGAAGCCCTTGTGCGGAACCCCACGGCCGGCGGGGACGGGAAGCTGCTCCCCCTCTTCATACTCTTCTCACCGCCCCATCTGCTGAAGCTTCCCTTCGCCAACGACAGCAACACCCTGAACAGGGAATTCTACAACGAACTCCTCCATATCATCGGCCTGGAGGAGATCCGTGAGGGGGGCCGAAAGCTCATCGGGAGAAAACCGGACGGGAAAAGGGATGAAGGCGCCCTCTTGGAAAACGCAATCAACGTGCTGAAGATCCGGGGTTGCCTTCCTGCCGCCGAGACAACCACGCCGGAACCGGAATCGGAAGGCGACGCCGACGAGCGGATCTTCAGCGCCGCGCTGGAGCTCTGCATCACCTGGATCAACCGGGTTCTCTTCCTGAAGCTCCTCGAGGGGAGGCTCGTCGCCTGGAACGACGGGGACGACCGCCACGCCTTTCTCCGCCCGGACGCCCTGCAGAATTTCGACGGGCTCGAAGAGCTGTTCTTCGAGGTCCTTGCGGTCCGCCCGGAGGAGAGGCGGGGTTCTGTGGCGGAAAAATTCCGCTTCGTTCCCTACCTGAACAGCTCCCTTTTCGAGGAGACGGATCTGGAGCGCGAGACCGTCCATATCGCCGACCTCAAGGGCCGCCTGGAGCTTCCACTCTACGGCGGCACGGTCCTCAAGGACGAAACGGGCAAACGGCGGGAAGGGTTCCTTTCCGCCCCGGCCTACCTCCTCGGTTTCCTGGACGCCTACGATTTCAGCGGCGAAGGGGCGGGCGGCGTCCGCGAGACGCCCCGGACCATCATCAACGCCTCGGTCCTGGGCCTCATCTTCGAGAAGATCAACGGCTACCGGGAAGGCTCCTTTTTCACCCCCGGCTTCATCACCATGTACATCTGCCGGGAGACCCTCCGGCGGGCGGTGGCGGAGAAGTTCCGGACCGATATGCCGGGGATGAAAAACGTCCGGACCTTTACCGATCTGAAGGAGCGCCTGGACCCGTCCGATCCGGAGGCGCGGAAAACGGCCAACGCGCTGATCGAATCCCTGACGGTCTGCGACCCCGCCGTCGGCTCCGGCCACTTCCTCGTCTCCGCGCTGAACGAGATCATCGCCGTCAAGGGCGAGCTCGGGATCCTCTGCTACCGCGACGGCGCCCGCGTCAAGGAGTACGCCGTCGGCGTCGAGAACGACGAGCTTCTCGTCACGGACCGGGACGACGAGCGGCCCTTCGCTTACCGTCTCAACAAAAACGGCCGTCCGATCGAGCCGCTGCAGCGTCTCCAGGAGGCGCTCTTCCATGAGAAGCGGACCCTGATCGAACAGGGGCTCTTCGGCGTGGACATCAACCCCAAGTCCGTCGCCATCTGCCGCCTGCGGCTCTGGATCGAACTGCTCAAGCACGCCTATTACACCAAGGAGAGCGGCTACGCCCGCCTGGAAACCCTTCCCAACATCGACATCAACATCAAATGCGGCAACTCCCTGATCAGCCGCTTCGCCCTCGCGGGGGGCGACGACGTCCTCCCGGCGGACCGAGCGCGCCTGAAGGTTCTGGCCGGCCGCTACCGGGGAAAGGTCCTGCTCTACAAGCTCCACCCGGCCAACAAGGCCCTCCTCCGCCGGGAGATCGAGAACATGAAGGAGGAGCTCCAGGCCTTCTCCCTCCCCACCGATGCGGAGGAAAAGCTGCTGCGGAAACTGGAAAACGACCTCGCCCAGACCCTCTTCGACTTCGACCGGGAGGGGGCGGAGAAACGCACCGGGATTCAGGTGCGGACGGCGGAGCTGCGCCGGCGGATCGACGAAAAGAAGCGGACCGTCTATCGCGCCGCCTTCGAGTGGCGCTACGAATTTCCGGAAGTGCTCGATGAAAACGGCCGCTTCGTCGGTTTCGACTGCGTCATCGGCAACCCGCCGTACGTGCGGCAGGAGATGCTGGGGTCGGCCTTCAAGGCGTATGCCCGGAGCCGGTACGAGGTCTATCACGGCGTCTCCGATCTGTACGCCTATTTTTTCGAGCTGGGCGTCGCCGTCCTCCGGGAGGGAGGGTATTTCTCGATCATCGTGGCGAACAAATGGATGCGGGCCAATTACGGCGCTCCGCTCCGGAAATGGCTCCGGGAGCAAGGCCTGGAGCTGGTCGTCGACTTCGGCGCGCTGCCGATCTTTCCGGAGGCGACCGCCTATCCCTGCATCGTCCGTCTCCGCAAGGGGTCGAAACGG